>JAITVQ010000268.1 GCA_031285745.1 Puniceicoccales bacterium | reverse complement strand
AAATCCTGTTAAGCAGGAAAGAGCCGGTCATCAGGAGCGTGGAGGTGAAAATGCCCCCGGAGTGAAAATAATCGCAGGAATGTCCTATTTGCAGCAGTCCTGTCCAAGAAATATACGGGGATGCTTACTCATGCATGAGTAACGTGACACAGCAGGATTGTTGAATTTGAACAGATCATTAATGGAATCGCTATCATCTTACGTTTCTTTCCGGGGAGCCAGACGACGGGAATTCATCATATATTCGACCATTTAATTCCCTTCCCGTGAGATCCTTGCGAGTTCCGCCCCATTGCTTAAAAAAGAATGATGCTTTTGCATTACGGCACTGCTTGCGAATGGATTGAACCCATTCCGGTTTGATCGGGCGGGAACCGGGACCGCTCTCTCCTCCAACAATAACCCAGTCAATGCCATGCAAGTTCATGTCATCAATCGGGCCAATGAGCGGTTCGCAGGAAAGAAACCGGATTGCGGCAGGAACTTTCCTCAAATCGTCAATCCGATGCATCACATTCGCATCCTCAATGCTTACTCCCATCCAGATATTTGGTGCCCAATCCAGTTCATGCGCCAGTTCGGCAAGCCGTGCGCTTCGTTTTGTCAAAATTTGAAATGTATGCTGAGGGCATTCGCGCATTGTTGCGAAGACTTTTTTTATGAAAGAAATGGGGATTCTCTCATGAAATAAATCGCTCATGGAATTCACGAATATATAGCGCGGTTTTTTCCAGCTTTTTGGCACATCAATCAAATCGGGATGCATTTTTACCGAAAAACCATTGGCATAACGCGGGTTTCCCATTGCCTGCAATCGGCGGGCCATACGTTCGGCATAACAATTTTTGCAGCCAGCACTGACCTTGCTGCAACCCGTGACCGGATTCCATGTGCTTTCGGTCCATTCGATGTGCGTCTTCCCTCTCATATATCAAGGTTGATTTGTTTGGGGGCAAAGGCAAAACGCCCGAATTGAATAGAATCGATTTTCTCATCCGGATAAGTTCCGGCCCGGAGGGCTACCCCTACTTTGGGTTGAATTGAAATTTGGAATTTATGATTGCAGGTAGATAGGCTCTTTTCGTGAGATATTTTGAAAAACAGCAAATGGATCAATTATTCAATATAATCGCCACAGGAACGTCTATCTTCACAGAAGATGTTGCAGCAGTTCTAGGGCTTTTGAATGGAGACGGATGTCAGAAAGATTTTAAAAAATTCCGTGAGTAGATATGCCTAATGTAGTATATAAATCTTCTAGGATACTAATGTCGACAGGCCATGTGATTGGAATCGTCGATGGGTAGTTGTAAACAAGCCAAGAAAGCAACACAATGGCAGGATCGCGGTAGAAGACAGAGCTCTCTCGCTTTGCTAGCAATGCATCAATTAGATGTGTATGATTGGCTGTCCACGTGGAAAGTTGTTCACAAGTTAAATTTAAAAATATTTCTCTATAGGTGTCTACAGTAATTTCAGTAAATCGTGTCGAGATGTTGGTATTTAGATCGGTTTTGTCTCTATATATTTGAGCGGAGTGTTGAATTAACGCAGTAATGGATGCACTGTAGTTTGTGAGTCGATTTTTGATTTCCTTGAAGACGTCGTCAGTCGTTTCAATTAATGCAGATCCTTTTGCCAAGGATCGCTTTATCTTCAATTTTTCTTCCGTTGGAAGATCGATTGATGGCTTGTAGTCACAGCCGTGTGCCATTTCTGCGTAAGCGTGCTGTAAAATCGTTCTTATTTGTATTTCACATGGGGTGTTTGCTGGGATTTTTATACCATTATAATCTATTTCCTCCCTACATCGTATGATATAATGATCTGATTGATATGCGAAGTAATCGGGTTTTTCCAGCCGTTCTTTCTCGTGGTCTCTATCTTTACTCCAACTCCAATTGCCGTGTTGTATTATGCTTCCGATAGTATCTATGTTTTCGAGAAGTAATACGACAAATCTCACACCGACCTGGTCTGTAATATCGTTAAGAGGGTCAGGCTTGGGTTTGCGCAGCAGTGCTTTTTCCAGAAATGAATCGACAGTTTTGATTCGAGGTTTTGGTGGTATTTTAAGAAATTTCTCCACTTCTTCATTGCTACCAAGCTTCTTCTGAAGCTCTGAAGCGATGAAGGCTGTCACCCAGCATCCGAATGCTTGGAGTGCGGGAAGTCTTTGCTCATATAGCGGTTTTAGTTCAGCTTCGGTCATGGGATTTCATCCACCGAGCCCTTAATTTTGATTTCCGTCCAACCATCAGTCGACTTCCCTATTTTTACCGAATCACGGAAAACTTCGGGTGAGGCATATAATGTAACTTTAGATGTGAATTTGACCGATTGCCTGCGTAGTTTCCCCTTTAGAAGAGTCAAGTCTTTGACAACTGCTTGAGTGAACCCATCTGAAGTGCATCTGCGTATGAAAGCGTCTTGCTGATTGGTGGGTAAAACTGTTCTCGCAAAGCTCCTAGGCTCTAATGTTCCTTGGTTACTTTGCAGGTATGCGATAACATTCCCTCTGAGCTCAACTTTCTTATCTTGTGAGATAGCTAGGCTGCTTACAAAATCTTTTGCCAATTCATAGAATTGCTTGGTTTTTCTAGCTGCATTTTCTGCTAGGCGGCATTTTAGAAATGCTCGATAAAAATAAGCCGCCGCGTTGCCATCCCCAGTATTTTGCATCAAGTGATCAAATACCATTATTGAAAAATCTCCAGTGTCTCTAATATCCGGCTTGGTTCTCGGCTCATTATCCTCAACAATAAAAGCAACTTTAAATAGTCGTTGAGATTCGCCTAGCAACATGTCTCGGACTAATTTTAATGTGATTCCTGTATTGGTTACTTGTTTTGCGAGTCCTTCATCTGAATCAGCTTTGATTATAGAAATATAACGAGAGCTGGTGCCATCAATTACGCAGTTGCCTTGTATGAAAATGACGGATCCGGATTTGATTTGCCCTACGGTCTGCGCCAAAGACAGACTCCGAGCTAGATGTTTTGATTTTTCGATGAAGACATTATCTGTCGAATCTAACATACTTGTAGCGTGATCGAAGGGGCTACCTGTCGAAGCGTCTTCAACTGTAACTTCAACGCTATGATTCCCTAATGCCATTGTGGCGACGAGTCGTTTGCCTATCAAGACTTTACCACTATCATCCAAGGACGGCAGTTCATCGCTCAAAATTGGCGGTCTCTCACTCATGCCTGATGCTCTTACTACCTCATGAGCAATTACGCGCGATATGCTGATGTTTGTTATATTCATGTTGTTTGGGTGAAACTTTTTGGCGGATAGATAGGCACAATCGAGAAATTCAATTGATCACAATGAAAGGGGCGATTTGTCTTCCTGTTTCTTGGTAACGAAGAGGTGACAGCCCGATCAAATCGGGGCCGGTGTGCAGATCGTGATTGCCGGGCAGGATATATATCGGGATGTCGGGATATGTATGAAAGAGGTCAACAACGGCGGCAGCGAGAGCGTGGTCCACTTGGTTATCCTCGAAAAGATCACCAGCGATGAGAAATGCATCGGCTTGGTGTTCGCGCACAAACGCCAACGTCCGTTGCAGAGCTTCAAGTCGAGCTTGCCTGAAATGGCTTCCGTGTCGACCGAGTTGGGAGAATCGGGCGCCGAGTTGCCAGTCTGCGGAATGGATCAAGCGATACATGGTTATTTTAGAAATTAGCCAAGATTTGTTTTTGCCGTATCTAATTAATGTTCTTGGGGTTGAAAGATTAAAAGCACGCCCCCTGTGACTTCAATTAATGATAAATCAATGTGCATGTTATAACAGTTGGATTGGCTGATATGATCATGTCAAGGAAGCTCATTGGGGAATGTTTTGATAATACCATTCACGGTATTGTGCCTCTAAAAAATAAACAAACCCTGCGTGATGCAGGGTCTATATGTGGTTTTTCGAGGATGCCTTCGCAGGTGCGAGCACGGGGAATCCGGCGTTGCTTGGTCCACTCGCGCAAGGTGCGGATGGACGGTTCGCGGCCCTGCGGGAATATCCCGGAGTGACGCAGGCCGTTGATGTCAGCAAGCGGCGTGATTGCCTTGGGGGATTGGGTGATGGTTTCCATGCCCATGTTGTCGCATCAACTGGCTCCCGAATGGGGCGCGCGCAAAAAACGGTGACACCGCGCAAGCGGCCTTGCGGTTGCCTGCACGGTGCGGGGTGCGATGCCGTGTTACTCGCGCCTAGGCGGCAAGCTGCTGCCTCTCGGTGGGAGCAGTGACTA
This sequence comes from Puniceicoccales bacterium, assembly GCA_031285745.1. GTDB lineage: Bacteria > Verrucomicrobiota > Verrucomicrobiia > Opitutales > UBA953 > CALNBE01. The sequence continues at coordinate 1,673 of JAITVQ010000268.1, read as the reverse complement.
TGTTTTCGCTCGTGCTGGTGGCCTTTTGCGCAGCTTTCAGCTCCAGCGCTTTTTTCTGCGGCATGACCGCAAAGAACGCCTCCGCTTCCTGCGGCGTGGTCACGTTCAGGTAATGGCGGCGGATGATTGTCTCCGAGTTGCCCGCTTGCAGCGCGGCGTCTCCCATTGAGCGGTATTTTGCCACATGCATCGAAATGAACGTGTGGCGCAACACGTCGTGGCTCAGCTTGAACCGGCGGCGGATGCGGCTGATTTTTCCGAGCACGTTTTTCATTTTGTCCTTCGGCGGGATGATAGGGTATTCGTCCAGCGGATACGCACGCAACCATGCGGCGAGATTGGGCTGGATGGCGACCAGTCGGCGCATGTTCACCTTCGACACCCACGGTTCTATGGTGATGTTTTCATTTTCCAAGCGCACGTCAGTGGCGGGCAGTTTGGAGACTTCCCCGTCGGGCCGGATGCCGGCAAAGAGGCACAGTGCAAAATAAGGCACAAAAGCGCCGTTTTCGACGGTTTCGACATAGGTCATGAGTTCGGCGGCTTGGGCTGCAGTAAGGCTGGGCGCGGAACCCCGGGCATGATCCACACGGTGGCGAATGGTGCTTTCTAGCGGATTCTTGACAAGCCAGCTTTGGCGGCAGGCATGTTTGAAGAAGGTGAACAGATGCGCGCGCCGATTGTTTTGAGTTTTCAGTGACGGCGCGCCACGGCGGATGAAGCCGAGAAGCTTTTCCGTGGTCAATTCGGCAAGGGTGCACTGTGCGAAGGCGGTTTGCAGGACGGCCAGGTCCCGGCGGATGGCGTCGTGCTGCCGCTGGCAGATCAAGCCTTGCTCAACGTCCTTGCTCCGCGCTGCGAGATACTCCGTCACGGCGTCGGCAATGGGCAGGCAGGTTTTCGGCTCACAGTAGTTCTCAAGGCCATAGTCCAAGTAAAACATCAAGGGGCGCGGGGATTCCTTGATTTTGAGAAAGGCGGCTTCGGCCTCCCGCAACTGCGCCTCACTTAGGAACGTGGAGGTCATGCGCAAGTTGGAATCGGCTTGCGCCTGCTTCATGAAGAGTGCGCCGCGCTCCAAGATAGCCTCCTCACGGGTCTTGAAGTTTTTGCGGATGCGCTCGCCCAAGAGCCATCCGCTCACGCGCCACGAGATGGCTCCATTGCGGTTTTTGAACGGCTTGACGGCGAAGGCGGAACTGGCTGTGCTGTGTTTTTGGGTGCTGGTTGGTTTCATCATTAGGTTGCCGCTCTCAACTGGCAACCTATTCGCTCTTGACCTTCCTCCCCTCGGTATTTCCGTGGTTCAGTGCAGGCTGGAAGCCTGCGCTACATAACATCGCTGGTTCTTTGGGCTTTTGGGCAAGCTCGACCCTCCTGTTGTGTGGCATCCTTGCAAAGACAGCCTTACCTATTTCGACGACGACGGCAGGCAACAAGTGCCAGTCCCAAGGCAGCCAAAGCTCCCGTGAACACATATGTCGATGGTTCAGGAATGGCCTGGATGAACTCCAGGCGAAGTCCGTCAGCGATGACAAATTTACCAGCCTCATTGGTGGATAAGTTGACTGTTACCTGTCCACCTTGTATCAGAATATCGCTGGCAATATCCTTCCAGTAAACACCGGCAAAATAGTCGTCACTATTGCCAGCATTTAAGTTTATCCGTTGGT
>JAITVQ010000249.1 GCA_031285745.1 Puniceicoccales bacterium | reverse complement strand
GAATCCTTAAAATACCGGCAGAGATGATCCATGACTGCGGTGTATCTGAATTTACTCCGTTCTTTTAGAGAAACTGAGCTAATCCAATCAATGCCCTGCTTGAGCGCCGGATGTCCTTGGGGCAGCCTATAAAAGCCTTGGAACGGACATTCGGAAGTATCAGAGGACTTGTAGAGAACGCTTCCCGGCGCAAAGGCCGGCATCAGTTTAAGGCAAAAAATATCAATATCCGCCCAGAAACAGCCTTTTTCATACATCAGCTTCCATCTGAAAAAGTCGGCGAAACAGGCGAGGGAGCCATTTCGCCCATGCCATATCTCCTCTTCTGGAAGAATCTCTCTCGCGTCCAACAGGCGGCATCCCTTGGGAACTGCAGGATTATCGTATGAGTATAAAGCACACTCATGACCGTTTGCTGCGAAACTTCGCAGAGTTGCATGGGCAAGCGGAGGTAATTCTCCGTGAACCCATAAGAATCCAATCGTATTTGTTGTAATCATAATCTTTGGTGAATTAAGTTAATAAATGACAGGCTATCCATATAAGCCTGTCGTTAATAAGAAGAGAAAATACAATGAATTGCCAAGGCTTTGGCAAGCCAAACCTATACCCTCTCAGCTACGCTGATATGGCGTGTGTAGGCTTATTTTTTCTGAAGAAGTTTTTCGTAACGTCGGCGAAATTCTGGTGACCATTCTGCGGGGCGGTGAGTCGAGGCATCCATGCGACAGATGGTCCTTTTGCCGTGACAATGCAGAATCAGGCCATCTGCGCTGCGAAACTCAAAGGCCACGGTAAGCCCGGCGGCCCTTACTTTATCTACGCGGAGCACGATTTGGATATCACATTCATTTCGCACCGGTATGGCGTAATGGATATCAACATCCCGAACCATCGCATAGATATCCGGTGCGACAAGCGGATCCAATGAGTCAATGCCCATGGTTTGCACGAAGAGTGCTTTTTGGGCCCGTTCGAGGTGGTAAATATACCGTGAGTGGTGGAGGACTCCCAGTAGATCAAGTTCGTCGAACCAAATGCGAGTGCGGTAAACAAATGCCATGGATTTAGTTTATAATGAACGAATCTTGATTTTTTTGAAACAAAATTGAAAAAGTCATGCGTTGTCGGGTGTTTTTGAGGAAATTTTCCTTAAACCCACGATACAATGCTTTTTTTTACATGAAAAAACTACTGCCTGCTCTTTTAGCATGTTCTGTTTCCGTGTTTTTCGCCGGATGCTCCAGTGATGATGCCGCTGCATCCTCGCAAAATTCGAGCGAGCCAGTATCATCCCAAACTGTCCTAAAAGACCAGTGGGCCGGGTCGTGGGACAATAAAAAGGTTAGCCCAGCTTGGAAAAAGTCCGCAGTGCTTTCGACCATGGAGGCCGTGGCTGACTGGCAAATCGAACATCCTTCCCGGCATGCTCAGAATGATTGGACCCAGGCGACTGGTTATCTGGGGTTTTTGGCGTTGAGCGAGATCTCCCGCGACCCTGTCTATGAACAATTAATTCGCGACCGTTGCGATGAAATGAAATGGCAGCTCGCGAGAAACTATTACCATGCCGATAATCAATGTGTCGCGCAGGTTTATCTTTTCTTTTATGAAAAAGATAAAAATCCGGCGATGATTGCACCGACCATGGAGCGGTTTGACCAGATTCTGGCCAAGCCCATTACCCGGGGTCTTGAGCATCAGGAACCGGGTTATCTCAATCATCGCTGGTCTTGGTGTGACTCGCTGTTCATGGCGCCTCCGGCTTGGTTGAAACTGGGGCTATTAACGGGCAACAACCAGTATATTGAGTTCATGGACAAAGAGTGGAAGGCGACAACCGATTATCTATACGATAAGGACGAAAATCTCTTTTTCCGGGATAGTCGCTTTTTTGATAAACGGGAGCCAAATGGAGCCAAGATATTTTGGAGTCGGGGCAATGGATGGGTAATGGGCGGGCTGGTCGGTATTTTGAAAATCATGCCCAAGGATAGTCCGCTGCGTCCCTATTACGAAAAACAATACAAGGAAATGGCGGCCAAGATACTTTCCATCCAGCAATCGAGCGGGTTCTGGAGTACCAGTTTGCTTGACTCTTCCCGGGTCAGCATCCCGGAAACCAGCGGTACCGGCTTCTATTGCTATACACTGGCTTGGGGTATAAATAACGGATTGCTGCCCAAGGCTAAATATGAACCCGCGGTGAAAAGATCCTGGGAGGCTTTGGTTTCCTGTGTGCAAACGAATGGCAAGTTAACCCACGTCCAACCGATTGCCGCGGATCCTTTCAAGTTTAACGAAAACGCTACCGAAATTTATGGAGTGGGGGCGTTTCTGCTGGCAGGCTCGGAAATCTACAAGATGGCCGAATCTGAATAGCTTGGTGCGAGGCTGGTTTTACTTACGCGGCCGCGGATTTCAGGATTTTTTCCAACATCTTCACGCCTTCGGAAGCTCCGGCTTGGATGTGCTGGATATGGGGATCGGTGCGAACGGGTGCCGGATCGATAAGATACACCGGAACGCCGGGCGCAATCTCATCCACCAAGCCGGCTGCCGGATAGACAGCTAGTCCTGTGCCGATCACGACAAAAATATCTGCGGTCTGCACCATCGACTGCGCATCGGCGATCAACGGGACCATTTCGCCAAACCATACGATATGCGGGCGCAATTGGGAGCCTAATGGGCATTTATCTCCCATGAGGATATCCTTTTTTCCGATGTCCAGTACGATGCTTTCGTCCCGGGTGCTTCTTGCCTTGCTGAGTTCACCGTGTAGATGAAGTACATTACTGCTGCCGCCCCGCTCATGTAGATTATCCACATTTTGCGTGATAATGTGGACGTTGAAATGCTTTTCCAGCCGGGCCAGTCCTTTGTGTCCCTCGTTGGGCTCGCATTCCCACATGCGTTTCCGGCGGGCGTTGTAGAAATTTAAAACCAATGCCGGATCACGGTCCCATGCTCCGGGGGTCGCTACATCCTCGATCCGATGATTTTCCCACAACCCATCCGAACCGCGAAAAGTGGGGATGCCGCTTTCTGCACTCATGCCAGCCCCGGTCAGGACAACCAGGGTGGGCTTGCGGGCTGTCTCTGCCATGGAGATTTACCCGATGGCTTCCTTTTGCAGCCGGAAGATGGTCTGCAATCCTTCGTGGGCCAGACCGATCATGGTCTGTAACTGGGCTGCGTCGAAAGTGGCTTCTTCACCCGCGCTTTGTACTTCAACAAAACGTCCGCTTCCAGTCATGACGATATTGGCATCCACCGAGGCGTCCTTGTCTTCCAGATAATTTAAATCCAAAACCGGTGCGTCCTGATAAACCCCAACACTGATTGCTCCGACACTATCAGTGAACGGCGATTCCTTGATTTTGCCGGCAGCCATCAATTTTTTCACAGCAAGTTGTGCCGCCACGTAGGCTCCGGAAATCGAGGCCGTGCGCGTGCCACCGTCTGCCTGGAGGACATCGCAGTCCACCCAAAGCGTAAAACCGTCCAGCTTGCTCAGGTCCAGTACAGCGCGAAGCGCGCGACCGATCAGCCGCTGGATTTCCACGGTGCGTCCGTCCAGTCGCCCTTTGACGATATCGCGTTGCTTGCGGTCCAGTGTGGAGTAGGGGAGCAGTGAATATTCGGCGGTAAGCCAGCCACCCTTTACGCATTGTTGCTTCATCCAAGTAGGAACTTTTTCCTCAAGTGTGGCAGCGCAAATGACGCGCGTGTCGCCGTAGGCGGCAAGCACGGAGCCTGCGGCGTGAGGTGCAATGCCGGGCGTGAAGCTGATGGCACGGAGTTGATTGGCGGCGCGATTGTCAGGACGAATGAGCATGACCCGGATAAAACACCCGGTGTCGTCTATGACAAGCTTTGCATTTTATCGCGCATCCTTACCGTCAGTTGATGCAAGTGCGGCAGTGATGAATTACTCCTCGTGATCGCAAACAAGTTTTCCAACGCAGGTGGAAAATGTGCCAGGAAATCCTGCCTGTTTTTGACTATGCCTAGAAATCCGTAGGCACCCAATGCCTGCATGAGCCGTTGCGCCGATGCATCCAGAAATGTAGCACCGAATACGTCCTGGTTCATATTAGGAATGCCCAGGTTCCAGTAAAAATCCAACAGTTCGGTTCGTTCGGTCGGGGGGAACTGCACATAGGGATCCCATAACAAAGAGCCGAGATCATAGAATCCTGTGCCGACACGCATGCCTTGGAAATCAATGAAACAGATGGCTCCGTCTTTCCACAGGATGTTTTGTGATTGGCAATCCCGGTGGACAAGTTGGGGCGGCAGTGCTTGCAGGCGTACGGCCAACTCTCCCAATTCCTGTTGTAATGCACTGGCTTCAACCGAAGTTAATTCTATTCCCAAATAGCGCCCTACTGCATTCTCCAAGAAATAATTTCTTTCCCATCCATAGAGAGCCTCATCGAATTTGGGCATCAGCTTCGTGTTGCTGGGCACCCATGCGAAATAACCTCCCATGTGCAGGTGGTATAATGCTCGTAATGCGGATTGGTATGCACTTCGGCGGATTGGCCAGTCGGCATTACGCAGACTCCATAAATCATCGGCCCCGGCATCCTCCATTAGGAGTGCCCCGGTTCCATCGGCATTGTGAATGGAATCCAAAACCTTGGGTACTGGGAACCCGAACTTCGCCAAAAATCGGGCCAACGGAACATAGAGTGCGTTTTCCTCCCGTGAATTATCATAACAGCAGAGAATTCCTCGGGAATCTCCCGGCAATCCTACCCGATAAAACAATCGCCCCGATCCGCCCTTCTCGACGGGAGTACATAATGCAAAATCAGCGGGAGAGAGCTTCATGATGGAGCTGTGAGAAAATATGAGGTATCTTTAGACTGAAAGCCCAAAATAGACATCTTTCATCGAGATAAAACATCTACCAACAATATCTCTCAAAAATCGAAATAGGAGCGCCCGCAAATAGCCTATGAGTTATATTTAACTTAGGTGAAAAATTTATCTGTTAAATTGATTAAGGCGGGAAAGGTTTCGCTAATAGAGGCCATCTTTAAAGATACTCTAATTAATTTCTGACCCAATTTTGTCTGTCACCTACTTACCTGCTGTTCTCACATGAGCCAAGATAGTCCATCTCCTGTTTCTCCTGATCCTAACATTCCTGTCGAAACGCACCCAACGCAGACAGAAGTGTTGCCCACCCGTACAAAACTAAGCTGGGCGAGTTTTGGAGGAGACGGATTTCTGGTCTCGCTTGTTTTGCATCTAATACTGGCCTTGGTCGCGATATTCTGGGTTATTTCGACATTTGTGGATACCCCGCCGGAAGATCCAACTACTTTTGCGACAGGCGCGGGAGGCGGAACCGGAGGAGACCGGGCCAGGAACTTTGAACACCGGATCACGCCGAAGAACGCGCGGAATATGGTGAAGACACCGAACAAGATCACGGTAAAAGGAGCGGCCTCCTCCGTAGCGTTGCCGGATATGCCGAACTTGGGGATGTCCGCCTTTGAAAGTGGAGCGTTGATGGGAGGTTCATCCAAGGGAATTGGCGGAGGAGCCGGAGGCGGCGAGGGGACAGGGATAGGCGTTGGCCGAGGAGGAGGCCGAAACATGGTATCTCTTTTCGGGATGAGCGGTTTTGGAGCCAACAATGGATTGGTGGGGACTTTTTATGACCTGAAACAAACTGCAGATGGTAAAGCAACAGAGATGGCTCCAAATGATCCCGCCGCTCGAAAGAAATATGCTGATACCGCGCGTACTTATGCCCGGAGTGGTTTCAAGGAAGGTGTTCTGTCTCCCTTTTTCCGAAGTGATGAGCGGTTGGTTGCAACCCAGTTTTTCATTACCCGGATGGGTGCCGAGGGTGCTCCCAAGGCATTTAATGTACCCGAGGTGAAACCGAGTCGTTGGCTAGTTCACTATACGGGAACTGTGAAAGCTCCTAAGCATGGGCGTTTTCGTTTCGTGGGGGTTGGTGATGATATTCTCTCAGTTTATTGGCGGGACAAATTGGTCTTGGATGCCGGTTATGATTTCATGAGCGAACAACAGGTCCGTGGCACAGGCGCTGCCGAGCCTAAAAATGGGACTGGAAATCGAATAACCAAGGAAGAGGAAGCCAAGTGGGGCAAACCGGGTTTCGGATTACGTTACGGCCCCTGGGTTGATGTTGTTCGCGGACAGAGTTACAAGATGGATGTGCTGATCGGGGAAACTCCCGGCGGTGTCTTCGAGGCGTATCTCCTCATCGAGGAGGCTGAATCTCCTTCCAGCAAGAAGGGGGCAGGGGTTTTAAAGTTGTTTAAAATCGGGAATACGCCTTTACCTGCCGAAATTGCCAAAGGGTATGAACGATTGAAGTGTGATATGTCCGGTGGCGGATGGATATGGGAGCCTGCTTCACGCCAAGTTCGCCGTTGAGGCAATGGGGTAGTTGGACTGGTCTGTCTCGTCAGTTTTTTGCTGCCTTGCGTAGCAACCAGATGGCTAATCCTTGGAAGAGGAAATTAGGCAACCAGACCAGGATGTCTGGCCGGTAATGGGGGTTTTTTATCCACGACGGGGCAACCGTCAAAAAATAGAATGTGAGTGCGAGTGCCAATGCCAGACCGACATTGACGAGTGTCTCGGATCGGCTGGTTTTTATTCCCAGCGGAATGGCTAGCATGGCCATGGATAAAATGCCCATTGCGTTGGCCAGGTTGCTTTGGATCTGCAATTGGACGGCAACCTTGTCGGCAAGCTGTTCCTTGGCCGAGGCTCCTTCTTTGACTCGCCAACCGGTTTTGCGCAGCTCCATCAATTCCGAGAAAGTGTAATAGCGGATTTTTTTCTCATAGCCTCCGGTTCCAGAGAGCAGGTCATCCAGTGGGATGATGATGGGAATGGTTTGGGCTCTGCTGAGATCGGCAGCCTCGGTGAAATTTTCAGGGTCGTTCCTGTCGAATAATGCGATGGAGGCATCATTGGCTCGGATTTCCAGGATGCCGCCTCCTTCTTTTTCCGACTTGTCGATGAAGTTGAATACTGCCGATTCGGCATGCACGATGCGCTCGATCTTATCGCCGTTCTCGTTAAGCTGCCAGGCCCATACATTGCGGAGCAAGTGCTGGTCACGTGAATCCACATAGATGACGTAGCCCTTGAAGCGGGAGAACTCGCCAGGGACAATTAGGCTGGCTGGGTTTTGCCGGGCGGCGCCGCGCAGAATACGTTTATAGGCATCGTTGGCCAGGGGGGCGTATTCGAAGTTGATGAAGAGGGAGAGGACGACGCCGAGGAGTGCGACAAGGAAGATCGGGGACACAATACGCCAGATACTAAGTCCGGCAGCCTTCATGGAGATAATTTCATTTTGCGCGGACATGCGCCCCAGTACAATCAATATCCCGGTGAGAAGCCCGATGGGCAAGGCATACGGAATCGATCCGGGGATCAGCAACCCAATGAGCTGAAAGAAGGTCAACCAGTCCATGCGCCCATTGGCGAGTTCACCGATCACCTGTTTTAGCATATCCCCGACCACGAAAACAAAGATGAACAACCCTACCGACAACGTTACTGCCACGGCGACTTGGCCGAACATATAGCGTTGGAGACGGTTCATGGTTTAGTGCGGGTGTTGGATTTGATTTCGGAAAATAGAAAGACCACAACCACTTCATTCCGCAACCACAGAAAATCGAAGGACGTTTTTTCTGTCGAGGGCTTCATTGAATATGCAAAACAATTGCTTTGCTTCCGACCTGTTTTCCCGAGTTACTTTTCCCAGCAACCGAATTTCCACCAGATGAATATTCT
>JAITVQ010000189.1 GCA_031285745.1 Puniceicoccales bacterium | reverse complement strand
AATAATCCTCGGTTGATGGAGATCGACAAGGCGCAGTTGAAGGAGTTGCTGACGAATTACGGGAAGATTGACGTAATGTTTTTCGACGGTCCGGCGGAAGGACTGAAAGAGTACGCATGGCAGCTGCAACCGGAACTGGTGGTAACGCGCGGACAGATGAAGACTCCCGAGCAGCGATTGCCGGATGCGCCGATTCCTGGGCCATGGGAAGCCTGCTTTACAATGGGGACGGACTGGCAGTACAAGCCGACCAATGATCCGCACAAGAGCGGAACACAGATCATCAACATGCTGATCGAAACGCGGGCCAAGGGCGGGAATCTGTTGTTGAATGTGGGACCGAAACCGGATGGCGAAATCCAGATTGAGCAGGAGGCGTTATTGCGGGAAGTGGCGTTGTGGAACTTGGTAAACGGAGAGGCGGTTCATGCGGTGCGTCCTTGGGATGTCATCAAGGAGGATGGCATTTGGTTTACCCAGGCGAAATCAGGAGATGCCGTTTATGCTTTTGTGCAGACGGGAAAGAATTGGCCGTATGGGACGCGAAAGAAGGTTGTCATAAAAGGTCTGGAAAAAACAGACCAGACCAAGATCAGTGTTTTGGGCTATGGCAGCAAGGTGGTGGAATACCGGAAAAATTTTGATGCTGGAGTTCGGGTCAATTCCGTGGAGGAAGGACTGGAGGTGAGCGCAGTCAACGGGCTCCGTCTTTACACCAACAACCAGTGGCCCAATCCCGTCGTTCTCAAGATCGAGAATGTCCGGTCAACACGCGCCAAGAGCACGACGTCATCCAATCAATCAGCAAAAGGTGAAACTCAGGAGATCGACGGGTTGCAGTAAAGTGTACCTTTGACCGACTCGCAGGCTTGTTGACCTGCAAATGGGGAACGCGGTCTTCCGCTGACCTTGGAGGTGATGCGGGCGATGATTTTTAGGCGCACCGGAGGCATAGCTATTGGCGTGGCCTTCATGTATACCAATTCTTGGAAGAACATGTTTGATCGACGACCTATTTTAGGAATAACCGATAAAAATGTACAAAACGATTTACGTCTCTGCCGTTATTCAGGCGCAAGAATACTTAAGTCATTACCGTGACAAAGAGAAGTTCATCGTTTTTTGCAGGCAATGTGCCCGGTATAATAATTGCTGGGCCTGTCCGCCTTATGAATTCAACACGGAAGAATATCTGGCAGGATATAATGCCGTCCATATTTTGGGCGTAAAGATTACTCCTGCAGCAAGCCTTAGGGAAAGGTGTCATTCATTGGAGCAAAGCAAGCATACGGGAAGGACGATATTGGCCGAGGTCAGGCAACAGATGGACGAAAAGTTACTGGCATTGGAAAACGAATATCGCGATAGCCGGGCGTTTTTTGCGGGGACCTGCTTTAATTGTCCTGAAAACGAGTGCACCCGGATACACCACCGTTCTTGTATTCATCCTGAGAAGGTTCGTCCTCCGCTGGAGGCCTTTGGATTTGATATTGGCAAAACTACTTCTGAATTGCTTGGGATTGAGTTGCAATGGAGTCATGACAACCAACTGCCGGAGTATTTCACATTGATAAGTGGATTTTTCACCAATGAAGAAATTGGGCAAATTGCGTGGTGATCTAAACTTCTATTCAAACAGAAAGCCCCTTTGCGAGGGGCTTTCAAGATGGTTGCTCAACTAGGATTCGAACCTAGACAAAGCGAGTCAGAGTCGCTTGTGCTACCATTACACCATTGAGCAGTAAATGGAGCCAGCAGTCAGATTTGAACTGACGACCTGCCGCTTACAAGGCGGCTGCACTACCACTGTGCTATGCTGGCAATTTTGAAGGGCGTAATTGATTGTGAATGGAAAAAAATCAGTCAATCGCGTAAATAATAAAAATAGCCCGTCATTGCTGACGGGCTATGTATGTAATTTGGGCTACTTTTTACTAAAAACCTCTTAGGCAAGGAATCCTTCGCGGGAAGGAGGCGCCACGAGAAGTGTGTTGGCCTCGGCATTGTTGGTGAATTTTCCGCTCTTGGCATCCCATTCGAGGGTTTTTCCGACGCGCTGGGCAATTACGCCGAGGAGCACCATTTCCGTGAATGGGCCTGCATAGCTGAAATCCGAGGAGGACTGGGTGTTGTTGCGGATGGCATCAATCCAATTCTTGTAGTGGCTGCCCCTGATGCGCGGGTACTTGACCGGCGGTGCTTTTTCACGCAGTTCCTCAAACTTGCCGGCACCGGCGATATTGAAGGAGTTGCCCCAACCTCCCATGATGGCGGTTGCTTTGCTACCGATGAGCAAGCTGCCGTTGGCATCGAGTTTTTCGACACCTTCAGGCGCTTTGGGAGTGCTGTTCCTACCGTCTTGCCAGATTACTTTTACGGGACCGCGCTTGCCCTTGGCAGGGAAGTGATAAGTCAGCTTGCTGGAGTTCGGGAAGGCAATCGGGCTCTTGCCTAATACTTCAACTTCGACCTTGGTGGGAGCGCCGAGATCAAGGATGTAATAGGCAGGGTCGATAATGTGAACCGCCATGTCGCCCAGTGCTCCGCAGCCGAATTCATAGTAACCGCGCCAGTCGAAAGGAGCAACTTTGGGGCTGTAAGGACGTTTTTTGGTAGGTCCAAGCCAGAGATCCCAGTCGAGATATTCTGGTACGGGAGCCTCGGGCTGGAATTTGTCCATGCCCTGGGGCCAGATCGGACGGTCAGACCAAGAGTGCACTTCGGCAATATCGCCCAACAAGCTGGCTTCATACCATTCCTTGGCTACGCGAATGTGGGTTTGTGAGTGGCCTTGGTTGCCCATCTGCGAGACAATCTTATTGTCTGCGGCAGCCTTGGTCATGCGACGGGCTTGGTCAACGGTATGGGCCATGGGCTTTTGCACATAGACGTGCTTGCCCATCATCATTGCCGTCATGGAAACGGTGAAGTGGGTGTGGTCGGGAGTGGAAACCGTGACTGCGTCGATTTTCTTACCCATCTTGTCAAACATCACCCGATAATCGCTAAAGGTCTCTGCATTGGGATATTTCTCCTTGGCTTTGGCGAGGCGTCTGGAGTCGACGTCACATACGGCGACGATATTGGCTCCGGTTGCCGCGACTCCATTCATGTCGCCTTCTCCCATTCCGCCGACGCCGACACAGGCGACGTTTACCTTGTCGTTTGCAGAAGGTTTTTTCTCTTGGGCAAATGCGCTCCCCGGTAAGATCAGGAGACCGGAGGCCAAGCTGGCATTTTTGAGGAAGTCGCGACGCGATAGATTATTCTTTTTCATGAGTTTTTTGAAAGAAGTGCAGGAGGAGACAGCTTGGGCTTGGAACGGTTCCTTTCTTTTTTAGAGGGAGGATAAGGTATGCCACACAATTTTCGGCTCCATATCCTTTTGATTAAGAACCTCCGAGGATGTGAAGGTTGGCCATGGAAATGCCCGAAAGCATCGCCCCTGTGATGCCAAGAAACCCCTGGTCGGTGCCGCAGATAAAAAGGTTGGCGAGGTGGGTTTTCCCTTCGCGACTCTTGCGAGGCGCTCCATAAATGGCTCCTCCGAGATGCCCGGTGTAACGCTCCACAGTACCAGGAGTGAACATATCCCTCTCCTTGATTGCTTGGGCGAACTCGACGTCGTTTACCGGAGGCAGGTGTTTTCGGGCGATGTTGTTTAGTTGATCGTGCCAGAGGGTTTTGGCTTGGCTGTAGGTTTCGGGGGACAAGGATTTCCAGCCCGGATAGCTGGCTAGGGCTGTTACACGCAGCCATCCCTCGGCGAGAATTTGGTTTTCCGCATAGGCGTAATTGTTGGGAATGCAGATGACTCCGCTACGGGGATCGACGAGGCTTTCGATTGTGCCACCAGAGGGCGACACCGACTCATAACGAAAGCGATCACTGTCACAAAAAAAGATAATCGTCTCCTGCCAGCCCCAGTCGCGCAAGGGTTCCTTGTCGAGTACGGTGATGGTTTCGCAAAAGCCGAGTTTCCCGATATTATCTGTCCCGGTGTCGGCAGGTTGATCGTCGCACAAGCGAAGTGTCTCCACCAGCCCCGCGCTGGACAAGACTGCATCGGCAGTGATTGTGTCTCCTGTTGAAAGCTCCAAGGCAGTTACCCGCCCGGACTGGGTATGTATGCGGTTTACTCCGCAGTTCATCTTTCGCTTGCCGCCTGCCTCGCGGTATTTTTCCAGCAAGAGGCGGATAATGGTGCGCACTCCATCATAGGGACGAGCGAATCCCTCGTGAAAAAGGCTTTTCCACATGATGGCGAATTGCGGCAGGTCCATGTCGTTTTCCCGGGCGCTTCCATAATACGACACAGGGATGAACAGTAAGTCGGCCAGTTGTGGATCGGTGATATAAGTACCAACCAATTCCCGGGCCGAGGCCGCTTCTGCTTCCAACGAGGTTTCGTTATATTCCCGCAAAAACAGGTCGAGTCGGCGGAAGGCATCAATCTGCGCTGGAAATTCCCGGGCGATTTCGCTCTCCAAGACGGAAAAGTCATTCATAAAGCGCACCTTTTTTCCTGCGAAATGAATGGCTGATCCCAATTGGGGGGCGAGTTGCAGTTCGTCACGCTGGATGCGTAACTGTCGCATCAATTTCACCAGTGGGGTCCCCTTGGTTCCCGGAGGGACAAAATTTGTCATCGCATGCAGGCCCACATCATACTTGCGCCCGGCGATGCTGTAAAAGCTGTTGAGCCCTCCTGCCGCATTATGTCGCTCGAGAATCAGGACATTTTTTCCAAAATGCGCGAGACGGATACCTGCCGCCAGGCCGGACATTCCTGCCCCGATAATTACTGTGTCGAAATGCTGGCCGTTGAGTTCGGACATGCCGGGGAGGAAAAATCAAAATCAGAATTTCAAAAGATAAAAACGCGGAAATGAAGTAACTTTGCCTATTAAGCCTCTTCGAGAAACAGAGATTTGCCCATTTGGGGATGGTTCATGTAAAAAGCTGGGGGAGACTCGGGCTATTCCTTGTCCCAACTTGGCGACGACGTGGATGTTGTCGTTCATAGCGACGTTTGTTCTCTTGTTGAATATATTTTTCATGTGGAAAGAGAAACCTCGCAACCACCGGAGGAGTCATTTTCGCCCGGCATGGAAAAGGAAAGCCATTTGCCGAGCCTCTTCCGTCGCGTGCGAAAGCTCCGTGCCATTTGACGAGCTATTTCCGCCGTCGGCGGAAGTGCCGCGTCATTTGACCAAGTGTTTCCGTCGACGACGGAAACGTCATGTCATTTGGCAACTGATTTCCCCCGACGACGGAAGTAACAAATCTTTTGGCACGGTTATTTCCGTCGTCTGCAGAAAGGCTGTGTCATTTGGCAAAGTACTTCCGTCGCGTGCAGAAACACCAAATCATTTGACGACATACTTCCGCCCGCGACGGAAATAGCTGTGCAAATGACACAGTTTCTCCGCAGGTTGCGGAACAGGCTCTTCAGGCATTTCCCCAATTAACTGAAGATCATGCATAAGCTCGGCCAGTGACATGATGGCGCAGACAAAGATGCTTGGGGCTGTTCATCTGGCGACTCATTGCGGGTAGGAGAAAAAACCATAAGTTAAAAACAATTCTCCATGGGTAATGCTCCTGCTTTTTGCCCTGAAAATCCCAATAACTCCTTGGCTGTCTCAATATCGTCTCATTTTTTGACAGACAGATCCGCTCTCCTTTGTCTTTGGATTCCATGATATAAATCAAATCCAAGGTTAAATTTTCTCTTCAAAGGGGTTGTAAGTTGAGACTTTTGATTAAACAATTTTTACCTAGTTCTTCGCTCTGTAACACTCACTTTTACAATGAACGGTTCCCATTGGTCTCAAAAACTTCGCAACGAAATCGGAAAGGCAGTCATCGGACAGGAGGCGGTAGTCGAGCGAATGCTGGTGGCATTGCTGGCTAATGGCCATGTGTTGCTGGAAGGAATGCCCGGCCTAGCCAAAACCCTGTTGATCAAATCTCTGGGCACGGCATTGGGTGTACAGTTCGAGCGCATCCAGTTCACCCCGGATCTATTGCCCAGCGACGTGGTCGGAACGATGGTTTTTTCACCCAAGGACGGAATGTTTACCCCGCACCGTGGACCGATCTTCGCCAACCTGTTACTGGCTGACGAAATCAATCGTGCCCCGGCCAAGGTCCAGAGCGCACTGTTGGAAGCGATGCAGGAACGCCAGGTAACCATTGGCGGGACAACGCATCCCCTGCCGACTCCTTTCTTCGTGATGGCGACGCAAAATCCGGTGGAGCAAGAGGGGACTTATCCTTTGCCCGAGGCCCAGACGGATCGTTTTCTTTTTAAGCTATTGGTGGACTATCCTACCCACGATGAAGAGTTGCAGATGATGTCCCGATGGGGGCAGGTGACCAGCCAGCCCGTATTGCAAGCGGTCTCCAGCGGAGCCGAGTTGCTTGAGCTGCGCAAGGCTGTGGATGGCGTACATGTTTCTCCGGTGGTGGAAGGATACATCCTCGCCTTGGTGCGGGCCACCCGAGATTTGGCGAAACCTGCCAAGGGGAGTACCCGTTACTTGAGTTTCGGAGCCTCACCGCGTGCCTCACTGGCCCTGCATCAGGCGGGCAAGGCACTCGCCTGGTTGCGCGGGGAAGAATTTGTCTCGCCGCAATTGATTCAAGAGGTTGCCCACGACGTGTTGCGGCATCGCATCGGACTGACCTATGAGGCTGAAGCGGAGAACATTTCGACGGACGATATTGTGCAGCAGGTCTTGGAAAAAACGACGGTGCCATCAGGGGAAACACTGAAGAACTGAAAAACTGAAATTAGGTTTTTTCAAAATGGCTGCGATGGGAACAACACCTGTTTTGCCGACAGCTCCCCTGGCGCTTTTACGCCGCCTGGAGTGGCGGGTGCGTGGCGCGGTGGAGTCTGTGCTCGGTGGTGAATACCGATCAGCCTTTCGTGGTCGCGGGATGGAGTTCGACCAGGTAGTGAAGTATGAATTCGGGGATGATGTGCGGGATATTGATTGGAACGTGACTGCCCGGTTGGGCGAACCTTATCGCAAAAAATTTGTCGAGGAACGCGAGGTCACGGTACTGGTTGTTTTCGAGGATACGCCGAGCCTGCAATTTGGATCGGGTGCCCAGTCAAAGAGAGAAGCCCTGTTGGAGTTGGCCGGTTTGCTGATGCTGCTGGGCGCAGTGAATCGAGACCGGGTGGGCTTTGTCCATGCCACGCCGCAAGGGTACTCCGTGTGTCCACCTGTGCGCGGGCGTGGAGCCATCCATCACGCGGCTGCACAACTTTTTGGCGCCATTCCTCCGCCACTCACGGATGTGGTGCGGGCGGAGATCCCTTGGAAACAACTTCGCCGGATTGCCCCCCGGCATGGCATTGTGGTTTGGCTGGGTGACTTTGCGCCGCAGCCTGTTCCCGAAGGCTGGCTGGTCACCCAACGGCGATTCCAGACACGTGGTTTTCGGGTGGATGATCCCTGGGAGCGCGAATTGCCGGACGCTGGGAAATTCGCCGCCTATGATCCTGTCTCAGGAAGACTGGTAACCCTGGAAAACTCATCTGCCGAGCGGGAGGCGCATGCCGCCTGGCGTCGCGAACGTGAAAACACCTGGAAAGCCTTGTTTCCGAGTTCCACGAGCCGGTTGGTTGTGGATACGCGCGAGAGCCGACTGGATGCCCTGATGCGCTTCTTCCGGGCTACTCCTGTGTAAATTTTTAAAGAACAGATTAATTTCGAAGAAAAAAACATCGTGCCCTACATTTTCCAATCACCACTCTGGCTGTTCGCCTTGTTACTTCTCCCGCTGATTTTGTGGGCGAGGGGACGGCGCCAGATTGTGGCGTGGATTGTTCCGTTTGCGGCGGCGTGGCATCGTCCTTCCCTCGCGAGTCCTTCCCGATTCCCGGTGATGCTGGCGACTCTCGGTGCTGTCTTGCTGATTGTGGCGATGGCTCGTCCCCAGCGAGTGGAAGACCGTCGGGAGGAAACGGGGAAGGGCTATGATCTGATGCTGGCCATCGATCTTTCGCCGTCGATGCTGGCAGAGGACTACGAAAAAGATGGCCAGTGGATGAATCGCCTCCAGGCGCTTAGCCCGATTATCAAGGCTTTCATCAACGAACGAAAAAGCGACCGGATCGGGATTACCGTTTTTGGTGGGAGAGCGTATACATTGGCTCCATTGACCTTCGATCATACCTGGCTCGCGAAGCAGGTGGAACGGCTTACGCCGGGACTGGTTGAGGATGGCACTGCCATCGGCGACGGATTGGGTGTTGCGCTTTCCCGGTTGGAGCAAAATGCGCATACCGAGAATGGAAAGCGCGCCGGCGCATTTGTCATCTTGCTTACAGACGGGGCAAATAACAGCGGTGCGCTTACTCCGGAACAAGCAACCACACTGGCCAAATCGCGGGGCATTCCTGTTTACACGATCGGGGTAGGGAAGCAGGGCATTGTGCGAATGCCTGTTTACGACCGGGAAGGGAGAAAACAAGGCTACCGCAATGTGCGCTCCGAGCTCGACGAAAACTCTCTTCGTTATATCGCTGCCGAGACGGGCGGACGTTACTTTAAGGCCGACGCATCCGACACTATCGAGTCTGCGTTCAAGGCCATTGATGAGGCGCGGAAAATAGAGTTTCAGGTAAAGTCCTACATGCTCACCACCGAGTTGTTCGGCTGGTTTGCCGTGCCGGGTGCTGCCCTTGTTTTTCTGGGTGCCGCCCTGTCTCGTTTCCGTCGTGAGGTTTTTTCTCAAAATAATGTGAATGCTGTCGGCGGCGCCCCAGCCTTCACTCCTTTGCGCCAATGACTTTTCTCTATCCCAAGTTACTCTGGCTGCTTCTCATTCCCGCGTTTTTGTTGGTTTGGGATATTGCCCGTGTGCGGAGAAATGCCCGAGGGACCAATGGCGTGGCCGGAAATAAAATTCTCACTGCCACTGCGGGAGCCTCGACTGTGCGACTTATCACCAAGCCGGGATTACCGGGCAGGAGCTTGCGGGCCATCCGCTGGTATCTTGTCCTGGGTCTGGCTTGTGCAAGTGTGGCACTGGCCCGTCCGCAGTGGGGACGCATCGAAGAGCCGGTCTTTGATCAATCACGGGAGATTCTCATTGCGGTTGACCTTTCCCGTTCGATGTTGGCCGATGATGTGAAACCAAGTCGGCTCGATAGGTCGCGATTGCTGATTGAAAGCCTGCTTGGTGAGCTAAAGGGCGAGCGTGTCGGGTTGATCGTCTTTGCCGGAACCTCTTTTTTGCAGGCTCCGCTTAGCAGCGATTATGAAATATTGAGAGAATTTCTACCCATCATCGGCCCCGATTTTTTACCGCAGGCCGGGACTAACTATGAGGCCATGTTGCGCACGGCGGTCGATTCTTTCGGACAGGGTAGTGCGGATCGGTTCTTGATCGTCTTGAGCGACGGTGAGGCTGATCCCGCGAATCCGTGGCGTGAACTGGCGGAAGACTGCAAGAAACGCGATATCAAGGCGATTACTCTTGGCGTGGGCACGCAGGCGGGAGCGATGATTTCCGGTGAAGACGGCAATTTCCTAAAGGATGAACGCGGGGCGGTTGTGCTGTCCAAACTGGAACCCGCCACGCTTCAGGAATTGGCCGATATTACCGGGGGTACCTACAACGATGCCAGCCAATGGGTCGACATCGCCGAACTCATCAAAGCCACTGTGGCCAAGGGTGCCAAAGGTGAATTTCGCGAGGCATCCCGCATCCGTCTTGCCGAGCGGTTCCAATGGGCCTTGGGGCCTGCGCTTTTCTTCCTGCTTCTGAGCCTTTGGCGGGAATTTCCTATTCAGCCTCGTCCGCGACGCATGGCGTTGGCAGCGGCTCGAATGGTGCCAGTGTTTCTGGTGATGTTTTTATTAATGGGTGATGCTTTTTCTGCGGTGACTCATGGCAACGGGGCTAATGCAACCGAAGGTCCTGCCTCCATATTGTCTCCCGTGCCGGAGAACGAGCTTCAACGCCAATCTACGGTGGACACCAGTGAAACAGCCAAAAAACTGAGTGAACTGGTTGGCCGCCTTGCTGCCCAGGATGCTATTTCTTCAAGCGATACGGTATCGCTGGCTGAGGCCACGCTTGCGTATGGGCAACCCCTTCGCGCGGAGGGCAAGCCTGTCCCGAATGGACCGGTGGACGATGCGATTGAAGCTGTCTCCCGTGCTGAAAAAAGAGAACCTGCTGCCGCGGACTGGGCGGATCTGCGTGCCAAGCTGGAGGCTTTGACGCAGAAACCTCCTTCGCAATCCCAACAAGAGAAGAAAGAGGAGAAAAAAGATCAGGAGCAGCAAAAGAAGGAACAACAGCAAGACCAGCAAAACCAAGGTGGGCAGGGCTCGTCCGATAAAGATCAAAACAAGGACCAGCAACAACAGAGCCAACAATCTTCCTCGGACCAGTCGCAGAAATCCGAGAATTCATCCGATCAGCAAAACAAACAAGACGCTGATCAGAAAAATGACTCCAAGTCGGAATCATCCCAAAATGAATCCGGCCAACAAGACAAACAGTCCGGCTCTTCTGATGAGGGGCAACAACAGCAGCAGCAAAAGGAACAGCAATCAGACTCCGGGGAGAAATCTGACGAACAAAAAACCAATCCTGCCCAGGCTAACAATGCGCCGGGCAAGGGTGACCAGAGCAAGTCCAAGGATGAACCCGTCAGGAAGGATGAAAAGGCTTTCGACTCCATGCAGGAAAAACCCGGTGACCAGAAATCGCAGTCGCCCCAAAAACAATTACCAACACCGGAGCCCATTGTGGATGACTCCCAGCGCGTCGGGGGTGTTGCTGCTGAGGGAACCCCGCTCGACAAGAATGTTGATCCCAGCCTCCTCGTGCCCTTGCAGCGATTGGAACGAGCCAAGGCTGGCGATTTGCCCGGCATACTTTTTCGGCGGATGCAAAGTGACCAACAGGAAAAACAGTCCAGCAGCGGGCGAAATTGGTAGTAGAGGAAATAAGAAATGAGAAATAAGAAATTAGAAATGAACGCATGCATGATGCCGATCCATTGGGAAAGCCAAAGATCAGGTAATAAGGGCGAACTTTCCCGGAAGAGGTTGCTTTATATTAACCCCTTTCACAATGGTGTCCGCATTTTCCATTTTTTATTTTTTATTTTTTATCTTTTATTTCCTATCCTCCTTTCCGCCCAAACCGTCAAATGGGAGCCTTCGTCCGGCTCATTGGCGCGTGACCAGGTTTCCCGAATCAATCTTGTCTTTGAGAACTGCAAACCGAAAGATGGTACTGTTGCGTTGCCGCAAATCAATGGACTCGAAATAGGTGATCCCGGTAGCAATTCCAGTGTCTCTTTCAGCTTTGGTTCGGGGCAGGGGAGTTCTAGTCGTAGCACTATCACGCTTACTTATCCGGTGCGTCCCACTGGCACCGACAAAATTGTCATTCCTTCCTTTCAGATCGAGACTACTGAAGGCACAATGACGGTGCCGTCGGCAACTTTTACCATTGGTGAACCGACGGTTGGCCGTGGACAAACCCGGTTGGAAGATGTCGCAAACTCTCGCTTGGTATTTCCCCAGCGAACCGTCTGGGCAGGTGAAGTCTTTTCACTCACCTATAACCTGGCCCTGGCGGAACGCTATTCACCGCGCCTGTCCGGTCTCCCGGAGTGGGATAGCACCCCGCTCATCATTGAAGATTGGCCGCAAAAACCAAAAATTACCGGTGAACTGCGCAATGGACAAAGCTTCGCGATGGTTAACTACGAGGTGCGTGCTTTTTGCCCCCAGGCTGGCACATTTGCGCTTCCTCCGCTCAGCCAGTCTGTCGCGCTGGCCACGGGAAGAAGCAGCATCTTTGGTTCAGACTACAACCAATACACCATTCGGACCGACACGGCAAACATCACGGTCAAGGCACTCCCGCAACCGGCTCCTGCCAATTTCTCGGGAGCTGTCGGCCAGTTCACGCTCAAGGCCAGGGCTGTTCCCGAAAAAGTTGCCGTCGGAGAGCCCATTACCTGGACCCTCGATCTCTCTGGCACAGGCAACTGGTCTGCCGTGAATGCGCTTCCTCCGCGCAGTGTCTCCAAGGACTTTCGTGTTGTCCAACCGCGTGCCCAAAAGACCACGCACCCTGGCACTCTTTTCGATGCCGTACTTTCCGAGGATGTCGTCCTCATTCCCACCAAGCCGGGCAAATATCAACTCGGTCCTGTAGGCGTATCTGTGTTCAATCCGACAACGGGTGTTTACGAAGTCCTGCATACCGACGCCATCACTGTCGAAATTCTTCCTGCGGCGAATGGAACTGCACCTGTAGTGCCTACGGGGAACACCAGTGTCTCGTCCGCCCCAACCGGGGATAAACCTTTGCCTTCCACCGGAGATTTGGTCACGCCGCCTGAGCCTGCCGCCATCCCGCGTGACCCTTTGCCTGCTGCCGCACCTGTTGCCATTCCGGTAGATTTAGCCAATCGGCTTCCCTGGCTCATTGTCGCAGGAATCTGGCCGCTCTTGGGGTGGGTAATACTTGCCTATCGAAATGCCCGCCTTACGGACCCACTTCTCCCGCGGCGAAAAGCCCGTGAAAGACTGCTCAGGATACTCGCCCTCGCTACTAGGCAACTGGCCTCGTCGGACAACTCGACTTCGCAAAAAATCCCCTCTCTCCTGTTGGCTTGGCAGCGGGACGCAGCGATACTTTGGAATATTGCTGATGCGGTGCCCCACGCCGGACAATTCAAGGATACACGTTGGGCTCAACTCTGGCGGGATACGG
>JAITVQ010000184.1 GCA_031285745.1 Puniceicoccales bacterium | reverse complement strand
GACAAACCCTGGGGCATCAATCTGGGTGTAACCACCCGGTTCTAAGTCCAGTCTGTCGGATTGTTCTTTTGACGGTAGAAAACACAGCAACGGCGGATGTATTTTCGCCGTTGCCGTGTTTTTTTATTAAAATGATTGCCGGGAATCCTTCTGCGCTTTCTCGTCTGGAGAGAAACCGTCCACATGCTCCTGCTTGATCGCTATATCTTTCGTGAGTGGCTCAAGGTCTTTGTCATGACCATTGCTGCCATGATTGGGCTATTGCTGATCGCGAAGATGTTCAGCGATGTGCAGGATTTCATCCGGTGGAAGGCCAGCACACTGTTGGCCTTGGAGTATTTTGCGCTCCAGATTCCTACTTATCTGCCAGTGGTGTTGCCGGTGGCCCTTTTGATCTCGGTGCTGTTTATTTTGGGTTTTCTCCACAGGAATCAGGAATTGACCGCGATGCGGGCTACGGGGCTGAGCATATTCCGACTGACCCGGGTGCTGTGGATTTCGGGAGCGGTCCTGTCATTGGTACTTTTCGTCCTGAATGCCACGGTGGTTCCGTTAGCCATGGAGCGCTCCAAGCTGCTGGCTGAGACGGCGGAGTTCGACTACGAGGGGAAACGGGCCGGAGGCATTGACAAGGTGGATAAGGCTTCTGTCCTCGCCTATGCGAATAATACCGAAAACCGTATCTGGTTCATCAATCGTTTCAGCGGTTATACGGGGCGGGGGATTGGTGTTTCTGTTTATCAGAATGATGATTCCGGGCTGACTCAAGCCGCCTGGTTTGCCAAAACCGGTTATTATGATGCGGAAAGGGGCTGCTGGGTACTCAAGGATGGCTGGCGGGTGCTGTATCATCCCGAAGCGAAGGAAGACGGACCGCAAACACGCCAGGAACGTTTCAGTGAACTGGTAATGTCTGATCTGACCGAGCGTCCTCGCATCATGATGGCGCTGACAAAGAAACCCACCCATTTATCCATAAACGAAATCAAGGGCGTGCTGGATGATGTCGGCGTGGACAAGTCGGTGCGCATGTCGTCCTATGCCGTGCAATATCACTATGTGCTGGCCAGTCCGTTTTGCTGTTTGATCGTGGTGGGGTTGGCGATTCCATTTGCTGTTTCCGGCGTTCGGGTAAACCCGATGGTCGGTGTTTCCAAGTCGATCGTCCTTTTTGCGCTGTATTATTTATTGACCAATGTTTTTTCATTGCTGGGCGCACAGCAACACCTGCCCCCCTTGCTTGCGGCATGGTTGCCCAATTTCATCATGCTGGCCCTTGCCGCCTGGCTATGCCGGCGAGTAAATTGATTTTTTCATGAAGTTTGTCCGACTTAAATCATCACGCCCTTGCCGGGTCTTATCCGGGCATCCCTGGGCTTTTGCAGGAGAAATCGACCGGCAAAACCAGAAACTGGAAGACGGCGATTGCGTCGAGCTGAGGGATGTCCGGGGCCGTTCGCTGGGTAGTGGATTGTGGAGTAACCGGTCGCAGATTGCCTGGCGTCGCTATGCGCGCGAGATGCGTCTTTTTGATCGAAAATTTTTAAGGGAAGCGTTGTCGTCCGCTGTTTCGCGGAGAAGCCCCGGGCAATACCGCCGCTTGGTATGGTCGGAGGCGGATCATTTGCCCGGCCTGGTTGTGGACCAGTTTGATCGGGCGATTGTGGTGCAGGTGTTGACTGCAGGGATGGCTTGTGCGCAAAACGAAATTGCCCTGTGGCTAAAGGATAATCTTTCGCCCCGGGAAATTATTTTTCGCAATGATGCGGCCAGCCGCCAGTACGATGGATTGGAGCTGGAAGTACACACGGAAAGCGGAGATCCCTTTGTCCCTGATTGGTTCAACATCGAAGGGGTTGAATATTTCCTTGATCTGTCGGGAGGACAAAAAACGGGATTCTATCTCGACCAACGGGAACAGCATTTGCAGGTGGCTAAATATGCCCATGGTCGCCGGGCCTTGGACGGATTCTGCAACCAAGGCGGGTTTTCCCTGCAGATGGCCCGTGCCGGGGCGGCGAGTGTGGAAGGTATCGATTCGTCGGAGGAATGTGTGACGGCTGCTGCGCGCAATGCGGAGCGTAACAAGCTTGCTGCGAAGTTTACCCGGGCGAATATGTTCGATTGGTTTACCGAAAACCGGACACAAAAATTTGACCTGATTGTCCTCGATCCGCCGCCCTTTGCAAAAAACAAGGAAGCGATGGCCGGGGCGATGCGTGGCTACAAGGAACTTAATCTTCGGGCATTGCGCCTGTTGAATCCCGGCGGAATCCTGGCGACATATTCATGTTCCCAGCGCGTCTCGACATCCGATTTTCTCGCGATGCTGGGTGATGCAGCCGCAGATGCGAAACGCGAGGCACGGGTTTTGGAAATCACCGGGCAACCGTCCGACCATCCTGTCCTGCTGAATTTCCCGGAGAGTCATTATCTCAAGGGTGCCATTCTGCAGGCAGAATAGCACCCTGTCGATCATCGGTTAGATGTTGTTCGCTTCAGGAGCCGGGGAAACGGAATAGGCCGAGGGGCCGATCACCTTTGCGTCGATGGAATAGCGTCCGCCTCCGGCAATGAAGAGCACGAGAAACGCACCCAGGTAGGTGTAAGCCAGCTCTCCACTATGTTCGCCAGTCAGTGCAGCATGGTGTACCATGAAAAATGCCACGGCCATTGTGACGATACCCAATGCCGCTGCGAGCCGGGTCAAGACACCGGTGATGATTAAAAGTGAGCCCACGACTTCCACGAAAATGGCCAGCAATAGATTCGTGCTGCCACCCAGTCCGAAAAGATTGGGGAAATTAGGCGCCGTTTCCGAGAAGTTGGAAAGCTTGGCCCAGCCATGCACCGTCAGCAGTGTCAGGCCGAACCACAGGCGAAGCACCAATAGTGCAATATCACGGGACAAGGGAATGAATTCGAAGTTAAGCAGTTGTTTCAGTTTTATCATGGAATAAGTTAAGGTGTTTGAAATCAGATGTAATTTTCAATTAAGGCAAATGACCGAAGAGAATTTTTTCCATGATGGGTGCTTGAAAATCGAACGAGAGATGTGCCACTGTCAGTTCTGCGTATGAACACATTGGATTATGAAAGGGACAACACTGGGATCGCCGGCGTCTCGCCGGCCTTGATTTTGGTATCACTGCCATAGTCGACAGAAGGAATTCTCCCTTGGTATTAATCCCAAAGCCGGCGGGACGCCGGCGATCCCAGTGAGGAGCTGTCAGGTTGCCCTATGAAACTTATCCAGTCCTGATGTTCTTTTTTGACCTCATTGTCTTCATTCGACCTTCCACCACAGCTACTATACCTCATGTAGTGCGATCTGGCAAGACTTCGGAATAGTCCCCGGATTCATGTGATGTATTGTTCCTGAAGAGAGGGAAACTCCATGCACTATTAGAGGGATGGTTTCTGCAGAATCGGGAAGAAGAAAGCACAGTTGAGAGGTCGTTTCCGCGAAAGTAAAAAGTATCAACACAATCGGAGGAGTGACTTCCGCGTTTTGCGGAACTATCTCCACCAATCGAGTTGGCGTTTCCGCGTTTCGCGGAAGAAGGTCCACCAATAGAGTTCATGTTTCCGCGTTTCGCGGAAAGACCAAATACAATGATGGAGTAACTTCCGCGATCCGCGGAAAAGGCTCCTTCCGTAATGTTCATACTTCCGCGAAACGCGAAAGTAGGTCCTCTCGTAATGTTGGTGGTTCCGCGAAACGCGGAAATAACATCTCAACTGTGAATAGCTGCTCCTCAAACGACGAAAACGGCTATTCATCAAACGCAAAGATCACCGGGGAGTGACACAACCAGTAAGTCCCTTTGAAGAGGAAGTGTCTCACTGTGTCATTTTGGCTGATTTTTGCCAGGTTTGATACTGTTAAGTGCCTCTGTATATCTTTCTAATTTCATTATTTCCATTATTTTAAATAAAATCTGACTTTTTGGCATCTATACTGCTTTCACTCACTCACTATGAGTAAAGTTTTAGGTATCGACCTCGGCACCACAAACTCCTGCATGGCGGTCATGGAAGGTGGAGAACCCACCGTGATCCCCAACAGCGAGGGTGCTCGTACCACACCTTCGGTCGTTGCGTTCGCCAAAAACGGCGACCGCCTTGTCGGGCAGGCCGCGAAGCGTCAAGCTGTCACCAACCCTGCCAACACCATTTTCTCCGCAAAACGTCTGATTGGCCGTAAATTCCGCGAAATCCAGGAAGAGATGAAATCCATCCCTTTCAAGGTTGTGGAAGGCAAAAACGGCGATGCTTGGATTTCCTGCACCGTCAACGGCAAGGACGAAGCCTTCGCTCCTGAGCAAATCTCGGCGATGGTCCTCGCCAAGATGAAGGCCGACGCCGAGGCCTATCTGGGCGAAAAAGTCACCCAGGCTGTCATCACCGTCCCGGCCTATTTCAATGATGCCCAGCGTCAGGCCACCAAGGACGCCGGGGCCATTGCCGGGCTGGAAGTTCTTCGTATTATCAACGAACCGACTGCCGCCTCGCTGGCCTATGGCTTGGACAAAAAGTCTGATGAAAAGATTGCTGTCTATGACCTTGGCGGTGGAACTTTCGACGTCTCGATTCTCGAAATCGGTGACGGTGTCTTTGAAGTAAAGGCCACCAACGGTGACACCCACCTCGGCGGTGACAATTGGGACAGCGCCATCATCGACTGGTTGGTTGGCGAATTCCAGCGCGACAACGGTATCGACCTCCGCAAGGACCCGATGGCGTTACAACGCCTCAAGGAAGAAGCCGAAAAAGCCAAGATCGCCCTTTCCTCCGCACAAAGCACGGATATCAACCTGCCGTTTATCACGGCGGATGCCTCCGGTCCCAAGCACCTCAATGTCACGCTCAGCCGGGCCAAGATGGAGCAAATTTGCGACAGCCTCTCCGCGCGGACTCGCAAACCTTTCCAAGCTTGCTTGAAGGATTCTGATCTTTCGATGAGCGACATCAACGAGCTTGTTCTGGTCGGCGGGATGACCCGCATGCCTAAGATCATTGAGATCGCCCGCAGCCTGGCTGGCAAGGAACCTCACAAGGGGGTCAACCCTGATGAAGTCGTTGCGATTGGCGCCGCCATTCAAGGTGGCGTGCTCAAGGGTGAAGTTCGCGACGTGCTGTTGCTCGACGTGACTCCGCTCACGCTCTCCATCGAAACTGCCGGTGGCATTGCCACGCCGATGATTGAGCGGAACACCACCATCCCGACCAAGAAGTCACAGGTATTCTCCACTGCCGCAGACAACCAGCCTGCCGTGGACATTGTTGTCCTTCAGGGCGAACGACCCATGTCGAAAGACAACAAGAAGCTTGGCACCTTCAAGCTGGATGGAATTTTGCCCGCCGCGCGTGGAACCCCACAGATCGAGGTCACCTTTGACATCGACGCCAACGGTATTCTCAACGTCAGCGCCGTGGACAAGGGCACCGGCAAGGAACAGAAAATTTCCATTACCGGCTCTTCCGGGCTCTCCAAGGACGAAGTCGAAAAGCTTCGCAAGGAAGCCGAGCTTCACGCTGACGAGGACAAGAAAGCTCGCGATTCCGTGGAAGTTCGCAACCAGCTTGATTCCCTGGTCTTCCAGGTGGACAAGCAGATCACGGAGCTGGGTGACAAGATTCCTGCTGCGCAAAAGAGCGAACTCGAAACCCTCGTCACCGACGGCAAGAAGCTTCTGGAAGACAAGGATTCCAGCGTGGATGCCCTCAAGGCTCACAAGGAAAAGATCGAGGCAGTCATGCAAGCCATTGCCCAGGCTGTTTACAGCCAGCAGGGTGGAGCCGAAGCGGCTGGTAATGCCGCAGGCGAAGGCGCGACATCCTCTGACAATGCCAAGAAATCCAAGGACAAGGATGTCGTCGATGGCGACTTCGAAGTCGTGGATGACAAGTAAGGGCAAATAAGAGATGGGAAATATGAAATAAGAAATGAGGCGATGTTTAGCCTTTTGGCTTAAGCAAACCTCCATTTCTTATTTCTCGTTTTCAATCTCTTGTTTTTGGAACGCTCTTTGTTTTCCTTTTTCCATAAAACCTTAAATCGTATAACATGAAAATCACACCTCTCGCAGACCGAGTCCTCGTTGAAGCCATCGAGGAAAAAGAACAACGCAAAGGCGGAATCATCATTCCCGACTCCGCCAAGGAAAAACCACAGGAGTTCAAGGTGGTTGCCGTTGGTCCCGGCAAGCTTGATGACAGTGGCAAGCGGAAGGCGCTCAGCGTCAAGGTTGGCGACATTGTCCTGACCTCGCAGTGGGGTGGCACGGAAGTCAAGGTCGATGACAAGACCTATAAGCTGGTCGGTGAAGATGACCTGCTTGCGATAATCAAGTAACGAATCTTGACACAAAAAAACCGCCGAATCTCTTCGGCGGTTTTTTTGTGTAGTGTAGTTTTGATTAAACAGTGCTGGTTTTGGGAAGAACCGAGGGGATTTCGATATCGTGAGGATGATTGCGTTTTTCCTTTTCCAGGCGGTGACGCCGTCTGATTTGGCGGGTCAACTTTTCCTCGAGGATATCGATGGACTTGTATAGGTCATCGGATTCCACGCTTACCACGACATCCGGGCCCCGGAGCTCTATTCTCCCCTTGGCGATGAACTCACCCTGACGTTTTCGAGACGGCTGGTATTCCAGCTCGATGTGAAGGCGGACAATTTTTTCATTATGTTTAAAGAGTTTGGCCATCTTCTCGTTGACGCTGTCTTTAAGCGCGTCGGTGAGGTCAAGGTTGAGTCCAGTGATAAGGATGGTTTCGTTGCTCATGATTTATGTATTTTTTGTGGTTAGAGTTTGCTTTGGTCGGAATACTCGTTCCCTTTTTTCTTCATGCTAACCCCCGACTCCGCTGAATCCCTGATATTAAATAAATTTGCTGTTGTTATCATAACTGGTGGATCATCGGGAATTGGAAATGAGTTCCTCAAAGCGATTATTAACGTAAATACGCACGCGGTAATATGCAACCTTTCTCGCTCAAAACCGGAAAATTTTCCGATTAAAACAGGCCACCATCATTTTACTTGTGATTTTTCAAACACCTCGGTGATTGATTCCGTCGTCGGGAATGTAATTACGGCGATTTTAACAGCACCCGAAGGCCCTGTGTTGTTGATTAATAACAGTGGGTTTGGTGCCTATGGAGTGTTTCCTGATCCTGCGCTGGCACGGTATGAGGAAATGATTTCGGTAAATGTGATGGCTCCGGTGAAACTGACAGGATTACTTTGGCCGATTTTGCAGAAGAGGACTGGCTGGATTATCAATGTTGCCTCCATCGGTGCATTTCAACCCACTCCCTTCATGGGAGTGTATGGTGCCACCAAGGCATTTGTCCTCCACTGGAGCCTGGCGCTAAACTTGGAAGGCAAGTCCCAAAATATTCGTGCCTTGGCGCTTTGCCCGGGAGTGACGGTTTCCCGATTTTTCAGCAATGCTGGATTTAGTAGTGATAGGGTGCCGGGAGTCAGGCAGACACCCGAACGGGTCGTTTACGAAGCCATACGCGCGTTGCACAAGGGGAAATCTCAGGTCGTAACCGGATGGTTGAATAAGCTGAGTATCTTTTTCAGCATGCGTTTACCTAAGCCTTGGTCGGCTTTTTTCGCCTATCTATCCATCAAGAAAATGCGCATGGGCGAGTTGGACAAATAGCAAAGACAGACAGAGGGTCGGAGTTTCTCAATTAGATGAAATTCAACTCGGAGAATTCACGATTGAATAGAATTTGCTTCGGATCGGTTTGCAGCCAGCGGCGCAACACCGTGGCATAGACTTGGCGGAAGTCGGTGGAAAAAGCGATGTCTTGATTTTTCTTAATTTGCAGATCCGGTGCTGTGCCGATGATCGGATTCTTAACCTTGGTTCCCATGACAAACAAAGGGGCTGATGTGCCGTGATCTGTTCCGTTGGTACTGTTTTCGCTGGGACGGCGGCCAAACTCTGAGAAGGTCATGGTCAGGACTTGGTCCGAAAGTTTATGCAGGACCAAATCTTTTTGAAACGCGGCCATCGCCTCCGAGAGTTCACGCAACAAACGAGCCTGGGAATTTATCTGATTGGCGTGAGTG
>JAITVQ010000144.1 GCA_031285745.1 Puniceicoccales bacterium | reverse complement strand
TGATGGGGCTGGTGAAATATAACCGGGTTCCGAAAAACAGGATGCTGGGTCGGGTAATCTGGAAGGGCTTTATGCATGCTGACGGAATGGGAGCCGCATTCCACTTCAACACGATGAAGGAATTGGCCGATCCTGACAAGTTGCCTAAAAGTTCTTGGGGAGTGGCCCACGAGTTTGGCCATGTGAACCAGACGCGTCCTGGCATGAAGTGGGTTTCCACGACTGAGGTGACCAATAATCTATTCTCCATCCGGACGCAGTATCAACTCCATCCCGCCTACATCAATCTGGAGGATGAAATGCACAACGACGGGGACGGCAACCGGGTCCGGGGCGGACGGTTCAACGCTTATCTGAACTACGCCATCGTCCATGGAGAGCAATGGCTCTGCCAGCGGGGACCGGACAAGATGAAGGAATATGAAAGCGGCGGAGACCACTTTGTGAAACTATGTCCGCTCTGGCAATTGCAACTCTACTTCATGGTGGCCAAGGAGGGGAATCCTGACTTCCTGCCGGATATTTTCGAGATTGTCCGCAATACCGATGAAAAGGGAAAATCCAATGGAGACTTGCAACTCGCATTCATGAGAAATGTCTGCGACGTGACGAAGCAAGATATGACCGATTTTTTTGTAAAAATCGGAATGTTGAAGCCGATTGATAAGGACATGGACGATTACACTCGTGGGCAGCTGACCATTACGCAAAAGGACTGTGACGACCTGATCGCCTACGCGAAGAAGTATCGCAAGCCTGACAGTCCCGTGGTTTACTACATCAGTCGTCGCTCGGTGGATGCCTATAAGAACAAGCTGCCAGTTTCCGGCAGCTACGGTCAAGGCATTGAGGAAAAGGGTAGCACCCGCATCATCTCGCACGAGGTATGGAAGAATGTGACCGTCTTCGAAGCCTACAAGGGGGATAAGCTCGAGCGCATCACGCTGGTCGGAACCAATTATCCGGAGGATAATTCCGCCACGCTTGTCCAGTATCCCGAGGGCTGTACCCGTATTGAAGCAGTGGCTTGGGATGGCACCCGGACGCTTGTTTACGGAAAGCGGTGAGAAAGGTGGAATAGATCGGCGTAGTCCGACTTTATTCTTATTTGACATAAGGAAAAGCGGCGGTCTTGGAGACCCCGCTTTTCTTACATTTAATCTATATTTAACAGTTACTGATTTACCTGGTTTTGGTTGCTGCAACAATGCCGTGAATTTGATGTCAGGAGTGTGATGACCCGTTCCACACTTATTGCCATTTTTGCGTCGCTGGGCCTTTCTGCTTTGTTTGTCCAAGCGGAACCTAAAATTACCGGACAAACTACTCCACCGGATGAGCCCATGTCGGTATGGCTAAACAAACCGGCCAGCCTGCGCGACAAGCCCCGGGTGGCGACCGCAACGACGGGTACACAGACTTCGGTGGCCGTGACGGCGCGGCGTTATGACTTTCATGAATCTCTCCCGACCGGGAACGGGCGATTGGGCGCAATGGATTGCGGCGGAGTTGATATCTTGCGCGTCATCCTGAACGAGTCCTCTGTCTGGTCGGGCGGTCCTTATGATGCAAATATGCACGAGGCTTACAAGAGCCTGCCGGAGCTCAGGGAGAAACTTTTCGCCGGGGATATCCAAGAGGCCGAGAAAATCCTCAATGAAAATTTTCGCTGGGCCAAGGGTACCAAGCGTTTTGACAAGGATCAGTTCGGTTGTTACCAGACGCTGGGTGATCTCCTGCTGGAATTCGACGACAAACAGGGCGACGCCACCGATTATCGCCGTTCACTGAATTTAATGACCGGGATTGTTAGCACCGAATACAAGCGCGGTGGGGTGCGTTATATCAGGGATCTGTTTATTCCTAAAAAAGAGGATGTGATCGTATTGCGCCTGACGGCTGATAAGCCAGGGGCCTTGGAGTTTAACGCATCGTTGGCCCGTCCGGCTCAGGCCAAAACCCGTGTGGACGGCCAACAATTTGTCCTGGAAGGACAGCTTACCTTTGAGGTGCCTGCAGGGCAGAAGGTATCCCGTGAGGGGGTTCGTTATATGGCCCGTCTGGCCGCAAAATCCAAGGGTGGGAGAACTACCATCACGGAGAATGGCATAAAGGTGACGGGTGCGGATGAGGTGATGCTGGTGGTTTCGGGCGGTACAGATCTTTATGATAAGAACTATACCTCAGTGGTTTCCCGGAGGTTGAACGATGCCTTGGGAAAAGTGGCGACAACCATGCGCGACGAAACTGCCGCCGATCATAAGCAATACATGGAGCGATGTCTCCTGACCTTGCCGGAAGGCAAAAACTCCGCCCTGCCTACCGCAGAGCGTGTCAAGCTGGCTCAGAAGGAAGCAGATCCTGCCTTGGGCGCGCTTTATTTTCAATTCGGGCGGCACTTACTGGTGTCCAGTTCACGTCCCGATTCGCAATTGCCGGCCAATCTTCAGGGAATTTGGGCGGAAGAAGTCGATACTCCCTGGCGCGGGGATTTCCACAGTAACATCAATCTCCAGATGAACTATTGGCCAGCGGAAGTCACAGGACTTTCCGAGTGCCACATGCCGTTGATGCGCCTGATCAAGCAAGTGGCCGAAACCACCGGTCCCGTTACTGCCAAGGCTTACTACAATGCGCCGGGCTGGTTGTGTTTTCATACGCAGAATCCATGGGGGTATTCGGCACCCAGCAACACGGCGGCCGGCTCTGGGTCGACCTGTGGTGGCTGGCTGGCCCAGCACATCTGGATGCATTACGAATACACGCAGGACATCAACTTCCTTCGTGAATACTACCCGGTGCTAAAGGAAGCATCCCGCTTCTTCCTGCACACCCTGGTCAAGGAACCCAAGCACGGTTGGCTGGTTACGTCACCGTCCAACTCACCGGAAAATGCCTACATTATTCCCGGGACGGAAAAACAGAAGTCGACCTTGTCTTACGGTGTGACCTACGACGGCCAGATTATCCGTGATCTCTTTGCCAACACGGCTGCTGCTGCCCGCCTGCTTAAGGTGGACGCAGACTTTGTTTCCCAATTGGACGAGACTCGCAGCCAACTGGCTCCCACCCGGGTGGGTCCTGATGGTCGGATCATGGAATGGATTGAGAATTACAAGGAAGCCGAGCCTACCCACCGCCACGTTTCCCATTTGTGGGGGCTGCATCCCGGCAACGAAATTCACCCAGGAACTCCTGAGTTATTCAAGGGCGCCCAGCTTTCATTGGAACGGCGCGGCGATGCTTCCACGGGATGGTCCATGGCTTGGAAGACTGCATTCTGGGCACGCCTGCAAAATGGGGATCGCAGTAATAAATTGCTGACCATGTTGATTGGCCGTGGAGCGCCGAACCTCTTCTGTCTGCATCCTCCATTCCAGATTGACGGCAATTTTGGCGGAACCTCCGCCGTGGCCGAAAT
>JAITVQ010000289.1 GCA_031285745.1 Puniceicoccales bacterium | reverse complement strand
AGCCCCGGCTCCATCGGCAAATAGGACACAGGTGGTGCGATCCTGCCAATCCATGATGGTGGAGAGTTTTTCGCAGGCGATGACCAAGGCGTTTTTATAGTTACCCGCCCTCAGCATGTGGTTGGCAATCTGAAGGAGATAGATGAACCCGGAGCAGGCCGCGGTGATGTCAAAAGCGGGGATGTCCGTCCGCAATCCCAGTTTACGCTGAATATTACAAGCCGTGGAGGGGATCGGGCTGTCGGGGGTAATGGTGGCGACAATGACGAGGTCGATATCTTCTTTGTTCAGGCCTGAACGATCAATGGCGAGCTGGGCGGCCTTGGCTCCCATGTCGGAGGTAACTTCTCCGGGAGCCGCAATGCGGCGTTCACATATTCCGGATCTTGTGCGGATCCATTCATCCGATGTATCAACAATTTGCGCAAGGTTATCATTTGTCAGTCGTCGTTCCGGCGTATAGGCTCCAAGGCTTCGAATAAACACAGACGGAGTAGGCGATCTCATGCAGTAGGAAAGTGAAGGTTAAAAGGGTGAGGATGGGAATACAAAAAATGCGAGGTTATCTACCGACCAAATATGGGAAATGCGGATAAGCATTCCGGAAGAGGTTTTTCCAAAAAACAGGGGTGAGTACAAGGGGAGGCAAAACAGGTAACCATGCAACAAGCTGCTATTGGACAATCAAGTCACTTTCCTCAAGCTTTTCCTTGGCGATGATGAGTGCGTCCTGCATCCGGGAAGTCATGTTGTGGCTAAGCGCCTCGCGACCAAGCCGGATTGCGCTACGGATGGCATTCCGGTTCCCCGAACCGTGGGCCTTCATGACCAGTGCGCTCAGCCCCAACAAGGGCGCGCCACCATTACGCTCAGGTTTTAGGTGATGCTTGAGTTTGCTGAGCACAGGCATAAGCAGCAAAAATCCCAGCGCATAGAGGAGATTGAAGCCCGATTTCTCCTTTATAAGCCCTTGCAGCATATAAAAGAGGCCTTCCAGTGACTTGAGTAAGACATTTCCCGTAAACCCATCGGTAATTACCACATCAATCTCACCTTCAAACATATCAAACCCTTCCACAGGGCCAACGTAGTTGATCTGGTCGCCCAGCTTTTTGAGCATGGCGTGGGTGTGATTGATGCGTTCGCCACCTTTTCCTTCCTCGGTTCCGACAGTGAGCAGGCCAACCCGGGGTTTTTCCATGCCCAGCGCGGCTTGCGCATAAAGCGAACCGAGCACCGCGTTATGAACAAGGTGCTCGGGAGTGGATTCCGGGTTTGCACCCACATCCATCAGGATAAAGTGACCACGATGGTTGGGCATGATGGCTGCCAAGGCCGGGCGGTCCGCTCCGGGCATGGGCCGGAGCTTGAGAGTGCCTGCGCCGACCAGAACCTTGGTGTTTCCCGTTGAAACCATGGCATCCGCTTCGCCGGCCTTGACCATTTCCAAGGCACGTATCATGGAGGCGTCCTTTTTGGACTTGATCGCCTGCATGGGCTTGTCGTCCATGGCGATTATCTCGCTCGCATGATGGATTTTGATCCGCGGATTGTCGACGATGTGGGCCTTTTGGAGTAACGGAGTCAGGATTTCCTCCTGCCCGATCAGGATCAAAGTGTCTTCAGGACCGATGTCCTCCAGCGCCATTGCGGCAGCAAAAACAACTTCAGCCGGTCCCTTGTCGCCACCCATGCAGTCTACTGCGATGCGGTAGGATTTAGAACCGGCTGACGTATTCATGTCTCCGGAGGATGATTATTCGTCCCTTGCGGGGACGATTAAAGCTCGGTGTCCAGCACCTTGCGTCCGCGATAGGTGCCGTTGACAGGGTTTACTCGATGAGGACGATGGGCTGTACCGTCGACAGGATCTTTGGAAAGGAGTGGAGCGCGGAGGCTCTGATTGGCGCCACGGCGAAGACGGCTGCGGCGTTTGGATTGTTTACGTTTAGGTTGGCCCATGGAAAAGAGGCGTTGGTGTTATTTTTAAGGAGGGGCGCTTTTTAGGAAGTGCGGGGGAGTCGTCAAGCAATGTTTCCGATGGGGAGAATCTCGACGATTGGATGCTGGTTGGGTTTGAAGAAAGAAAAGTGAAGATGCCGAAGGCGTCAATGACTGTAAAAGATCTTTTATTTCATATATTAAAACTGCAAGCAGAGGGATTTGTTCCTCGCTAGAGTAAGGGACCTACCATATGGGCCAATGCCTCAAGGGAGCGGTTGCGCCAGTTAAACTTATGTAGTTTGGACCCTTCGTAGGGAGTGCTATCTGTGGCAAGCGAGTCTGCCAATAACCGGAGTCGGCGCACCGTATTCTGGGAATGAACGAACGTTGCGACCTCGAAATTTACGAAAAGGCTGCGCATATCGAGATTTGCTGAACCTACGACGCCGACGGTGTTGTCACTGATAAACAATTTACCGTGTAAGATGCCTTTCTCATAAAGTAAAATTTGCGCACCGGCTTTGTGCAATGCTCTCAAGTAGGGACGGCGGGCCAGATCAAGGAACGGGTGGTCAGACTTCCTGGGAACAATAAAGCGTATTTTATGCCCCATGCGCAGTTTTGAGAGTAATATGCGAAATAACACCTCGTCGGGGACGAGATACGGGGTCACCAGTGTCATACCCTTTCGGCATTCTTGGAAGAGCAGCAGGAAATGTTCCCATATTGGGTCATTGGGTTCGTCTGGGCCACCACTGACAATTTCCATTTTAACGGCACCAGTCGGTTCGGGATTGAACTTCAACTGCTCCGTGTATGCATCGGGTGTCTCGCCGCTGGCAAAGCACCAGTCGCTCAAAAAAATCCGGGTTAACTCTGCCACGGATGGACCGCTGATCAATGCGCTGAAATCGCGATATCGTTTACTGGATGGCTCGGGTCCAATGTAATCGTCGGCCAAGTTTTGTCCGCCGATGATGGCGCGTTGTCCGTCAAAGACCGCCATTTTTCGATGGTTGCGGAAATTGGCGGAGCCCCTTCCTTGAAAAGGAATGACAGGCATAAACCGTTGCACCTTGCCACCTGCCTCAATGAGCGGGTTGCATATCTTGTATTTTGCCCCCCAACTGCCTACCGCATCAATCAATAGGCGGACTTCCACGCCGTCTTTGGCTCGTTGAGCCAGTCGCTTGATAATCTCCCGGCCTACGTCATCTGCACCTAATATATAAGTGGTGATATGAATGCTTTTTTTTGCCGTATCTATTTCCCGGCACATGGCATGCCACATGGCCGTGCCATCGGGGTCGTCGAGCAATTCAAAACTATTACCGAGTTCTGGCTTTGGAGGACCCAAGGGATCGTCCTCGTGGGTTAGCACTCCAGCCAGCGTATTAATTGTGCGCTTGGTTCTGAGTGTGCGGTTATGCTTGCGTCCGCCAATCAGCATAAAAAATAGTGAACCCAGCACCGGTG
This sequence comes from Puniceicoccales bacterium, assembly GCA_031285745.1. Taxonomy (GTDB): domain Bacteria; phylum Verrucomicrobiota; class Verrucomicrobiia; order Opitutales; family UBA953; genus CALNBE01. The sequence goes on along the minus strand of JAITVQ010000289.1, from coordinate 3,986 downwards.
ATATCAAAATAAACAGTGTCCAGGCGATGATGTTACTCTGTTTCCGTTTCTGCTTCAGCATCGTGGTGGCGACGATAAACGCCATTATCAGTCCCAGTGCAGTTTCCCAGTTTGGGAGAACAATGCGTTCGAAAACCTGGATCCACTTGGGAAGCGTTGAAACTTCCTTGCTTGCAAGCACGATTGGGGCGATCAAGCTCATTACGTTGTAAAAATGGATTGAGACGGGCCATAAATAAAGGAGAATCTGGAAAATGAGTGTTCGTTGCCGGTTGATGACCTACAATATCGCCCACGGGCGAGGGCTATCTCTATATCAAGGGTTTGTTTCGCCATCCAAGCTGCGCCGCAATCTCAAGGCCATCGGCAACTTTGTTCGGGAGGCAGAAGTGGACATACTTGCCATGCAGGAGGTTGATTTGGATTCGCATTGGAACCGACGGGTCAATCTGCTTGCCGTTATCCAGTCCGTTACCGGGCACCCTTTCGGGATCATCGGTATCAATAATCGACGGACGGGGCCCAAGGTTCTCGCCTATGGCAATGGGCTTCTCAGCAAGTTTCCCATCTTAAAGTGGGAAAACAACCCGTTCGGGGGCGCGAAACTGGGGGAGAAAGGATTCCTTTATGCTGAATTGAAGATTAACGGGAGTATTGTTCCGGTGGTGGTTCTTCATCTTGATTTTCGTTCTACCGAAAGACGTATCCGGCAGCTTTCTAAGCTGGTTGATTATATTCGTGCGCTGCCTCCCGATCCCAAAAGGACTCCTCCGATCTTTTGTGGTGACTTCAACTGTGGTCCGCGTTCGGCAGAGGATGCCGTCCGGCAGCTTGATGAAGCCCTTCGTAAAGTCGGAGATTATCGCATCTATCCGGTGAGTGATCCGACTTTTCCCTCTCTCTGGCCCAGACAGAAAATTGATTTCATTTTTACACCATCATCCTTCCATGTTCGATTCTGTGAAGTTCCCAAGATACATATGAGTGACCACCGTCCAGTGCTGATGGAGTTTGAGATAAGTTGAAATTAGGTTATCAGGTAATGGGTAAATAAAAGAAAAACCCGCTATTTCTAGCGGGTTTTAAAATGGCTGCCCAGGTAGGGATCGAACCTACGACCAATTGATTAACAGTCAACTGCTCTACCGCTGAGCTACTGGGCAATAACGGTATCCTTAAAAAGGAGCCGCGAGTAAGGAAATCCGTCCTAGTGTTGTCAATCGGTTTTTCTGATTTTTCTTTTTAGGGAATAAAATCATCCGGGAAAGAAATCTTGACGCATAAAACTCTCCCGCAAGCATTCGCCTTCATCTATGGGAAAACAGTACAACAAAGTAATCAAACGTCGTCGCAACCGTGCCTATCAACAGCGTATGAAAGAACGCATCAAGGAGGCGATTGCTTCAGCCAAGAAGCGCAAATAATGCGCGGAGGTTCATCTCCATTTGAATACCGCTGTCGGGGAATACTCTTTCTCACGGCGGTATTGTTTTTTTCGGGGTTGGTTTGCCGGGGTGATGATGCCCCGGCGTCGGAAGAAATTCCGTCAACCAAGGTGAGCTATGTTTATACCCGCTGGCAGGAGGCCAATGATTTCAAACGCATCAGTGAGTATTTTACAGGTCAGGAGAATAAAGGTGGTGATATAATTTTAAGATCCGATGTCGCAGTACGCCAGGGACTCTATTTTCGTATTGGGATGCCGCTAGGGACCAAGTTTCCTGAACACTCCAAGGCTGTTCTCGAATATATTCGTGGAGATGATTCCCAGATTCACACGCAACAATTCGATTTGCCGGAAATGCCGGGAGGGCCTTTTGCAGAAATTCGGTTGGGATTAACTGGCAAGGAGTGGGCAAGCAAACGGCTCGCGATGGTCGCTTGGCGCCTTACGCTACGAGATGATACTGGGAAGTTGATCGCCCAAACCCAGAGCTATTTGTGGGGAATGCCCAAGGATAATTCGAAGAATCAAAAAGAAACTCTCGCCGAAGCCGAGGCTCCTGCTGTGACTGAAAAGCAACCAGCTGAAGAAAAGTAGCCGATGGCTTCTGTCAGAATGGTTTGTGAAATTCTTTCCTAGATGGTGCCCCCACCCAGAATCGAACTGGGATTAACGGTTTAGGAAACCGCGGTTCTATCCATTAAACTATGGGGACTCTGTGTTCACAGGGTGATTTTGTAAGTAGGATTAATCTGATTTTTCAGATCAATGCCCTTTATATCTCAACTCAATGAACTTCACGCCAATTCAAATAATGACTTGGGTGAGTTAGCAATAAAAAAACTGCCAATGGCGGCAGTCGTAAGTGAAATCAGGATACAGGGAGATTTTTAACCCGAATTAACAGATTAAGGAATCAATTTTTGGAAAACTTTCGGCTGAGTTTTTGTGACGTTTCATGTCCAAATTGCAGGTTCCTATTTTTGAATCAGAATTTCCTTTGCTCCTTCCTGCATTGTTTCATCCGTGGCAAAAAAGAATGAGAATGGATATTTTTCAGTGAGCCCTATTTCGACTGAGGCAGATGTATCAATGGCAATGTCATAGTAAATATTGGTCTTAGGGTCGGCGGTACCTAGGTATGGGGATGTCCAATTGAACTCGTCTGAGATTAGCTGAGTTGAGGAAGAGGTTGCTACAAGTTTCATTTCACCCGGTAATGGGTTAAGTGCAAAAACTACCGTTGGCTTTTTCACATAGAAGATTTGATGAGTATACGAAAAATTTATTTTTCTATTTGCTTTTAAGTATGTTATCCAATCCCAGTTTTGTCTGATTTCGTCTTTAAGCGCTTGGTTAACATCATTGAATAAAGTACCTTCGTTTGATAATGAAGTTGAATGATATAGCTCGAAATTACGGAACCAATACAATCCTGGCCCAAGTAAATAAACTTTTCGGAATAAAGATTTATTGGGTAACTTTACTTCTCTAACTTCCTCATCTTTTAATTGAAAAAGTTCCTTAACGATTAATTTTTGACTTTCAGAGATGGTTTTTAAATCAATGGAATACGCATTCCCGCGCAGGAACCAACCAGGAGACTTGGCGCATGGAATATCAGTAATGCTCCCAAACGCATCTCCAATAGGGCAGGTATCAATTCCATAGGCTTGCGTTACATCTTGGGTTTCCTTTAGGAAACGAATAGTTGGGTATCCATTGGGATAATAATATTCTTTTGAGAAGATTCCATAAGATTCAATTTCAATCTGAGTGGGTGTTGATGACTTAGCAAATTTCCATGCGTCTAAGTACATTATTGTTCCATCAGGAAGTGTTGTTGTCTGAGGTAATGGAGGCGGCGTTGATGGGAAGTTGTCTTTGGAATGGGGTAATGTGATGTCAAAAGTAGCAGGGCTATTTTTTTTAAAATCTATCGTGAATTTGTTTTTGGATGAAAAACGATTGAAGTTGGGAAACTCTGCGCAAAAAATAAAACTCCCATCATTTCGTTTAATTCCATGTAAGATTGCGGTCGAAATTTTGCATCCATGTTCGTCCATCAAGCTAAGGTAATTTTTAGAATTTTCGGGAACTATGGAATATGGTGTGAAGGCAATGTAAAAGAATCCAGAGTTTTCCCAATCCATTCCCTCGATTGTTTTTGGAATAACTGTCTTAGGATTGGTAATCGAAAACCAAATGAAAAGAGATTTGTCTGTTTGATTGGGGACTGATGTTTTTATGAAATGAGGCCTTTTAAGTGAATGAGAACTTGCATTAATCAAAGGAGTATCAAGTGGTAAATGTGGATTTGGAGATGAAACTCCTGTCTTAATAAGTCCACGATTAACTTTGTGGGTAATGGATTCTGGAGCGAGAGAATTCAAGCCAACTTCAACCTTCTCGATGGAGATAGCAGTACCATCTGAAAATGATACTGATGTAATAGGCGATTGGTTTTCCCAAAAAACGAACACAAGAAATAAAGCGACAATGCAGGGTAAAATTACTTTCAGAAGAAAAGGCTGCTTTATTG
>JAITVQ010000258.1 GCA_031285745.1 Puniceicoccales bacterium | reverse complement strand
TAGAGCTTGGTTATATACCTGTTGTACCACCCAAATCCAACCGTAAAAATCCTTGGGAATATGACAGGATTCTTTACAAGCAGCGCAATCAAGTCGAGCGCTTCTTTCGCAGAATCAAGCGCTACCGCCGTGTCTTTACTCGCTATGACAAGTTGGATATGAGGTTTCTTTCCTTTATCTTTCTTGCTCTCATTATGGATGCTTTGCCTTTATGTCAACACGCTCTAAGGTGAATGTTTTATCGCCTGGTTTTGGCCACACAGACACGATGCTTATTGATAACGATTTTTATCCGGTTGTCTATATACCAGGCTACGGAGTCAACGCCGATATGATGGAATACCAATATATGCGTGGCAGTGAGCTGCAAGAGTATAAACGACTGAATGCGAAATTGGTGGTGATGAAGCTATGAAAACTGTACTCTCATACGCACCGTCTGAACAGCAGTTTATTCCGGTACCTCCCCTGGGGATTGCCGTTTTAAGTGCATATTTAAAGGAGCGGGGGATCTCGGTTGACACAATGGATCTGGAATTAGAGTTGTGGTTGAGCCAAAATGGTTTAAGCAGTACTCTGGCGCAAAAGAGCATTAACGAAATCACATTTAACCAAGAGGTCAACATACAGGCTGTTGTGGCATTGCTGCTTCCTTACAACATAGTTTCCTTTTCACTTATGGGAAAACGACAATTGCAATATGTTAAACACATTATCGAGGAGTTAAAGAATCAAAGCAGCGAGTTTGTGGCAGCTATCATTGGCGGTTCACTGCTCTCTGATGAAAATGTGGAGGATATCGCACAGCAGCTGTCGGTGGATTACGCAATTGTTGGCGAGGGATGAAACCGATTTACCAAATAATCAGGAAAATATCCTTTAACGAGGAAATCGAGAACGATAAAGTTCAGCTAACACCATGTAATAACGGCTATATTGCCAGAAATGCCGGTCCTTTCAAAGGACAGGTTCCAATTGCCGATTATTCATCGATCAACCGCGAGGGTTACATTTATCAACAGAAAGTACTCTATAAACTGGATTATAGTAACATTACCTATCAGCTCTTGGTGGGTGACAGATGCTGTCCATATAGCTGTAGTTTTTGTAGAATTAGTAAGAATACGGAATCAATAAAAGAGGCGTCTCAGGTAGCCAACGAGATGATCGCTCTTCATCGGCAATATGGATGCCGCAACTTCAGTCTTATTTGCAATGAGATGAATCCAAGTCGAAGTTATGCCGCGGAATTCGTAGATACACTGCTTTCATATGATAATCATTTAAATTGGTTTTGTTATCTGAGGCCAAATAATTTATCAGCTGACGAGCTGCTTGCGATTAAGAAAGCCGGATGCGTATTAATCCGTTTCGGCGTGGAAAGTGGCAGTCAGAGAATTCTGGACAGCATGAATAAAAAACTGTATGTTTCAGAAATCGAACAAATACTTGCAGACTCTCACAAGGCTGGCATCTGGAATCATATAAACATCATGACAGGGTACCTATATGAAAGCCAGGATGATATTAACGAAACGATATCCTTTCTGAGAAAAAATCGTGGATATATCGATAGTATTCGGGTTAATCCGTTTTTTATTCCGATAGGCTCTCCTATTCATCTGAATCCGCAAGAATTTAATATCGAAATTGTTGAAGAGACAAGCAGCCACATTGTGTTTCATCAAAGAGATATCAGTTGGGAGGAGAAGAAGAAACAGATTAGTCACGCAACGTCACAAGTGCTGGCAGAATGCAAAAGGCTTGGAATCGGCTATGCAGGAATCCTCCCTAACCTTGTTTGTACGTCACTCTGTCATTTTGGACAGAAGGAGCAAGGGAAGATATGGCTACGAGAAAACCACAACTATTTATGGGAACCGGTATCCCCCGACACTGCAAAATGGAAACTTGCCCACCCCGAGAATCCCTCAGTCGAGATAAATCCTTGGGAAAAAATCTATGGGCAACGGGGAGAAAACTATCAAACGAGGATTGACCATGAAATACACTCTAACCCATGATTGGGAAAAGACGCTGACAGATTTTCTACGGATCCCAACTGTAACAACGGAGGATATTTCCATTTGTACGGATTATCTTGTGGTCATATTGCGCGGCATTGGAATGGAGGTTCAGATTGAGGGCTCGTTTGGATCAACAGTTATCCTGGCCAGGATAAGGGGGAAAAGCGAGAAATCCATACTGTTTTATTCACATTACGATGTAAAACCACCCGGTGACCTTTCACTATGGAGCACAGATCCGTTTGAGCCCACAATAATCGGGGAGCGAATTTACTGCAGAGGAAGTGGGGATGCAAAGGGGCAAGTATTCGCGTTGATTGAGGGCATCCGCAAGGCTGTGCACGAGCGGGAAACGGGACTCGCAATGGGCATTTCGTTGATTTTGGATGGAGGCGAGGAAAGCGGCAGCATTGGTTTGGATAAGGTTTGCCGCCGCTACGCCAATTTCTTAAACTGTGAATTGGCAATGGTTTACGATTCTCACTGGATTGATGATACGCCGTTAATAGGTATGGGCTGCAGAGGGCAGATTTCATTTGTCGCGTCTTATCATGCCGGCTTCTGTTCGGATTTGCATGCAGGTAATTATGGGGGAATCTATAAAGGCGCCGCTTACGAGTTAATCAATGTGTTAAGCAAGTTTTTTGAACATGACTATGTAAAAGGTTTGAGTGCAAATGGGGCGGTTTCAATTTGTGGATTACATAGCGGTTTAAGGGTGCTGCGCACTGCGCAACGGCAATGATAATTGCCATCACCTTGCCCAAATTCTCATTTGGAGTTGTTTTTTGTACTGACGCAGTGATGTAGATAGAGAGTATCGTCATAATCATGGCAATAGGAACAGCGGCCACCATGAAAAGAATATATGAGGGATAGTACCCATGATTCAACATAACGGGAGCAACCGCCAGCGCCATTGGCAAACAGAGCACCGCTATGAGCAGCAGCCAGCGGTAAAGATTGCCCACCCGTATTTTTTTGCTGAAAACGCCAATGGTTAAGGCGCCAAGTATAGTTGCCGCATTAACCAGCCCCATGCCTATGCCATATAAATTATCTGAGCTCTGCATCGTAACTCGAAGGATAATCGGAGCACCTACTACAAAGTAAGGAGATAACACCAAATTAAGCAACGCCGCCAGAACCATAGCTTTGAGGATAAACGGTACTTTCAAAACATACCGGAAACCGTCCTTCAAATCCCCGGCAATTGTGGGGATAATATGCCCCGTCTGCTCTCGTTTGATAAAGGGGATTTTTATGAAGATTTCCATCACAGCCGACAGGAAGAAGGCGACACAGCTTATAACAATTAGCGCCCTGACGCCGATTACTCCGTAGAGGACGCCGCCCATAATGGGGGCGGCCACGGCGGAAAGCGCCTGCACAGCCTGGACGATGCCGTTTGCGCTCTCCATCCTGTCGCTCGACACCAGAAGCGGAATGCTGGCCATCACAGCGGGCGTATACAGGGCACTGACAATGGATAGCAGAACCATAACGATTCCCAGCATGACGATGGACGTATTGCCCGCTGCCATTAAAATAATCAGGCCGAGTACAATGGCGCTGCTGGTAAAGTCGAAAAAGACCATGAGCCGCCGGTTGAAGCGGTCGGCAATCGCGCCGCCAAGGGGGGCGAGCAGCAGAGGTATGTTGCTGACTGCATAGATTGATGCAAAAGCGGTCTCACTGCCAGTCGTATCCAGGACATACAGCGACAGCGCAAAGCGCAGCAGCGCCGAGCCAAGGATAGAGATAATCTGCCCCAGCACCATGAGATTGAAATCTTTGGGTGATGGGGCGAATGTGGCATCGTGCTCTTCGTGCATATTTGATCAACCTTTCCAGGGGGATAACACACCTTGTCCCTATGTAAATAATTGTATCATGAATAGCCGATGCCGGACGTGTAGATTTGACAATCGCACTCCAAAAATCATAGGCGTATATAGCAGGATAAGTCTGTAGAGTTCCTCTTTTCCCTCTGTTGTCTTATGGTTTCTCAGCAAGCATTGTCAGCTCAATATGAAAACTGGATGCATCGAATTTGTGCTGAACGGAACCCCTGTATTTAGCGACAGCTTCACGAATACTGGCAAAACCGATTCCGTGTAATTTCTTGTCTCGCTTGCGGGTTTCCAGATTCTGCGCCGCGCCGTCCGTGCTGTTTTCACAGGACATCGCCAGCGTGTTGGCGTAGTAGACGAGGACCAGCCGGATATACCGCTTGTCGTTGCAGTGTATACAGGCCTCAATGGCGTTGTCCAGCACGTTGCCCACCACGACCGCCAGGTCGTTGTCCGCAATCGCCAGATCAGACGGCACACGCACATCGAAGTCGCAAAGAATCCCCTTTGATTCGGCCTGCCTGTATTTTGCGCCCAGCAGGGCACCTAACCCCGGATGCTCCGTAAGCCGATATTCGTTCCCCTCGGCAAGCTGGCCGAGTAGGCTCTCGATTTCCCTGTTTGCCACGGCGGACGCATCCTCCTGGATATATGCACCGAGGGAAAGAAGCATGTTCGTCATATTGTGTTTCAGCGTGCGGATTTCCCGCTGATGCGTCTCGACCTTCTGATAATATTCCTCCCGCATCTTCTGCTGCTGCTCCTGCAGCGCATACTCTTGATTCTGTTTGGAGATGGTTTCCATGGTTTCAAAGCAAAAAAACAGTAAAACGCTGGCAGCAACAAGGCACAACACCACCAGTGAGTAGCTGATGGAGATCATTCCCGTGGGAACCAAGGCGGCCATAATAACCGCGTTCAGTGTAAATATGGCCGTTTGCATCAGATGCAGCTTGGAGTTGCCTCGTGAATAGAGAATCTTGCTGCGAAACATCCATATGAAGAAAGACAGAAGGACTGAAATGGTGCTGGTCACTGTCTGGGCGTTGGAGACATCGGCTAAACTCATTGTGCCGCCGAGGTAACGGTACAAAAGGCTGCTCCCGAAGTCCGCAACCATCACCAGGGTAAATTCAAGGCCGCCAACAAACAGCTTGCTGATAAAGCGTCCGTCAAACAGACACAGGACAGCCCAATAGGTCAGTAGGATACGGAGCAGGCGCAAGATAATCTGCACCGTTCCATAGTCCACCAATAACCGTTCATAAGCCATGGACATCGAATGGGAAGCGGCGGCGATCAGCAGGAGATACAGGATGTGGAAGCGGCGAAACTGTCCGGCCTTGTAAGTGAGGAACGCGCTGCCCAGCAAATAGATGGGTATCGGAAATGTTACCATGATAAACAGGCCGCGGAGCAGATAAATGCCCATACTCAATTCCCCCTACCTTCCGCGCATCAAAATGTATCTGCGCCACGCGTTGTGAAACGCCAAATGGTATTTCTGGGTAACGGGCAGGCGGGCGCCGTCCCGTAGGGATACCTCACCGCTGTCCATAGAGGCGATGAACTCCATGTTGACGAGATAGGAGTTGTGAAGCTGTACGAAAGTCGGCCCAGCCGTCTTTTGTACGGCTTCCTTGATGGTGCCGTAATACTCATGCTCTTCTCCGCCGGCCGTGTGGATCACCATCTTCCTGCCCCTACTTTCCAGATACATGATCTGGGAAAGAAACAGGGTATGGGTTTTCTTGCGCATGGAATACTGGAACAGCGCCTTGCGGTTTTCCAGGTGCTGAATGGCGGAGAGGATGATTCCCATCGCTTTCTCATCGTCATAAGGCTTGGTAATATACTGGAAGGCCAAAACCCGGAACGCCTCCGGCATCAGCTCCCCGTGGCTGGTCACGAAAATAATGACGGCATCCGCGTCGGTTTGTCGGATGCTGTTCGCCACCTCCAGCCCGTTACGCCCTTCCATCTCGATATCCAGGAGAAACATCTGAAACGCCAGCGGGTAGTGAGTGAGATACCGCAGCAGCGCCTCGCCGGAGGAGAACACCTCGCACGCAAACGCGTCCGGGTTCCCCGAAAAGGCGCTCTCCACCAGGTCTTCCAGATGGGCGGCCGCCAGGAGATTATCATCGCAAATGGCGATATTCATGGGTTATCTCCCCTCTGTTGAAATAAGCGCATATGGCAAACTTAGAAAAAGCATGACGGGAAACCCCCGAAAACATTACATTTAGATATTTATCGATTCGTCAGGTGCTATACTCTGGTCATACAGTAACAAGACAGGAAGGGAGTACAACATGACTTACGCAATCGAAGCTTTTAACATCAGCAAAAAGATCGGCGATAAAGCGATTCTGTCTAACATTTCACTGCTCATCCCCCGCGGTGTGGTCTACGGTTTCCTCGGCGCCAACGGCGCCGGAAAGACCTCGTTCATGAAAATCCTGATGGGGCTGTGGAGGACAGACAGCGGGACAATCCGGCTGCTGGACAAGGAGCTGAAAGGGGGAGACGCGGTCTACCGCAGCGTTGGTTCCATCATCGAGGCGCCGATCTTCTATCAGGAGAGCACCGCGAGAAGAAATCTGGAGCTGCACCGGGACTATCTGCTGGGCGTGGAACCGGGGCGAATCAATCAGGTCCTTGCCATGGTTGGACTTCTGGAGGACAGCGACAAGCCTGTCAGGGAGTATTCCCTGGGCATGAAGCAGCGGCTGGCAATCAGCAGGGCGCTGCTGGGCAGGCCGGAGCTCCTGATCCTCGATGAACCGCTCAATGGCCTGGACCCTCACGGCATCCGTTTTTTCCGGGAACTGGTCAAGGAGATCAACGAGAAAGAGGGTACCACCATCATCGTATCCAGCCACATCCTGGACGAGGTCGCCAAGGTGGCGAACACCATCGGCATCATCAGCGGTGGGAGGATGGTCGCGGAGATTCCCATGCAATCCATCGGCGACAATCTGGGCGATTTGGAAGAGACCTATTTCAGCATCGTACAGGGAAAGGGAGCGTGATGATTATGGTGGCAAAAAACAGGCTGACAGGGCTTTCACATAGCTTGGAAATGGTACAGTTACTTCGCAACGAGACCGGACGCGCCAGGTTTCCGCAGTATATCCTGGTGCTCATCATCGGCAATGTCCTGTCGCTGTTCCTGGCCGTTTCCTCTTCCGGCGTCATGTCGGGCTCCAGCCCCAGCGGCCTTTCCACGGTAGACCTGGGCATGATGCTGATGCGCTCCGTCCTGATTGTGTGGCAAGCGGTATTGATTGCCCAGATCGTCATCGGGGAGTATCAGTCGAGAACCATCACCGTATTGTTCGCCTACCCGTACAGCCGGGGAAAAATCATCACGTCAAAGCTGCTGTTGATCTCCTCGATCATGGTGTCCGCTCATCTGATTTCCACACTGGTCCAGCATGTAGCGGTCTTCTTCCTGCAATCCACCAATCCGGCCATCACCTTCACCATGCAAAACCCGCTGAACATCGTGGCCGTATCCCTGTCATCCATTTTCCTGGCCTTTCTGCCGATGGCAATCGGTATGAAGTTTAAGTCAACCATCACAACCATCGTTTCGTCCCTGGTTATCGCCGCAATCGTGTCCAATACCCAGGGAAGCTCCGCGGGGATTCTGTCCAATCCCGTGATCGCAATCGTCCTCGGCGCCATCGGACTCGCCGCCGGCATATACACCTACAAAAACATGCTGAAAGAAGATTTATAGGAGGGTACTACTATGTTTAACCCGAATGACATCGTGATCAATATCCCCGCTGCCGAGGAACTGAAAATGATCTACATCGTCACCATTGGAATTGGCCTTGGTCTGGTGCTCATCGGCGCGGTGCTGCGGCCCTACTTCAAAAAGCGCAAGAAGCCCACGAAAGCATCTACTGTCATCATGGCATCCGGCCTGGTGGTTACTCTGTTCCAGGGGATGCAGTTGCTGAACACGATTCTGTAAAGTTTCAAATGTCCCGGCAGACGGGAGAAAGAGGATTAGCGGGTTCGCCGATCCTCTTTTACCTTGCTTAACGACAGTTGGCCCCACTACACTATGCAAATCCCTCTTTTATATGTTTCTGCGGGTCAGCTTCCCAATATTACCCGTTATGCTTTGTGATGAAATCTAAAATAGAATGTTGAAAACAAGCTCGTTCTTCCGATTTTCAACTGCTTTAATGTTCAACTTGGTTATCTCAATTTGCTTACTATCACCTACAAGGAACTGACCGAGTGCAAGAGAAATTAGTTACCTTAGTCAAGCAGATATCCAGGTTTCAATAAACCAAATTGTACAGTTCGCTTCCAGACTGGGTATCATAATGACCCTTTTCACGCTGCTATTTAAGTTGAAACGTGGAGATTAACTGATCGAATTTCTCTCGTGTTTCCGGCGAATTATCCAGCGCATCAAATTCAATCACAATCAGGCTGTCTTTGACATTGATGTAGTAGATGTAAGCAAATCCAGGCGGATCAAGATAATTGCTGGCAACATGACAAAAGACCGGGTACTCCAAAAGCTTCACCTCATCAAAGAACGTGGTGGACGAGGACTCATTTACAAGTTCTTCGAAGGGATTTTCCGGATCGGATACCTGCTGCCCG
>JAITVQ010000128.1 GCA_031285745.1 Puniceicoccales bacterium | reverse complement strand
CCGTATTCTCTTCGCCTTCCGCTTTCGCATTGCTCGGTCTTTCCATCATGTTGTTCATTGGATTGCTTGGCGCAGAGAACACTAGGCGGTCTCCATGTGGTTTCATTGAAATAAAACTGTTTTACAACTGTAATACTAGGCGGGTGAATTCTCCGCCCCGGAGCACCTTGGCTAGGGGAGCCGACATTTTTCGCAGGGCGGCCAGCGCTTTTTCGGCGTTGTCCTCCTGGGAAAGTGAGATCATGGCGTTGACGATGACAATCAACAGGATGATGGCGGAATCGATCCACTCATGAAAACCGCTGGACACCAGCGACAGCACCGCGGCAACCAGAAGCACGATAATCATCGGATCCTTCATCTGGGCCAAAAAACGCTTCAGGAAGGATTCCTTTTGTTGGGCCTGCAGTGCGTTAGCGCCGTATTTCTCCAAGCGGCTGTTTGCTTCTTCCGGCGAAAGTCCCCTGTCTTTGCTTGTGGAAAGCGCCGCCAGGATTTCATCCGGGGTCTGGTGAAACCAAGCATCCATAATCGTTGCCTCCTCAGTTAACTTTCTATTGCATTCAAAATATGTTGGCAAATAAAAAAGCCTTTGTTGCCATGCATCTGCATAACAACAAAGGTCTCACACTTTAAACAGAGTCCGGGCATTGAATCAATGCCGTGATGACGAACTCTGCAGCACCCATAAGGTGCCGGTTACTCCGCTTTATATGCTTTTAGATATATCATACTTAAAACAAACTGTCAAATTTTCTTTTGAGTATACCGCAAGACCCGTTACTTTTGATTTGCGGCTCAAGCGGTATGGTCTTTTATTACTGGTTATCATTTAAACCGGTCCTTTATTTGTGCCTCTGTAATTTTATAGATTTTGCTGTGACTGATTACTCGTATGCTCCAACAGGGAAATTAGTTTATATTGGAGAGGCGCAATTTGTTTTCCCATGAAATTTAGTAATTCCTTTTGTGAGGCTCTGGTATGCTCGACCATGTAGTCCGCTGCATTCTGAATCTTACGATGTGCAATCAAATCAACAATACGGCGGTGTTCCTTGAGAATGCGAACATTGGAATTAGGTACTTGAAAATATATTCTTCGATACCGTTCACATTGTTCCCATATAGAGTCAAAGAGTTTCAGTAAAACATCGTTTTCAGAAAGCTGGACAATAAATCGATGAAAACTGCGATTTTGCTCCAAGATTGTTGAAAGCGTATTATCGCCTACATCTTGTTGGTAATTGAGCATATTGTATAATTTATCAATTGCTGAATCGGTTGCAGAAGCCGTGGTAATCATAACCGCTATGGCCTCCATTTGCGCGCGGACATCAAACAAATGGTTTAAAGATACATCGCTTAACGGTGAAACAATCACGCCGCGATGCGGAACTTTCACGACTAAGCCTTCGGAGGCAAGTCGATCCAGAGCGCTGCGAATAGGCATGCGGCTAAGGTTTAACTTGCGCGCAGCCTCGTCTTGATCAATTTTTTCGCCTGGAACCAGAAAGCCGGATAGAATCCAATCTTTAAGTGATTCATAAGCAAATTGAGCAGCCGATGGTTTTGGAAGAGTCAAAAGAGTCATATTATCTCTACCTTTGCTCAAATATTACTGATTGGATGGTTATGCGCTATTTTGCCAGCATTGTGTTGTAGCTGTATTTTGCATCAACATCCATGTTACTCATGCCGGACATGAGATCTGCACACATGGCTTCTTCTTTTTGGTATAGCTCCTCCGCCTTGGCTAATACATTGTCCAGATTTTCATTTGGAATAAAAACAATCCCGCTTCGATCCGCAATAACGACATCGCCTGGATTTACCTGTACCTGTCCGAACTGGATGGGGATATTTGTTGCATCTTCAATTGCACGCCCTCTGGCACTTTGAACAACAGAACCGCGTGCGTAGACAGAGTAATCCAGACTTACGTAATCGTCGATGTCGCGGCAATAACCATCGATTATGACACCTGATACTCCTTTGATTTTGGCCCCGGTAGCCAAAACTCCACCCCAGCACGAAATATCGGGTCTGCCGGCGTTATCCACAACAATGATGTCCCCCTCTTTAGCTTCGAAGATTGCTTGTTGTCCAAGATGGAATTGGGGAGGCTTTGTGCCGGCAGCGATTAAACGAACAGTGACAGTTTCTCCAAAAATCTTTTTACATCCGTTCCATGTTGGAAGAATTCCATGGACAGCACCTTTCAAATGATAATGATCCAGTGCATCGGAAACGTTTGTGGTAGAAAGCTTGGAGAGTAAATCCTTGTGTGTACTTGTTAACATAATCCTCCACTCCTCTCGGCGTCTCGAGTACAGTCCTTTTGACTGTAGCATACTACAACTTTTAAGAACCGTCAATAGATTTGATCAAACTACTCTCTTGTTGGATTGGGATACCCTCGGATAGATCGGAGGAGGCTTCTCGTACAGCTTTCGCATTAAATAATCGAGCGAAGTGAGTGACAAACAAACTAGTTTGCAAATTAGCTAGTTTATAAAATGGCGAAGTAACGCCAAATTGCAGGCAAAATAATATAAAATACTGGAGAAAAAAGATGCAGCGTTCTCGTACGTAAGTTGGTAAAAAGCTCTGCTAGAACTTAACCAAACTTCCGGATAAGCCGGAAGTTTGGTTTATTAATGCTTCCGAACTCTATAAAAACAAATCAGTAACACAATATTTTTGATCAAATAAAATCAAATCGAACACTATTTATGTCATATCTTCTAATAATTTTATATAAATATAATTGTTTATCTAAAAATTGAGATTGTATATTGACAATTATAGCGCAATGGTAGATACTGTAAGCAACATTTGATCAACATAAGTCATTTACCAGTAGTTTTGAAAACGGAGGGATTACACTTATGGACTTTGTTGGAAAAAAGATGCTGGTTGTGTCTGCACATCCTGGGGATCTTCTTTGGAGGTGTTCAGGTGCAGTGGCGAAGCACGTGCAGTTATGCGGTGAGGTGCAAGCTATTGTTTTAACCTATGGTGTTGGAGGTGAAGCCAACGAGCTGATAGAAGCGGGAATGACGGTTCAAGAAGCAAAGGAGGAGCGCACAAGAGCATTGAAAAAGGCTGGCGATATTCTCGGAATCAGCAACCTAGAATTGTGGGATTTGAATGACTATCGCTTCGAGATTACACAGGATAAAACATATAAATTGGCGAAATATCTTAGAATTTGTAAACCGGATATCATTTTGACACATCACGGCAAAGACATTTTAAACCCAGACCACGGTGTTATATTGGACTACGTTAACATGGCCATGGAGGTTGCGGGAGGAAAGGGCATCGAAATAGAGGGAACAGTACCCGGCTTCAAGCGCGCTCCCATATTCTGCTTTGAACCGCACAATGCCGAGTCCAATGGTTTTGTCCCCACTTTATTTGTGGATATCACTGATGTCATTCAGAAAAAAATTGATGCGATGGCCACGTTCGAACTAAAAAAGAGTCTGGCTGCCAGCTATCTGGAAAGAGCAAGCTACCGTGCCGTTAATGCACGCAGCTTTGGCCGGGGCAAGTGCAAATATGCCGAAGCCTATGCGGCTGTTTATCCCGTGGCACAAGACGGATATTTTGTCTATTAATACTACGTTTTACATAACAAGCCAAACAAAAAAGATTAGGAGGACCTCATGAAAAAAAGTAATTATAAAGTATTTGCGATTCTCTTGGTGATCCTGATCCTGCTATCGGCATGTGGTAACGGCACTACAGATGCGGGAACCGGAGCCCCTGGCACGACCAGCCCTGGCGCAGCCAGCCCCAGTACAGCTTCTCCTGGGTCAAGCACAAGCGGCTCGGGTGCCGCCTCTGACGCTACACTGCGCGTTGCTTTTTCCGCTCCGCTGAATACGCTCAGTATGGCGCAGGCGGATGGCGCAGGCACAAGTATCATGATGAATGTCAGCGATGCCCTAGTACGCTTTGCCGCGGATGGCAGCATGGCGCCCGGTCTTGCTCTTGAGTGGAAAGAAATTGATGAAAAAACCTGGCAGTTTAAGCTGCGTGAAGACGTAACCTTTTCTAATGGCGAATCTTTTAACGCGGATGCAGTTGTCTACAATTATGAAAAGCTGGCTACAAAGGAACTGGACTACCGTTATGCCTCCCATTGGGGTGTAGCATGGCCCATTTCGGTGGAAAAGGTTGACGAATATACCGTCAACTTTGTCTGCTCAGGATATTCTCCGCTGGTGCCCGGCTTAACCGCCCGTGTTGTTATGTATGCTCCCGGCCAGTGGGAAGCAGAGGGCGACGAGGCATACATGACGCATCCCGTTGGTGTAGGTCCTTACATTGTGAAAAGCTGGAATCCTGGGCTTTCTGTGGAATTGGAAGCTTATGATGGTTATTGGGGCGGAGCGCCGCAAATCAAAAAAGTGGTTGTGGAAAGCGTCACCAGCAGCAGTGCCCGTGTTTCTGCTTTGCAGGCCGGAGAATTCGACATTGTAGTGGACATTCCTTATGATCAGATTGCCGTTCTGGAATCCAATGCAAGCGGCAAATATACCATTAATATGCACGACGGTGTCGGCTCCAATTGGATGGGTTTTAATGGCTTGAGCGACAGGACAGACCGCTGGATATACAATGAGACCTTCCGCAAAGCCATCTGTCATGCCATTAACCAAGAAGACATTTCAAAAAGCCTGCTTGGCGGGTACCTCGAAGCAATGCCTTGCTTTGTGTCAAACAAAACAAACGGCGGCAATACCGGCACTACGGTTCATGCCTACGACCCTGAGCTGTCAAAGCAGCTGCTAAAAGAATGTGGCTATGATGGCACGACACAAAAGCTGGCTATGGCAGGCGGGGAGTTCTCCAACGATGTTGAGGTAGGGGAGCTGATCGTTGCATATTTACAAGCTGTGGGCATCAATGTTGAAATGCAGCAGATGGAAAACTCCATTCTTGAAACAGAACGCAACAATGGTAATGTGGACATTACAATAACCAACACCCCTGGCCCCTCCTATGGCGACTCAATTTATTACTGGAGTCAGGTCGTGACCAAACGCGGTTACAGCTCGCTTTGCGGCCCCGAGATCGTAGCTATGTTTGAAAAAACCGGAGAGTACGGCCTATCTAGCACGGAGAGGACGACGATGCTTGCGCAGGCAAATACATCGGCATGGAACAGCTATGTCTTCCCTATGTCTTTGAGTAACACGGCCGCTCTTGGTGTGTCATCCAAGGTCAAAGGCTATGACTATTCTCCCACCGGATGGCTGATTCTGAGAGATGCCCGTATGGATTAATCAATTTGACTCTTTAACTTGGCTCAAGATACAACCGATGATCCGCTATAAAAAGAAAATATTATCGGCGGATCATCGGTTGAAAGCCCAAGATCTGTGGAGGAGGTGAGTAAAAGGGTGGAAACAGTTAATCTGATTGTCAGAAGACTATTTCGCGGCATCTTGACAATTGTACTGACCGTCATTATTGTGTTTACGCTGATCAGGTCTGTTCCAGGCGATCCAGCTGTCATAATGGCGGGTTCGGATGCAACACCTGAACAAATCGAACAGATCCGAGTGTCGTGGGGACTGAATGAGTCCAAACCAAAACAATTCTGGATCTATGTAAAAGGATTGTTGCAGGGTAATATGGGCTACTCCTTTCAGTATATTACAACCAGCGTACGATCTGTCAAGGTCATCGATTTGATCATGGAGCGGCTGCCAAGGACTCTTTTGTTGGCTGCGATGACTGTGGTGTTTTCCGTTCTCGTGGCAGTTCCACTGGGCGTAATCACTGCGCTGAAGCCGGGCTCAGCATTCGACAATTTTGTAACAACTGTCAGCCTGGCAATTACGTCATTTCCTAATTTCTTTGTGGGGATGGTCATGATAACCGTATTTGCCCTGAAGTTGGGCTGGCTGCCAACCGGCGGATACGGATCATTCAAGGCAATGATCTTGCCAACGATTGCCCTTTCCTTGCGTTTCATTGCATCGTTGCAGCGTGTGACAAGAACAGAAGTTGGTATGGTGCTAAACAGTGATTATATCATGACAGCACAATCAAAAGGGTTATCACACCCGGTTGTTTTGTTTCGGCATGCGTTGCGCAATGTCCTCATACCGGTCATTACATTGATCGGCATGAGGATGGGTGGTCTTATTACCGGTGCGGTATATGTGGAAACATTGTTCCGCTATAACGGAATTGGAATGCTGATGATTAATGCTGTCAATGCAAGAGATTTCCCAACCATTCAGGCATTGGTTCCCTATGCGGCCTGCGTTTTTATTCTCATCAATATCGTGATTGATGTTTTGTACAGCATAGCGGACCCACGTGTGCGGGTAAAGTAAGGGGGGTGGTGTGGTTGGATAATAAAGATGTTGTCTGGTATAAGAAAAAGGGTGTTCCCAAGCTGTTGGCCGGGGCAGTTATCGTAGGTTTAATAGTGCTTATCGTATTGCTTTCGATTGTATGGACACCCTATGATCCGAATCTTCCCAACGTCTCAGATAGACTGCTTCCTCCACTTTCTACCGGACATAATGGTCAATCCTATTATCTTTTAGGGACAGACCAGTTGGGGAGAGATAACCTGAGCCGTGTTATGGCCGGAGGGCAAGTCTCTGTGTTAATCGCATTCCTCGCCGTCTTGCTTTCCGTGGTTATGGGAGCTGTTTTGGGAGTCATGTGTGGCTACTTTGGCAAGACTTTAGACAATATTGTAGGTATGTTTGTAGAAATACAACACTCCATTCCCATGCTGTTAATTATTGTAATGGTTCTTACGCTGTTCGGTTCCAGTACCGTAGTTCTTGCAGTGGGCCTTTCGCTGAGCGAATGGCTAAGTATTTTCCGTCAGACGAGAGCAAAAACACTGGTGGAACGCAAGAAAGACTATACGCTGGCAGCGCGGGTTATGGGGGCGGGTGATGGTTGGATCGTGTTCCGTCACCTAATCCCCAATGTAATGGCTTCCATTATCGTTTATGGGACACTGCTAATCGGTACCACAATCCTGGCAGAGGCGGGATTGAGCTTTTTGGGACTTGGTGTGCAGCGTCCCTATGCAACATGGGGCCGCATGATTTCGGACGGCCAGACCTATATGGCGACAGGCTGGTGGGTTTCCGTTTTCCCAGCACTTGCCGTTGCCCTGCTTGTCATTGGCGTTAATTTTTTGGGAGATGGACTGCGTGCAAAGCTAAAAATGGAATAACACATATTAACGCTTAATTGAGAAAGGAATTGCTATTATGGTAACTCGTGTGGATCATATTGACCTTCGTGTGGCCGACGTCGAAAAGTTTGTCGAACAGTTCAAAATGCTGGGATTCATTGAAATTCGCAGAATACCGGAACCCAGGCTTTCTATTGAGATCGCCTTGCCTGGTGAAAATCAAATGATCATTGAGGTGCGCACAGCAAAAGAAGGCGAATCCGGAATCAACCATGTTGCGTTCAAGGTTGATTCTACGGAAACGATCTCTGAGCTAAAAGAAAAAGGGATTGAATTCAAATCCGAAAATAGGCTTGTTAAGGATACTGGCAGATCTGTGAGCAACTTCAAAGACCCATTTGGCAACAGCTGGCAGCTGACCGACTAAACCTCCACGGTGCCGACTGTCTTTCATGCATTCAATGCTCTGGTCATAATTTGCGAAAGGATACATAATGCAATGAAAGAGAACCATTGCGATAAGAACAAGGAATTGTTGAAGGTAAATGGCTTAAGAACGCACTTCTTTACGGATGCAGGGGAGATCAAAGCAGTCAATGGTGTATCCTTTTCGGTAAGAAACGGGGAGACGCTCGGCATTGTTGGTGAATCCGGCTGTGGCAAAAGCGTTACTGTGCGTTCCATCATGCGCTTAGTAAAAACACCTCCTGCAAAAATTATGGGTGGCGAGATTCTGTTTGAAAATCATGATTTGCTTAAAATATCTGAGAAAGAGATGCAGGATATCCGTGGAAAGCGCATTTCTATGATATTTCAGGAACCCATGACCGCCCTAAACCCGGTTTTTACAGTGGGTTATCAAATTGCAGAAGTGATACTCAGGCACAATAAAAAGCTCAGCAGAGCCCAAGCCAACGAACAGGCACTAGAGATGCTACGTATGGTTGAAATCCCTGATCCCGAACGCAGGATTCATAACTACCCGCATCAGTTTTCTGGTGGAATGCGCCAACGTGTGGTCATTGCGATAGCGCTGGCTTGTTCGCCAAAGCTCCTGATCGCAGACGAACCCACTACTGCGCTGGACGTTACAATCCAAGCACAGATCTTGGATCTTATGAGAAAGCTCAAAGAGGAACAGGGGACATCAATTCTGATGATTACCCACGATCTGGGCATCGTTGCAGAAATGTGTGACAGAGTTGCTGTGATGTACGGCGGCGAAATTGTGGAACAGGGAAATGTAAAGGAAATCTACAAATCCCCTCTGCACCCCTATACACGGGGTCTTTTGCGATCCTTGCCGCGTATCGACCAAGAGACAGAGCGGCTATATACGATTGAAGGCGCCGTGCCCAACCCCAAAGATCTGCCCAAGGGATGCAAGTTCAGCACAAGGTGCGCCCAATGCGCTGAAAAATGCAAGGAGAGCCCCCCTGAGTATAAAGAAATGACATCCGGCCATTTCGTCGCATGTCATTTGGCTAATGAGGTGAGTTGAGATGCAGGAAAAACAGGCAATCAAGAGTAGCCCGTTACTGGAAGTGTCTCACCTCGCCGTCCATTTTCCAGTCAACGGCAAGGGGCTGTTCAAACGTCAGGTGGGCAGTGTAAGGGCTGTAGAGGATGTAAGCTTTTCGATCAGCCATGGCGAGACATTTGGATTGGTTGGTGAGTCCGGCTGCGGGAAAACTACCCTGGGTCATGCGATATTGCAGCTGCATGATCTGGTTGGCGGAAAAGTGCTGTTCGACGGGCAAGACCTGGGGAAATTATCTAAAAAGGAACTGCGAACGGCAAGAAAAGACATTCAATTGATCTTCCAGGACCCTTATTCCTCTTTAGACCAGCGTATGACGGTTGAACAAATTGTTGGAGAGCCCTTTATGATACACAAAACCTGCGGAAAAAAAGAGCGCAGGGAAAAGGTACTGGAACTTCTAGATGTTGTCGGTATGCCATCTTACACGTTAGATCGCTATGCGAGTGAGTTTTCAGGCGGGCAGCGCCAGAGAATCGGTATCGCCCGGGCACTGGCATTGCGCCCTAAGTTTATCATTTGTGATGAGCCGGTCAGCGCCTTGGATGTATCCATTCAGTCACAGGTATTAAATCTTATCATGGATTTGCAGAAAGAGTTCAATCTAACGTATTTATTCATTGCGCATGGCCTATCGGTGGTAAAGCATGTTTCCGACAACATTGGCGTCATGTATCTGGGCCGTCTGGTAGAGATTTCAGCCAAAAAGCAACTGTATGCAAATCCGTTGCACCCATATACGGAAGCCTTGTTGTCTGCCGCGCCCATTCCTGACCCCACTGTGGAGCGATCCAGGATCGTGCTGCGCGGAGATGTTCCGTCTCCGATTAAAATGCGCACTGGGTGTTCTTTCAAATTTAGATGCAAATATGCCGAAGAAATGGGCGATATCTGCAAGGAAAAGCTGCCTGAATTGGTGGAAATTATGGAAGGGCACCACGTTGCTTGCCATCGGTATGACGGCCAAGCGGGAAATCACTTGGGCAAGGTTTGAATTGAAGAGAGGAGATAATGTATGTTACTAGAACTGAAAAATCAAAAGGAGCCCCTTACCTTAAAAGGGCCTCAGCTATTTGTTGATTTCCGCAACATTGTTCAGGGCGAAGTAGACTGGATGCTGGAAGGAAAAAAGGTTTCTCAATGGGGAGGGGCAAAAAAACCCCAGCCCTACCCGAATTCAGCGTATGGCATTCACCTGGAAGCCGTTCAGGCGGAGCTGATGGGTCCCATGCTGCCCCAGGATAAGCCTTGGGAACAAGGCTACTTAATGTATCTGAACAACATTATGTTGGAAGATGGCAAGTATCGGATGTGGTACA
Organism: Puniceicoccales bacterium; assembly: GCA_031285745.1. Classification (GTDB taxonomy): domain Bacteria; phylum Verrucomicrobiota; class Verrucomicrobiia; order Opitutales; family UBA953; genus CALNBE01. Next base: position 7,438 of record JAITVQ010000128.1, on the reverse strand, counting down.
CAGTGGTGCCGGACGATTTCCGCTACCGCGAGGGAATGAGCTATAACCATGATGTGGGCTGGGTGCTGTGCTATGCCGAGTCAAAAGACGGCGTAAATTGGGTTAAGCCTGAATTGGGGATTATGCAGTTCGAAGGTCAGGATACCAACTGGGTTTACGGCCGTGAAATTAACCGCAACTTCTTCTCCAGCGGATGTATTTTTAAGGATGAAAACCCGAATTGCCCTCCGGCGGAAAAGTACAAGCTCATTTATCGCGGCGAAGAACAACACGAGGATATCGATGCGTGGCGCAATCGCCAAATTGAAAGATTCAACGGTGACTGTGACCCCAAAGCATTGCGTGGCAAGCCTGGGAAAATGGGTACATGTGCCGTAACTTCCGGCGCCGTTTCTTCGGACGGCATCCACTGGACTCCCATCAAAGACCCGGTTATGATGTATTGCTCGGATCAGATGAATGTCTGCTTCTGGGACGATTCCATCAAGAAGTATGTGGGATATTTCCGCATGCTGCGAGCCGGACGCAGATCCGTAGGGCGCTCTGAAACGGAAGATTTCCGCAAATGGCCCACCCCCTACCCCTGCCTTGAGGTACCTCTTACCACCCACCCTTCTGACGACATTATGCATTGCCCTACACTAAAATATCCAGGCACAGAAGATCTGTATGTCATGCTTGCCACCATGTTCCGCCGCAACAGTGATTGCCGCGACATGCAGCTGGCAGTTTCGGCAGACGGTTTGTATTGGAACTGGCTGCCCGGGAAGCCCGCCGCAACCCGTGAACAGGGCGGCAAATGGGTTTTTGACGAGGTTGAAGTCGGCTATAACTTTGTCCCCCTGCAGGATGGCCGGATTGGTGTTCCCATTGTTACCTATAAGTACCCTTACAAGTATCCCCGCTCCTTAACTGAAGGAGATCGCACACCGCCGCTCGGCGAGGCCGGATATGCCGTGTTCAAGCCCGGCAGGCTGTGCTGCGTCAGCGCTCCGGACAGAGGAGAGTTCTCCACGCGCTGCTTCACAATGACAGGGAAAGAAATATCCTTGAACTATTCAACCTTTGGTCATGCCGGCTATATAGAAGCCGAGCTACAGGATAAAAAGGGCAAGACCATAGCCGAATATTCCTTTGCGGACTTTAAACGCATCAACGGCGATGAATGCGATGTCCGACTCGCCTGGAACAACAGCTCTGATCTAAGCGTGTTAGCTGAGCAGTCTATCAGGCTTTGCCTGCGGATGCACATGTCAAAGGTTTACGCTTTTGAGATTAAGTAGATTGGGAGGAAGAAAACATGGCTTTACCTGTTGCAAAAAATCCCGGTTGGGATGGTTCTTTCCCCATGCTGGGCTTTCGGATTGTTAATGATTTTGACCGTGTAGACCCGGCCATTATCAATGATATCGCCTCCTTTGAGGTTACGGATGTAGCCGATTTGGTTGGGGCACTTTACACCACAAACGGCTCTCTTCAATCTGCTTATGCCGATATGCCGAAGCTCATTGGCACAGCCTTTACGGTCAAATGCACGCCCGGCGACACCATCATGGTCAAAAAAGCGGTTGAGATGGCACAGCCTGGCGATGTTATCGTAGTTGACGCAAGAGGGTATACGGATACTTGTCTTGGCGGCGGCAATATCGCCGTTGCGGCGCAAAAGGCCGGCGTGACAGGCATGGTGCTGGATGGTGCTTGGCGTGACATTGCGGAAGTTGAAAAAATTCAGATGCCAATATTCCTTAAGGCGGTTCAGCCGGTAACCGGACCCAAACGCGGACCTGGTGAGATCAATACTCCAATCTGTTGTGCGGGTGCAATCGTAGAGGCCGGGGACATCATTGTTGGAGATCGTGAGGGCGTTGTGGTAATCCCCCGCAGGGCAATAAAGGCAGTACATGAAAAGCTTATGGCCAAGCGTTCTGCGAAGCCTGCTGATCCCGATGCAAAAGCAAAAAAGCAGCAACTGGAATTAGAACGCAGAGCGTACATTGACGCCTTAATGACGGCACGTGGTGCGGAAATCGTAGAGAAGCTGTAAAGCGATATCTACTGCTTCAGGCACACGATGCGTGCCTAAAGCAGTAGATTTTTACAGCAACGGCAGCAATTAATCGGAAACAATCACAGCATAAATGCTTGCATGCGGTTGCAGCTTTGTTTCCAACGATTCCGGTCTTTTGCTGCAACCGCTATAGTTGAGACGCTTGGTGCGAGGAGAGAAGTTTTATGAGCGCAACATTGGTGGAGAAATTGATCGCACGGCGGCTTAACCGCGATACGATAGCACCGGGTGAAATCATCGAATTGCCTGTTGACCGCTTGATGATTAACGACTATGTAGGCTGCGTGGCTTTTTCCACCCTAGCAAAAATGGGACTTGATCGTATCCTGCGTCCAGAGCGTGTTTTGGTCGCATTGGATCACAGCATGCCCGCCTTTTCTGTAGACGCGGCAGATAAGCAGGTTTTTATCCGTCAGCAGTGTGCAAGGCTTGAGATTGAAAATGTAGGCTTTTTAGGCAAGCATGGCATAGGCCACCAGCTAATGGTCGAAGACTTTACTCGCCCTTATGAAATCGCGGTCGGTACAGATTCACATGCAACGATGTACGGCGGCCTGGGAGCTTTTTCGTTTGGGATAACCGTATCGGACGCCATATCCGCATTAGTTACGGGAAATATATGGGTAAAAGTGCCCGAATCCCTTAAGATTCAGGTAAACGGTTCATTGCCCATAGGAGTTGTCGCAAAAGACCTTAGTCTTGCACTTCTCAATGTATTTGACAGTGATCGATATATTTATCGTGCTGTCGAAATTGTTGGTGAAACGATTGACACATTGAATATCGACGGACGACTCATCATATCCAATATGATTGCTGAGGCTGATGCGAAATGCGCAGTTTTCGAAGCTGATGCAAAGGCATTTGCTTTTACCGGTGCCCCTATCCAGGACTGTATCAGCGCAGACAGCGATGCAATATATGTGGATCAGGCATATGTGGATGCCACTCAATTAGAGCCCCTATTATCTTATCCACACAGCGTAAAAAACGTAAAACCGCTTTCGTATGCAAAAGGAATATCTGTTGATCAAGTGTTTATCGGTTCTTGTACAAATGGACGTTTGGAGGATTTACAGCAAGCGGCGGAGATATTAAAAGGGAAGAAAGTAGCAAAGGGAACCCGGTTAATTGTTGTGCCCGCAAGCCAAACTGTTGCCCGTGAAGCTACCAGGCTGGGCATTATTGGAACGCTTATGGAGGCGGGCGCTGCGATTATGACATCAAGTTGCTGTTCATGTGCCGGGCATGGACCAGGCCTTATCGGAAATGGTGAATGTTGCGTCAGCACAACGAACAGAAATTTTCAGGGTAGGATGGGGAGTATGGATGCCGATATTTTCCTTGGCTCAGCTTATACTGCGGCAGCAGCGGCCTTAACCGGGCACATTACGGATCCCCGGGAGCTGCTGTATTAGGAGTGTACATATGAAGCGCGTATTGGGTGTGGTATCAGAAATAATCACAGAAGAGCACATATTGCAAATCAGTCAAATTGCCTCTCAATATGGCTTCCATGTCCAGCACTATAATAACAGTATGGAAGCTATGGGCTGTGCAAGTGATTTTGAGATAATATTCGGAAATTGCACCGTGGATTTGATCCGATCTGCAAAGAATCTCAAATGGCACCGCTGCGTTTCCGCCGGCACAAATAGATATTCCGAAAAGGGCCTATATCGCTGTTCGGATTCAATTCTAAGCAGTTCATCAGGGGCGTTTGGTAAAGATATCGCCGAACACATTACTATGGTAACGCTGATGCTTTTGCGCAATATGCCGCAATACATGGTTTTAATGAGGCAGGGAGGCTGGGGATCCCCTCAAGAAATTCGGACTATTTCTGGTAGCACCATTACAATTCTTGGAACTGGGGATATCGGCTTAGCCTTTGCACAACGCGCCAAAGCAATGGGAGCAAAAAGTGTTTGTGGAATTTATCGAAGCAGAAAGCCGAACGACCGATGCTTCGATATGGCATACCCCGTAAGCCATTTGGATCATTTGTTACCTCAAACAGACATTCTTGTTCTCTGCCTGCCGTCAACAGTTGAAACGTGCGGAATACTGAGTAAAGAGCGAATTAATCTGCTTTCCAAAACCTCATATGTGATTAATGTGGGCAGAGGAACGGCAATTGATCAAGAAGCACTAATTGATGCTCTGAATGGAGATAGGTTGGCGGGAGCCGCCTTGGACGTTATGTTACCGGAGCCGCTGCCGGCTGGCGACAAACTGCGCAGTGCAAAAAATATAATTCTAACCCCACATATTGCGGGGAATATCGCCCATAGCGCCACGCGAGACCTCATTGTGAAATTGTTTTGCGAGGATTTCATCAATTATGTGGAAGGCAAGCAGCTGAAACGTGCAGTGAACAGGGAGAAAGGATATTGAGTCTGGAAAATGTGCGTCACGGCTCGGAAACAATTACTTTGGGGTGAAGGATTCGATGGACAATATGATATCGGGATGCTGTTGGAACTGTGGAGATGATGTAACTGTATATCAGATTATTAAGGAAGAACACTGGACAATGCAGGAAATGGATGCTGCGGCAATGGGGAACTGGGTTTTTGAAGACTTGGAGCCTAGGGCCGAAGGAATGCAAGGCGGATTCAAACTGCTTGGTTTCGATATTGTTATAGCCGGTAAAAATTTCGGCTGCGGCAATAAAAGTGTGGAGCATCCCATGGCTGCCTTGATCGGTGCGGGAGTTCGCTTGGTAATTGCAGAATCATTTTCACGTTATAACTATCGCAATGCAATCAATCTTACATTACCTGTCCTGACGTGCCCAGGCATTCGTCAATTCGCACATATGGGGGATAGAATAAGCGCAAACCTATTGTCAGGGGAAATCATAAATATGACATCGAATCAAACCATTCAAGGGGACGGATTGAGTGAGTTTGCGCTGAAAATAATTGCCAGCGGCGGTCTGCTGGAACATATTATGGCACGAGCAAAGCGCTAACAGCAATGTTATTAGTTTTATTTAAAATACTCAACAAAAAGGAGAATTATCGATGATTGATATTGGGAATCGGATCATTACAACAATAGAACGTCCTAGACAAAATTTGATAGACCAATTCCGAGGCATCCCCTCCAGTAACATTGGCGATATGATGAATCGTTTGTACTGTATGCGCAGCTATATTAAGGCAATGACAGATAGGCCCCTTCTGGGAACCGCGTTTACCGTGAAGGCTCCTGATGGAGATAATGTTTTTCTGCATCGTGCCCTGGACTTAGCGGCGCCGGGAGACGTCATTGTTGTGGATGGCGGTGGGTGTATTAACCGCTCCTTAATGGGCGAAATCATGTTTACATATGCGCAGCAGCGCGGCATCAGCGGATTTGTATTGGATGGAGCGATACGCGATGTGGATTCACTTTCCCATTTGTCTATTTCTGTTTATGCGCGGTCTGTGACTCCGCAAGGGCCTTATAAAAATGGCCCGGGCGAAATAAATGTCCCCATCTCTTGCGGAGGACAAGTGGTTATGCCGGGTGATATTATTGCTGGTGACGCTGATGGGATATGTGTCATTCGTGCTTCTGAGGCTGAAAAAATTGTTGAGGCGGTTCGCAAAAAGTTTGCGGATGAGCAGATTCAGCTTGAACAGTACAACGCCGGAATCCTGAACCAACAAAAGCACGAGGATAACTATATCGCAGTAACCTCAAAGATTAATACTGTTTATTATTGATTTATATATTGATGAATGTGCAGATCAACACAGCATACTGTGTTGATCTGCACATTCAAATGAATCATGGAGGAAAAGGGAAATATGGGGGATGAACAGGAAAAAAAGTATTTACTCATGACTGAAGCGCCATTGGAAAAATTGGTTTTAAAGCTAGCGGGACCGGCCATTATCACAATGCTGGTAACCTCTTTTTATAATATGACCGATACTTATTTTGTGGGCAATCTCGGAACAAGCGCATCTGGAGCCATTGGAATATCAATGTCATTGATGACCCTCATTCAGGCATGCGGGCATTTTTTTGGCCAAGGTTCAGGAAATTACATTGCACGGGCATTGGGTACGAAAGATGTAGAAAAGGCAGAGCGAATGGCAATAACAGCGCTCTCGGCTTCAGTGATTTGTAGCCTTGGCATCTTGCTTGTAGGCCTGATCAATTTGGAACAACTGGCTCGATGGTTAGGCTCTACAGATACGATTCTTCCTTATGCGAAGGATTACATTAGATTTATTCTGGTTGGCGCACCGTTTAAGATGGGTTCGATTGTGCTCAGTGTGCAGCTGCGTTTTCAAGGGAATTCATTTATCGGTATGATTGGGCTGGTAAGTGGCGCTGTATTAAACATTGCACTGGACCCACTACTGATTTACGCATTCAATATAGGGATTTCCGGCGCTTCTATCGCTACAGCTATTGGCCAAGGTGCAAGCTTTTTCCTGTTGCTGATATATATGCAACGAAGCAATGGCATAAGGCTTTCAATTTGCAAAACCACATTTAAGATACACTATTTGAAAAATATCGTGCTGGGTGGAGCCCCATCACTAGTAAGACAAGGGATCGGGAGTGCGGCGACAATTTGTCTGAACCTGGTGGCCAAAGGCTATGGTGATGCTGCCGTTGCGGCAATGGGCATTGTTGACCGAATGGCCCACTTCGTTAATTCCGTATTGCTAGGTTTTTCCCAAGGTTATCAGCCAGTATGTGGGTTTAATTTTGGGGCCAAGCGCTTCGACCGGGTCCAAAAGGGCTTTTATACTGCCGTCAAAATGGGAACTGTATGTCTGACAGCGCTCTCCTTTATATGTATTATTACAGCGCCTAACATTGTATCTTTATTTCGCAATGATCAAGAGGTTATTGCCATTGGGGCCGCGGCTCTGGCCTATCAGTGCTACTCACTCCCTTTTAATGCCTGGAGCTCATTCAGTGATATGTGCTTACAATCTGTTGGAAAAACTAAGGGTTCAATTGTGATTGCGTTATCTCGAAGGGGCCTATTTTTTATTCCGCTGATATTTGTTCTTACGCATTTCTGGGGAGTGTTGGGGATGCAACTGGCGAGACCAGTGGCAAATATGATGGGGTTTATCATTGCAGTTCCTCTTCAACTCAGGTTTTTTACCGAATTACGCAAGATGGAGACTTTCTGCCAAAGCTGCAGCCCCATATCGCAGTAATATCAGCCAACACAAGATGGGGAAGAATATCACTCCTATTGGGGCATCTGCAATTATCACTACAATTGGGTTACCTGCCTCTCCACTTGACTAACACGACCACAATTTGCTAGAGTATGAGGTATGAAAGAATATCCCATGACATTTCGAGAATTTATAACAAGATACTCTACGGAAGAGCAATGCAGGG
>JAITVQ010000102.1 GCA_031285745.1 Puniceicoccales bacterium | reverse complement strand
AGCGAGAAGTACAAGGCGAAGAAGGCGCGGATCGATGAGGTGGTGCCGTTGTGCGAGGAAGCGTTGGGAGCCCGGATGGTTTCTCTGTTGTGTCGTCGTCTGGAGGGTAAATCCGCTTTTGGGGAAAGCACATTTTTGCGCCAAGTCTTTCCGAAGTATCGGGAGCAATTGACGGAGGAGCAAATCCGGCAGGTTTTCCAGATTCTGGTGTGGCGGGGAATTCTGATCAATGAACGAGGAATCGACGATACGAAACTGAAGGCGCTGGCCGAGAAGAAGGCCGATCGGTCAGCGGATGCTGCCCGGCTCTATGATGAGTTGCGCAAGGCCCTGCCGGAGCCGGTGCGGATGGCCAAGGGGAAGCTGACGGTGCGAGTGGTGGATGAGGCAGGTAACCCCATGGATCGGGTACAGGTGTATTTTAGTAATTTCAAGGATGCGCAGGGTAGTCCCACGGGTTTGATTTATCGAAAGACCGACGCAGACGGCCGGGTTACGTTGGAGCAGGAGACATCCAGTCTCGGTGGTACTATTATGCTGATGAGATACTTGAACGTAGAGAAGAAACCAACCGGTTATGGTATAGGCGGGGCTATTATTCGGATCGGGGCAACTACTACAGATTTGAAAGCGAACCGAAGGCGGGGCGGTGGCAACCGGAGAGCGCGGAGGTGACGCTGGTCTTGAAGAAGAAGACGAATCCGGTGGCGATGTATGTGAAGGATACGGGAGCGATGGCGGAAACCGTCCGAACTCTGACGGAAAGTTTTGGCACGGACACAGATGTCAAGACCGGGGGCTGGGCCCGTGAAGATGGCTATAGCGATCTGTTTGTCCCTGTGGGCGACTCCCGTATTTTGATGTCCGGAAAAAAACGAACGCGGGCGGAAAAAGAATGGGAATCTTACCAAGGTTTCTACGAGTGGGTGAAGATGTTGGACGGAACAATTCTGCCAGACTTGGGCCAGTCCTACGGCTACGACTTGCAGGAGGGTGACTGGGTGGAGCCGCATGGTAAGGGCAAGGTGGGGGATTTTCTGATCCGGGTGGACCGGACGGAAGACACGAGCCGGGAGAAGGCACAGGCTTTGCGGATGACGTTGAAATTCTCGAACGAAGGCGACGGGATCATGAGCTGTCCGTTGGAGATACTGCCGGACGGGTTGAAGAAATATCCGGTGGGAAGTGTGATGTGGTCGCCGCTGGTGGCGCCGAAGGAAGGGTATGAGCCGGAGATGACGCTGGATGCTCCGAGACCGTACGAGATCATGGATCACTACTACCTGTTCCGGGTGAGAACACAGATGAAGGACGGGAAGGTGATGAGCACGCAATATGGGAAGATCTCGCCGTGGCTGACCTTTTACGAGGCGAAGCCCGGGCAAATCCGGATAAACCTGAAATACTATCTGAATGTGAAACCGAATGAGGAAAGTCTGGAATGGGACGTAAAACAGAATCCCTTGAAGTCGCATTACTACTACCCGTTGACCGGTTCGCCAGGTTTGGATAACATCGACAACGAGGGTTAAAGGATTTCCGCCCCCATGAAAACAATCTTGCTCCCCTTGCTGGTTTTTACCGTGTCGGGCTTCTGCCCGCTATGGGGCTCGGCCCAGCCAGCCCCGGAAACCCCGGTGGAGGCGAAAGAGCCGGAACGGATCCCCTATTCGCCAGAGGTTGCACCTGCCCGGGACGATCCCGACTTTGAGAAAAAGGCTAAGGCCCTGGACTTTACCCCGGAGATGAAGGACGAGTTGAGGGTTTTTTACTTGGTTCACTATGACAATGTTTTTTCCCCAGTGCCTGTGTCTGGAGGTTTTATCTCGGCCAAAAGATTGCAGGAGCGAATCAAGGCGATGGTTCCCTTTTGCCGGGAGGCATTGGGGAAAAGACTGGTCCCATTGCTTTGCCGCCGGATTGAAAGTGGTGGGAAATCCGACGAGGTAAAGTTGCTGCAGAAAGTGTATTCAAAATATCAGGACCAATTGACCGAGGAGGAGAAATGGCAGGTTTTTTATACCCTGTTTTGGGCTGGAGGCTTTGCCGACATCCGGGGAGTGGATGATGTTAAATTGAAGAATTTCGCGGAGAAGATGGTAGATGCTTCATCGTATCGTTATCCGTTGGAGGCTGAGAATCTCTACGAAAGTTTGCGAAAAACCTTGCCCGAGCCTGTACGCATGGCCAAAGGCAAGCTGACGGTGCGGGTGGTGGATGAGGAAGGGAATCCCATGGATCGGGTACAGGTCTATTTTCGTAATTTCAAGGATGCCAAGGGTCGCCCAACGTATGTGATTTATCGGAAGACCGACGCAAAAGGTCGAGTTACTTTGGAACACGAGACGTCCAGTCCTAGATGGTACTATAGTGCTGATGAGATATTTGAAACTAGCGATGGATCCGACATAAGGCATCGCCGGGATTACTATTCGGATCGAGGCAACTACTACAGATTTGAAAGCGAGCCGAAGGAAGGTCGGTGGCAACCGGAGAACGCGGAGGTGACGCTGGTCTTGAAGAAAAAGACGAATCCGGTGGCGATGTACGTCAAAAACACCGGTGCCTTGGCGAATAAATTATTAGCGAGCTCAACGAGTCTCACCCGTTATGTAGATGTTGAAACAGGAGGCTGGGTACGCAAGGGGGGCTATTTTGATTTTCCAATTCCGGTTCGCAGTGCGATTCCCCCCCAAGGGTTATCAAGACAAAAAGAGAACCATGGGCGAGATCAGATTGGACTCTACGCAATTCTTTTACGATTGGGTGAAGATGCTGGATGGGACGATCCTGCCTGGACTGGGCCAGTCCTATGGTTATGACTTGCAGGAGGGCGACTGGGTGGAGCCGCACGGCCGGGGCAAGGTAGGAGATTTTCTGATCCGGGTGGACCGGACGGGAGACACGAGCCGGGGAAAAGAACGGGCTCTGCGGATGACGTTGAAATTTTCGAACGAAGGGGACGGGATCATGAGTTGTCCGTTGGAGATCCTGCCGGACGGGTTAAAGAAATATCCGGTGGGAAGCGTGATGTGGTCGCCGTTGGTGGCGCCGAAAGAAGGGTACGAACCGGAGATGACATTGGATGCGCCGAGGCCGTACGAGATCATGGATCACTACTATTTGTTCCGGGTGAGAACACAGATGAAAGACGGGAAGGTGATGAGCACGCAATATGGGAAGATCTCGCCGTGGCTGACCTTTTACGAGGCGAAGCCCGGGCAGATTCGGATAAATTTAAAGTACTATTTGAATGTGAAACCGAACGAGGAGAGTCTGGAGTGGGACGTGGAGCAGAATCCCTTGAAGGCGCAATATTACTATCCTTTTGAGATGCGAGATTTGAATGACATCGACAACGAGGGGTGAAGGGTCACACGAACCGCAAACGGTCTTCTATTTCGCGTAGGCTGCGGGTGATGGGGAGGCTGTGGCCGCTGTCGAGCAGCAGGATGTGGTCTCCGGGCGCGAGGGTTTGGATTCCGCGTGTCTTGCGCAGGTTGACAATGGCGGAGCGGCTGATTCGCATGAAAATGTCGTCGGGCAATTGGGTCTCCAATGCGCTCATGGTTTCCCGGAGGATGTGGGTGTTTTTTCCGGAATGGAGAATCGCATAGTTTCCTGCGGCCTCAACCCAATCGAGTTCATCCAACGGGACGAAGACGATTCCTTCATTGGAACGTACGGCGATACGGGAGACAGCGGGGACTGTTTTTTCCCGTTCGGCCAATAGGTCCTGCAGGGCTTCCGATAGCAGGTACTTTGCCGAGGGGAGTGTTGTTTTCAGACGTTCCCGGATTCGGCGTACCGTTTCCACCAGTCTGGTTTTGCTGGTTGGCTTGAGCAGGTAGTCCAGGGCGCGCGCCTCGAAGGCGCGTACGGCGTATTGGTCGAAACCGGTGACGAAGACAATGAGGGGTATCTCTGTTGCTGCGGGATTATTCAATGCCTTGGCCACGGCGAATCCATCCATGCCGGGCATCTGCACATCGAGGAATACCACGTCGGGATGGAGTTTGGGGATGGCGGAGATGGCGGAAGTGCCATCAACACACTCACCGAGAATTTCGACCCCGGGGATTTCCGACAAGAGGCGACGCAATCGTTCGCGGGCCAGTGCCTCGTCATCAACAATGAGCGCGCGTAGATTCATGGCTGGCTGTTTTTTAAGGGCAGTTCGATTTCAACGGCAAATCCGTTGTCCTGGCGAATCCGGAGATGCGCTTCTTTTCCGTAGAGTTCTTCCAGGCGACGGCGGGTGTTTGTCAGTCCTATTCCCGTGCGGGTTGGATTCTGGGCGGATGTGTTTGCGCCGGGGCCGTTGTCCGCCACACCCAGGAATAGTTTTTTTCCGTGCAAAGCGGTGCGAATGACAAGGCGCAGCGGCGCCCCTTGCGCGTTGAGCCCATGGCGCACGGCGTTTTCCAGCAAGGGTTGTAGCAGGAACGACGGCACCGGCGCGGCGAGTGTCTCGGGCGCAATCTCGTAAAGAACCTGCAGTCTCTCCCCAAAACGGACCTGCTCGATCTCCAGGTAGCGTTCGGCAAATTCCAACTCGCGGCGCAACGGCACTTCCTGCTCCCCGGCAGTGTCGAGGGTGAGCCGGAGAAAGTTGCTCAGGGCGACCAGCATGGCATCGGCTTTTTCCGGGTTTTTATGGACCAGCTCGGCAATGGCATTGAGCGAGTTGAACAGGAAATGCGGTTGGAGTTGCATGCGCAATGCCGCGAGGCGGGCCTGGGCCAGATCGGATTCCAGGGCGAGTGCCCGCATTTCACGTTCCCGGGAACGCCGGTAAAAACACAGGGCATGGGCCATGCTGACCAATGCCAGGTATACGGGGAGGCGAAATCCTCCGAGAAAGAACCGGGCCATGAACGGCATGGACGGTTTGCCGCCTTGATGCGGCGCGGGCGACTCCGGAAATGACCGGGGCGGGGCGCCGGGGAATTCCCGCGGAGGAGGCGCGGATATGCCCGGTGGCGGAGCTTTCTCCCAGGAAGGTGGCCGCATGGGAGGGAGCCAGATATCACTCCACAATATGCAGGCCCCGATGGCCAGCAGGGCGAAGCCTATATGCAAGGGCAGCCGCCAATATATGTGGGAGCTTCCCAGCGGCCAGCGATTCACCAGCCAAAATATCACAGGAGCAAGGATCGCCCACGGTAGCCATTCCCGGGCCATCATTTGCCACGCTTCTGCCAGGGTGGAACTGCCCTCGACAATCTGTTGTCCGGAGAAAACCAGTCCCACGAGGCCAAATACCAGAAAGCTGATCAGCCAACTGAGCAAAAGGCGTTTGAATGAAGCAAGACGAGGCCGGGACATGCGTGTGAGCAAGGTTGTCTTTGGAGGGTGCGGCAATCTTTTGGGGACGAAAAGCCCGAATTCAGGGATCAAGCAACCGGATCGCAGGATAAACACTCATAAATCCCTTGCGTGATGCTGGTTTGTTTTTGGCGTTTGAGATAAGCAGGACTAGCCGCAATTCATTTTCCCTGGTTTGGCAATTGGGCAATCAGAATATTTTTTCATCCCGGCCAAGGAGGGGTTCGCAACATTTACCCCGTGGTTTGTCCCTCATGACTCGCCCGACTAACAAAAGCCTGCTGGTAAGCGGGCATGATGAAATTACTTCCAATCCTGATCGGCGCGTTGACATGGGGCGTCATTGGCTTCGCCGAGGAAAAGGTTTCGCCCCCCAAGTCCTCAAGTGAGTTATTCCAGACCGAAAAAGTCTGGCCAATACACCTTACCCTGACTGCCGAGCAATTTGCCGCGATGACTCCTGCGGGCGATACAGCGGAAATGGGCCGGATGCCGCAGCCACCGGGAGAGTCTGGACAACCTCAACAAGAGAACAGGGCGCCGGGGCAGTCCGAGCCGCGTCGACGGGGCGGTTTTGATCCGGGACGCCAGATGGCTCAGGCGTTTTTCAAGGCAGCGGGGAAGCAGGAGAGCGAAACAATTTCCGCAAAGGAATTCTCAGCCTTGGCCGAAAAGTGGTTTGACGCTGCAGATACGGAGAAAACAGGGAAGTTGGATGCGACTGTTTTGCAGAGGATCATGATGGAGACCCTGGCAATGGGAATGCGGCCGGGTGAGGCAGGTAGACCTGGTCCCGGAGGCAGCAGTCTGAAATTTTCCTATGCGCACGCCACCCTGGATATTGCCGGACTAGTGCTTGCGGATTCCGGATTACGTTATTCGGGAAACAACACCTGGCAGGCGTCGCGCAATACGGCCAAGAAACCTTTCAAGGTGAATACAAATGAATTCGTCAAGAAACAGAAGATAGGCGAAGTCTCCGCATTCAGCCTGCGCAACAATATCAACGATCCCAGCGCCCTGCAGGAAGTGTTGGCCTACCAGCTTTACCGGGAGGCAGGAGTGCCTTCGCCGCGAACCAGTTATGCCCGGGTATACCTGACGGTGCCGGGAAAATATGAAAAGCAGTATCTTGGCCTGTACAGCGTAGTGGAGAATATCAACAAGACCTTTGCCAAGGAACATTATGAATCCAAAGACGGGGCGATTTTCAAACCGGAGACCCGTGATCTGTTTTCCTATCTGGGAGACGATTGGTCGAAGTACGAAAAGAGTTATGATCCGAAGACAAAGATTTCCGCCACAGATTCCGCCCGGGTGATTGCCTTTGCCAAGCTGGTCACCAACGGTACGGACAAGGAATTTGCGAATCAACTGGGCGATTATCTCGATATCGACGAAGTAGCCCGTTATTTTGCAGTAACCGTATGGACTGCCGGGTTGGATAGTATCCTCTCCATGGGGCACAATTATTTCGTCTATCTTGATGCCAAGACAAACCGGTTCCAGATTTTGCCGTGGGATCTCGATCATACCTTTGGCGCCTGGATGCAGTCCAATCTGGAACAATTGAGCATTACCCGTCCCTACCAGGGGAACTCCCGTTTCCTGGTCCGACTTTTTGCCAATGAGGCTTTCAAGAAGGCTTATTTAGCCCATATGGCAGAGTTTCAAAAAACGATTTTTGCCCCGGAAAAAATAACTGCTGATGTTACTCGGCTAGCCGGAGTCATTCGGGAAGCTGTGAAGGATGAATCCAAGGAGAAGCTGGCTTATTTGGAAAAGGTGGTTTCCGGGCAAAACTTGCAGGATGCCACGAGACGCAGTGGGCCGGGCATGCGCGGCGGAATGACTGGCCCGGGGGTGGTGGCCTTTGCCAAGGCCCGTTCCCAGTCCGTTGTCGATCAGCTTGCGGGGAAAACCACGGGGTCTTCCCAGGAAGGTGGTCGTGGGCAAAGAGGTGGGCCGGGGCCACAGGGTGGTTTTTCTCCCGATGGTTCCAGAATGGGGCTCGGTCAAAATATGCCCGGGGCAGAGAGTCTGTTTTCCACTTTTGATGCCAATAAAGACGGGGTGTTGGAACGTGCGGAATTTGTGCAGGGATTTTCCAAATGGTTTGGTGCATGGGATACCGATAAAAATAATACGCTTAGCCAGGCGGAGGTACAGGCAGGATTGGGTAGTTTGTTCTCCCGGCAATTCCAACGGCGTGGGGGGCCTCCGGGTGCTCCTCTCGGCGGTGGTGATTTTGAAGCACCCATGCCACCTCGTTAAACTTAACTTTCCAGCCATGATCGCTTCATTGGAAACCCAGGAAACCAGGGCGCAGGCGAAGGAGACAAAGTTTCTTGTCAGCCCTGCGGTCGCGTCTCAAATCAGGGAATGGGCGCGGCAAAATCTTTCTCCCGATCCCGAGGCAGTGACGGCGGCGGATGATGTGTACACAGTTACGAGCCTGTACCTGGATACGCCCTCCCTGGACATATTTTTTCGCAACAAAAATTTTGGCCGAAGCAAGTACCGCATCCGCCGGTACGGATCGAGTGAGATGATTTTCTTGGAAAGGAAATTGAGAACAAACAAATTGCTGGCCAAGCACCGGTCCCGGATTCCATTGGGAGAATTGGCGTTGCTTGAAGAAGGTCAAACTCCCGGCTGGATAGGGGATTGGTTCCAACGGCGAATGCTGGCCAAGCGGCTTTGGCCGGTCTGTAAAATCGCCTATGAGAGAACCGCTCGGGTGGGAAATTCTCTTTATGGTCCGATACGTCTTACCTTGGATGAGAATTTGCGGGCGACTCCTGTATCCTCCTTGGGTTTTCCGACAACAGAGACACCTTGGGAAAGAATCGAAGCGGGCAAGGTCGTGTTGGAATTGAAATACCGGACTGCCATCTCGGCAAAGTTCAAGGAACTGGCGGCCCGGTTTCAACTCGCTCCGGTGCCATTTTCAAAATACCGGGCGACCCTGCCTCGTGTGGGTGTGGTTGACGCTTTTTGCGAAATGGAAACTAAGTCCCCTTTGGAGAAAGTTTCTACTTATGTTGGATGAACTAAATATTGCGCTGAATTCCACTTTTTCCAACGGAGGATCTGTTTCTCCAGTAGTGGTCGCTCTGCGCCTGTTGGTAGCCCTGGGGTGCGGGATGGCGATCGCCTGGGTTTACAAGCGAACCCGTCCCACGGCATCGATATCAACCACTTTCCCCATGACACTGGTGTTGCTGGCTATCTTGATTGCCTTGGTAACGCAAGTAATCGGGGATAGTGTGGCGCGAGCGTTCAGCCTGGTCGGTGCATTGTCGATTGTGCGGTTTCGTACAGTGGTGCGCGACACCCAGGATACGGCGTTCGTGATTTTCGCAGTGGTTCTGGGGATGGCCGTAGGGACGCAGAATCTATGGGCTGCCGTAATAGGACTGGGGGTGGTGTCCCTGGCGGTATTTTGGCAGTTTTTTCGTTTGCAGATGCGTGGGAAGTCAGGACCCGTGTATCGACTGACTCTGCGGCTGGCATTGGGCTTGGAGCCGGAATCCTTGGAAGGGACACCGCTAAAGGAATTGTTGTTGGACCGTGAATTGATTTCCGTGGAGACAAACCGGCAGGGTTTAGGACTGGAGTATGTTCTTGAGGCGCGACTGAGGCCGGGGATTGTTCCTGCCCAGGTGGTGGCACGATTGAATTTTATCGAGGGAGTCGGTAGTGTAGCGTTATGCCGGGCAGATTTTGAAGCATAACTCTTTTGGCTTGGTGGAATCGGAGTCTTATAAGACAACGACGGCTTCCTTTTTCAGAAGGAAGCCGTCGTTGTTGAAAGTTGATCTGAATCTTACCACTCCAATACAAGCGTGGTAATATCGGGATCGGGAGGCGAGGGGG
Organism: Puniceicoccales bacterium; assembly: GCA_031285745.1. GTDB lineage: Bacteria > Verrucomicrobiota > Verrucomicrobiia > Opitutales > UBA953 > CALNBE01. The sequence continues at coordinate 1,365 of JAITVQ010000102.1, read as the reverse complement.
GAAGTTTGATGCTCAACCCAGTGTCAGTCTTTTCGACTTTAACCGGTTGGTCGGTTTCCAGTACCCATGCCTTGGCGGGGGCGGTGTCAGGGCCGGATAAGCTTAGTGTGTCATTTCCCTTGGGTTTGAAAACAAAGACATTGAGGCGTTTCTTCCCATTGACGGTTTTTTCAGTGAGGCGGCCCCATTCCGGTTCCGGGTAGGCAGAGGGGCGGGTGCCATAGATGGCGCCTCCATTGACGGTCATCCATGCGCCGATTTCCCGCAGGCGGCGAATGGCGGCAGGTTGGAATATGCCGACATCGGTGGGGCCGACATTGAGTTGGTAGTTACCGCCCCGGGAGGTGTTGTTGACCAGATTGAGGAGAAGGTCGTGGGAGTTTTTCCAACGATAATCAAGACGATGGTAGCCCCAGGAGTGGTTGAGTGTCCCCGATGTTTCCCAGGGTTGATCGAAGCCTTTTTTCGGGAAATAATTGTCTCCCATCGAGAGGTAATCGACGTTCTTGGTGGTGCCAATGCGGCTGTTGACAAGGCAAGTCGGTTGGTTTTCCCGAACAAGGGTGATTAGCTGCTGGAGGCGCTGGTCGGTAAGAAATAGGTTGGAGGTTTTGGAACCCCAGGAGTCGAACCACATGAAGTCCGGCTTGAAGTTGACGAGGAGTTCCTTGACCTGAGGGAGACATTTTCCAGTCCAGTATTGTTCATACTGCTCGTCGGTGGGCTGCTCATAGGTGGGATCTTGCTTGAGCTCCGGCCAAGGAGGCGGTGCTCCGTTCGGATGCTCCCAGTCCAGCCAATGCGAATAGTAGAAGCCGAGCTTGAGGCCGTGTTTACGACAGGCAGCAGCCAGCTCGGCCAGAATGTCGCGTTTGAAGGGGGTGGCCTTGACCACATTGTAATCGGATACCTTGGAGTCCCAGAGCGCAAAGCCGTCGTGGTGCTTGGCCGTGATCAGGAAGTATTTCATGCCGGCGCGTTTGGCTTCACGAACCCAAGCATCGGCGTCAAATCCCTGCGGGTTGAACTGGGCAAGTAGTTTATCGTAATCGGCGCGAGGAATTCCGCCTTTCTTGGGCCAATTCCATTGGTAACGAATCCATTCGGCATAGCCATTGCGTCCTGAGGGCACTCCCTCCCATACCCCGGCAGGGATCGAATAAAGTCCAAAATGGATAAACATACCGAAACGATCATCCTCAAACCAGGTTGTATCCGGTTTTTTTGCAGAATCATCTGCCTTAAGTGATGAATACGGGCAGGCAACCAGCAGAAAGAGTAGGAGTGAAAGGTATTTCTTCATGCGCGTCATGATACAGCAACCCGTAAGAAAAGTTGCCTGCATGAGCGAGGCAACACGGCTTG
>JAITVQ010000019.1 GCA_031285745.1 Puniceicoccales bacterium | reverse complement strand
CCAGGAATGGGCAGAGGCAACGCAACCCGCCAGAGCCTGGACACCCCGTACCAATGACACCCTGGGGATAGAATATGAGCGCCGTACCAAACCCGGGGAAAAACAGGAGATTATTATTACAACAAAAGACCTGGATGTCTTCGGACGGTTGATTCCCCGCTCCCGATATGTCGAGCTGATCAAGGCCAATGCAAATAATACGGCTGTGCTCCCTGATGGTACAACTTTGCGACTCGGCGAAGTCATCGCCTATCCGGGTGGCAAAAAACCGCCGCTTATCTTCAAACTCTCCGATGGCATATCCACGCAGGTGGAAACGTCCACGACCCCGCTGCTCAATCATGGCTTCGGAATGCCTTTCCCTGCGCTGCAATTCACGCTTAACCAGACCCCCTCCGATACCATCTCATCTCCGGAGTTCACTCTCTACGAATCTTTCGCCCATCATTTCAGCGGCACTGGTGTTCACTCACAAAACACCTTGGTCACTTACAACATCCCTTACATGCCACAGTCTCCACTGTCTTTTCTTCTGCAGTGCGATTTTGGCGGAACCCAACAATTTATCATTCCTGCCATGCCAGGCAGCTTTGCCGAAAAGGACGGCTATGTTATCCGGTACTGCGATAATTTTGTCCGTAAAGCAACCGAAGCCATGGCAAGCACCGTTTACTCGGGAATTCCGCAAACTGGTGTGTCTGCCCCCGGCAGCACTATCTCCATCCAGAATCGTTCCGTTGGAACCGGAATTACCACATCAACCGGAACAGATCACCGCATATTCATATTTACTTATGCCATCGGCCCACAAGCCATTCTCTCCGCTGAAGCCATCTTGGAAAACGGAGATAAAATTGCGCTGCCAGTTGTCTTTCAGCACGGCTTTCCCTTTTGCGCCTTTCAAGGTCCAGAAGAAACTCCGTCTCCTATCCATTCTTTTATCCTGACACTATCCAAGCATTCGGCTCGGGTCGCCTTCACCATTCCGCAAATTCAAGAATTGTGGCCAACCCAAAATGTCAAAAACCGTTTTGACCTTCGATTTTCTGCCACCGAGGCGGCCCAGTTCAAAGATCAAATGCAAATTGGCTATGGATTTCAGGCCGCACTGTATAGGCTCACCGGCACCATGTCATTTGATAATCTGGAGACTCCCAACCCCGCCCTTGATTTTGCAAATATCGATCTGACCGGAAAAACCGTTCGCGAGGCATTTGTCCTATGCCTTCAACAATACGGCGTATCGCCGGACGACTACACAACCTCCTTTCATCAGAACGGACGCCTTGTATTCGAACGCAGAAAAACCGCCGGTGTTTACATCTGGCGATGGCTCTACCGAAAGCATCCTTACATTTTACAACAGGCACACAAACTTGGCCTCTCCAATTGGCTGAGGAAAATCGGTATCCATGAAGGATGACGCGTGGCCTTGATTCTCAAACTTTTCGTTTTCCTGTCCATCATTCTATCCTGTAAATCCTGCCATCCTGTCCATTCCCAATGCCGCATCTGCCGACAGAACTCCGACGCTCCCAGTAATTTGCTAAATCTCCCTTTTCAAATCTCCGGCTTAATCGCCAACTTCCCACTTCACCAATCCAATGCCCCACGATACCGATTCTTCCGACAAACCCCAATCACCATCTTCTCGGCGGTATCGACTGCGCTGGTTGATCTTCTCCGGTATCATCATCGCCGGAATTATTCTCTACGGTCTCACCCAACCAACCGAGCCTGGTGCAGACTGGTTCTCTCCCATCGATGGTCCGAAGAGCCAGCAATGGGCAGAAGCAACTCAACCAGCCAAAGTCTGGACACCCCGCACCAATGACACCCTGGGTGTCGAGTATGAGCTTGTCTCCAACGACCAAGGCAAGCGCACGGTCAAGATTACCACCAAAAATTTGAACTCGAACGAACGGGAGGTTCCCCGCGCTGATTACGCCGTGTTGATCAAAGCCGGTGCCGGCAATACTGCCATCCTGCCTGACGGCACCACCGTGCAACTCAGTGAAGTCATCGCTGATCTTGGCGACAATAAGCCGCCGTCTATTTTCAAAATTACCAACGGGGTCGCCACACCAGCCACGACATCTACCGCATTGATCGCCGGAAAAGATCCCTTGGGTCGCCCTTTCCTTCAGTTTGTTTTTACCCAGACACCCACCAACGCGACCAACCTCCGAGGATTTTCCCTTTATGAGTCTTCCACTGGACGCTTTCTCTGCGGAGGAGGAAATGATGGGGATATCCTGAGAACTTGGAGTATTCCCTACATGCTACAGTCCTCGGTAGAGTTGCTTATGGAGTGCCATCTTGGTGAAACCCAGCAACTCACCATTCCCGCGATTCTAGGCAATTTTGCTGAGAAAGACGGTATCGTGATTCGCTATTGCGGGGATATCATCCGCAAGGCGAATGAAGATATTGAGTATGCCTTATATCCCGGAAGCCCGCCAAAGGACCTTTTTTCATCCAGACCCGACAATTGGTTTATGAAGAGTCGACTCATCTTTCAATCCAAGCCTAATCGTGTTTTTATCTTCACTCAGGCCATCGGCTCCCTGGAAATCTTATCCGCCGAAGCCATACTGGAAAATGGCAAAAAGGTTATCCTGAAAGAGGTGAGTTTGGGATACTCCGAATCCTTTCGTGCCTTTCAAAGCCCGGAGGACCCAGCCACCCCGATTCATTCCTTTGTGCTGACATTACCCCAGCGCTCGGCACGAGTTGCTTTCACGATTCCACAAATCCCGGAACTGTGGCCAGACCAAGGTACCAGAAATCGCTTCGACCTGCGCTTTTCGGCAGCCGAGGCTGCACAATTCAAGTTTGATACACGTTCCAGTTGGATTCATACCCTTGATCAAATTTCCGGCGTCATCATCAACATTCCCCAGGATACCTTCAAAGAACGTTCCCTGAATGATGTTGATTTAACCGGCAAGTCCATACGCGAAGCATTTGTGCTCTACCTTCAACGTAATGGCATCGATCCGAAAGAACACACAACCGCCATCGCCATTGATAGGAAAGGCAGCATATTATTTGAGCCAAGGAAACCCATGGGCGTGTACATCTGGCGTTGGCTCTACCGTCACCCCAGTCTCATGCGATGGATCGACGATAACAACCTTCACGGATGGCTGGAGAAACTTGGCATTAAGCCGGAGTAGGACTTAGCTCAAATTCCCGCTTTCCTGCCCATCATCCCATCCTGTAAATCCTGTCATCCTGTCTATTTTCAGCCTCCTCATCTGTCGACGGGGAGCCGACGCTCCCAGTAATTTGCCAAATCTCCCATCCTTTTCAAATCCCCCGCTTGGTCTCCAATTTCTCATTTCAAATTTCTTATTTCTCATTTCCCTAATCCCATGCCCCACGACACCAACTCTTCCGATAAACCCCAGTTACCATCTTCCCGGCGGCGTTGGATAATCGCGCCCCTTGGCATTATTACCTTCGCAACCATCTTCTACGGGCTCACTCATCTATCTGAACCCGGCGAGGATTGGTTCGTCCCAATGGACGCGCCCAAGAGTCAGGACTGGGCCCAAGCAATATTGCCCGCCGAACCCTGGACTTCCCCCACCAACGAAACCCTGGGGATTGATTGCAAAATCCAGCCTGGAACAAAAGGGGAACGCGACATTCGCATCATTAACCAGAATATAGATCAATTCTCTTTTTGGAAGCGGGGTCGTACTCCTTCCGATTTTGCCGACTTCATTCAGGCCGATGCAGACAACAAGGCTGTTTTGCCTGATGGAACCGTTTTACAGTTGGGGAAAATCATCGCCTATCCTGACGAGAAAGAAAAATCGCTCTGCTTTGAGATCAAGAATGGCACGGCTGTCCGTGTGGAGAAATCAAACCCAATTCAGCTTGATCGCGCTTATCCAAGTCTGGAACTCATCCTCGATCAATCCCCTGCCAACACCGTCATTGTTCGGGATTATAATACTTTTGAGCAATCAACCGGGCGGCGGTTTTTATATGGAGGCGAAAACTTGCGAGAATTCCGCCTTCCACTCCTGCTTCAGGGAGCTGCAAACATTCTTGTGAGATGTTATTTTGGCGGAATGCAGACGATGGAGATCGCCGCAACTCCCGGAAGCTTTGCCGAAAATAACTCGGGAGTAATCCGTTATTGCGGCGAAATGACGCAGGGAACCAACCCTATTTCGTATTCCATTTATTCCAAGGACGCCACAAGCCTCCTCCATGGCGACGGATTTTATCCTCCGCCCGAATACAAAACATCCCGGTTATTCATTTTTACCCATGCCCTCGGAGCCTCGGAAGTAATGTCTGTGGAAGCCACACTGGAAAACGGGGAAAAAATCCCCCTGTCTGTGGTTGATCGCAGAAACTACAGCGAATGCTGCTTGCTCCGCGGCCCGGCCACAACGGATTCCCCTATTCGTTCATTTACGCTGACCCTGCCCAGCCGCTCAGCCCGGGTTGCCTTTACCATCCCTCCATTGCCGGGGATCACCTCCGGGCAGAATGTCAAAAATCGGTTCGATCTTCGATTCTCGGCGAGTGAGGCAGCCTTGTTCAAGGGGAATAAGTCCTTCGCATGGATTCAAAACCTGGAGGATATTATTGGATTAAGGACATGGGAGATGAATCGCATGGCGGCAATGCCATGCCATACTTTTGATGGTGTTGACCTGACGGGAAAAACCGTCCGGGAGGCATTTGTCATCTATCTGCAAAAATATGGCCAAAATCCTGATGACTACGTCACCGATGTTACCTTCGGTGACTTTGAGCGGAAAAAACGACCAGGGATACGTATCTGGCGCTGGCTCTGCAAAAATGGCGGGCTGCAATGGCTCCGGGATCATGGATACCAAGAATGGCTGGAAAAAGCTGGTATTGAAGAAGGATGAAGCTTGGGCTAGCCCCCCCGGATTTTCTATTTTCCTGTCCATCATTCCATCCTGAAAATCCTGTCATCCTGTCTATTTTCAGCCTCCTCATCTGCCGGCGGGACGCCGACGCTCCCAGTAATTTACCAAAATTCCCATCCCCGACTTAATCCCCAATTTCTCATTTCAAATTTCATATTTCTCATTTCACTATCCCTACCATGTCCAAAATCAAAGTCGGCATCGTTGGCGCTTCGGGTTATACGGGCGAAGAACTCGTCCGTCTCTTGGCACGGCATCCCCGGGTGGAGCTTACCCATGCCAGCTCGCGTAGCCTGGCCAGGACGCCGTTGGTCAAGGCGATGCCGCAGTATCGTGAAATCATTCCTGCCGACCTTGTTTTCACCGGAGCCGATCCCGCCGAGCTGGCCAAGGAAAATGTCGATATCTGGTTCCTCGCGCTTCCGCACGGCGTAGCCGCCACCTTCGCCCGGGCCTTCGTCGAGGCTGACCGGAGAGTCATCGATTTGTCTGCCGATTTCCGCCTGACCAGCACCGCCCTCTACAAGGAATATTATGGCGAGGAACATCCTGCGCCCGACCTGCTCGCCGCCGCGCCCTATGTACTGCCCGAGCTCATGGCGAACGATGACTGGAAAAAGGCCCGTCTGATCGCCTGCCCCGGCTGCTATCCCACCAGCATCCAGGTGCCGCTCATCCCCTTGCTCCGGGCCGGACTCATCAAGCCCGCTCCCGGCAGCATCGTCATCAACAGCTATTCCGGAGTCAGCGGCGCCGGAAAGAAGGTGGATGCCATGTACCTTTTCTGTGAACGGGAAGGCTCCATCAAGGGTTACGGCATGCCACGCCACCGGCATCTCTCGGAAATCGAGGAAAACCTTTCCCTCGCCGCCGGCTCGCCCGTCGTCGTGCAATTCAACCCGCACCTCGCCCCGATGAAACGGGGCATCGCCACCACCATCACGGTCCCTGCCAAGGGAGTTGCCATCGATCAGGTCTATGCCGCCTGGCAAAAAGCCTACGCCGGAAAGCCCTTTATCGGCATCCTACCCACCGGACAGTATCCCGACACCGCGCACATCGCCTGGACCAACCGGGTTGACATCAGCGCCGTGGCCGACCCGCGCACCGGCAACCTTGTCCTCACCTCTGTCATCGACAACCTCATCAAGGGAGCCGGCGGCCAAGGGGTGCAAATCATGAACCTGCTCTGCGGTTTCACCGAAACCGAGGGACTTGTTTAATTTAATTAAAAATTATGAATTAAGAATTACGAATTGAGACAAAACCGTGGCAAAATCCGTTTTTGCTGCATCTCTCAATTTTTAATTTATAATTCTTAATTTTTAATTCCCAATCAGCCCGCCATGCCTTCCACCAACCTGACTTTCTCCTCCGCTGCCGAACACCGGGCCTGGCTCTCCACCCAGGCTCCCTTGCCCCAGGGTTTCCGCGTCGGCACCACCCGCTTTGAATTCATCCCCCGCGAAGCTCCCAAGCTCGCGAAGATGACACTTACGCTCATCGCACTGGACCAGCCCACGCCGGACTTTGCAGCAGTCTTCACCAAGAACGCTTTTCCCGGCGCTCCTGTCATCGTCGGACGAACCCGCCTGGGCGAACCCACGCTGGGAGCGATTATCGTAAACAACAAAATCTCCAATGTCTGCGCCCCTGGCGGTGTCGAGACAGCGGAGCGTATTTGCGCGCAAACAGCCAAGCTCCTCGGCATTTCCTCCCAGCAGGTGCTCCCCTCCTCTACTGGCGTCATTGGCTGGGGTCTTCCGGAGGAATCCATGATCGACGCCCTGCCCAAGGCCGTTGAGGTACTCTCCGGCGACAACATCATCCCCGCCGCCGAAGGCATTGTCACCACCGACCTCTATCCCAAAATCCGGCGCGCTGTCGTCGGCCAGGGTTCCATTGTCGGCATCGCCAAGGGCGCGGGCATGCTTGAGCCCAACCTGGCTACCATGCTGGTTTACATCCTGACCGATCTAGCCATTCCCCGCGACCAGTTGCGGGCCATGCTCAAGCGTGTCGTCGAAACCAGTTTTAATACCATCAGCATCGACAGCGATACCAGTACCTCGGACACCGTGGCGCTGGTCTCCTCGGGCAAGGTGCCTTGCGATGATACCACGGCCTTCGAGCAGGCACTGGCCCAAGTCTGCCGCGACCTGGCCGAGGACATTATCCGCAACGGGGAAGGCGTCCATCACGTCATCCGGGTTGCCGTAACCGGTGCACCGGACAGCACCATTGCCCGTTCCCTCGGCAAGGCCATCATCAACGCGCCGCTCTTCAAATGCGCCGTCGCGGGAAATGATCCCAATGTCGGACGTCTCATCCAGGCTATCGGCAAGCATGTTGGTGCACAGAATCTCCAACTGGATCTCTCGCGCCTGCGGGTCACCATCGGCGGCGTGGAAATCTTTGCCAACGGAGCCTTTCAACTCAACCCCGCCAAGGAAGACCAACTGGTTGCGCATTTGCGCAATGCCGAGCTTTATGCCAGCGCCCCTGACAAGGACGGTTTCTTCGCGCCCCCGGTGAAATTCCCGCCCCATGAACGTTGCGTGGAAATCTCCGTGGATCTTGGCGTAGGCAATGGAAACGCCACGGTACTGGGCGGCGATCTGACTCACGAATACGTCAGCGAAAACGCGGACTATCGAAGCTGAGTTTTTGTATAGTTAGTCCTGTAAATAGTTGGACGCGATGATGGCGTCGCTAAGGGAGAGGCAAGCATGGTTTCGCCAGAAGCGTTTCAGGTTCGCCCAGAGTTGTTCGATCGGGTTGAGGTGT
>JAITVQ010000055.1 GCA_031285745.1 Puniceicoccales bacterium | reverse complement strand
TATCCGGAATCAGTAGACGACGCGGCAACCGCAATGCGAATGGTAGCTTGGAAAAGCTCCTTGTTCCCCTTAGCAGGAGTAAACGTATATCACGCTGGAGAGTCCCAAAACCAGCAGTTGTGCCCGTTTTGCTGGCGGAATTCGTCAATGCATTACCGACTTGGACAAACCCGTTGCCGTTGTAGGAATCCACAAACACGGCACAGGAGAAATTAATGGCATTGGCATTAGTGTTGTTGGCGACCTGCCAATCAAAGGAAATCCGCTCCAAGTCGAAAACATACCCATTGGATGAAATAAGGTTGATCTCAAAATAGGAGGTTCCTGCTGCCGGTGTGGTTGGTACACCGGACATGGCCGCAGCCAGCCAGTTATCCGTGGATGAGTTCCCGGTGTTTATATTACCGTTAAAAGTGGCCCGGGCACTATTCGCCGTGCGGCTTAAGGAAACAGATAAATCTGGAACTGAATCCAATCCAATAACAGACGCGGCCAGATTCCTGTCAGCCACAGTAGAACCACTCCCCGCAGCGAGGGAGCCGTCCTCAAAGAGGGCAAGAGTCTCACTGCCCTGCACCACCCTTGATGTCAAAAACAGGCAAAGGAAGACGATAGAAAAGAAATGTATTTTCACTGCGTTAGAAGAGAGACACGCGGGTTGGAGGTTTTGTTCTGAAGTCCTTGGATAAAGGAATATGACTTTTGCAGCAAAAAGTCCGCACCCAGGCTGAATGCGGACTTTGCGGTTGGTTAACACATATTCTGGTTAATTTTTTCTCCGGCGGCGAACAACCATACCGGCCGCAAGAGCAATGAGACCTCCAGCAACGGCATACGTTGATGGTTCAGGAATACTTGCAACTCCCTCGACAGTAATATTCGAAAACGCTTGGGCAACACCTCCCAAACTAACATCGGTCCCTGTGCTTGTACTGTCTGCCAGTGCTATGCGTATGGTAGCCGAGTTGATCCCTTGGAATTCCGCAATTCCCGACATATTCACTGTTTGAGACGGGAGTAGGTTGTAACTAGTAGCATTCAATGTGGTTAATTCTGTTACAGCAGGATGAGCACTAATAAAGCTTCCTGCGGTTTTATCAGTTTCAATGAAAATCTGGTATCCGAAATTATATGTGTCTGCCGTCGTAGTAGAATTTGCAGCCAACCAATCAAAGGAAATCTGGGTTAAATCAAAAGCTTGAGCACCATTTCCAGTTAATGTGAAAGTAAAATAATTACTGGAAGATACTGGGCTGACAGGAGTAAATTGCATATTAAACGTGTACCAATTTGCTCCGGCTCCGCCAGATACGCTTGGATAACTGATCCCAAATGCGCTACGCACAGGGCCACCATTTCCACCGTTTAGTCCGCTTACTGTCATGTCACCGGGCGTGACTCCCAACTGGGAGACAAATCCATTAACAACGGGAGTGCTAGTGTCACTATAATCAGAGCCGTCAATGTACTTGGCGATAACTGCGGCATTTGAAGAAGCAGTCATGACTATATAACAGGCTGAAGCTGCAACGAGTGCTGTTTTTTTCATAAAAAGACTACAGGGCTGATCAGATGATTTGAGATGTTCAAAGCAGTTAACCAAGTGTGCCTCTCGCATAGCCAAGCTGACACACTTTGGTGCTTTCTTATTAGTTCAGAGGAACGAAATAATTGGACATACTTTTTTGAAAAACTTCACTTTGCAGGCTGCTGAAAATTTGCCCCGATTGCCTGTCCTTAACAAATAGACATCCATATATGGCCAAATAAAAACACCTTCTGCCGAGAGCAGAAGGTGTCTCATCGTCAAATCTCCCTAAATTTAAGAATACACTTCGGCCCCTTTGTCTTCAAACTCCTTGGCCTTCTCGGCCAACCCTGCCGCCAAGACAGCAGTTTCATCCAGTCCCTTCTCCGTCGCATAACGCCGGATGTCGTCGGTAATCTTCATGGAGCAGAAATGCGGGCCACACATGGAGCAGAAATGCGCAGTCTTGGCGCCCTCCTGCGGCAAGGTCTCGTCGTGATAACTGCGGGCCAATTCAGGATCGAGCGAGAGATTGAACTGGTCTTCCCAGCGAAACTCAAAACGCGCCTTGGACAATGCATTATCACGATACTGTGCTGCCGGGTGTCCCTTGGCCAGGTCGGCGGCATGCGCGGCAATCTTATAGGAAATCACCCCGGCCCGCACATCGTCACGATCGGGCAGCCCCAGGTGCTCCTTCGGGGTCACATAGCACAACATGGCCGTGCCATACCAGCCGATCATCGCCGCGCCAATCGCGCTCGTGATATGGTCGTAGCCCGGGGCGATATCCGTTGTCAAGGGTCCCAGGGTGTAGAACGGAGCCTCGTGACACCATTCCAACTGCTTTTCCATATTCTCCCTTATCATGTGCATCGGCACATGTCCGGGGCCCTCGTTCATCACCTGGACACCCTTGTCCCAAGCCCGGAGGGTCAGTTCCCCCTGGGTCTTCAACTCCGCAAACTGCGCCTCGTCGTTGGCATCTGCAATTGATCCCGGGCGCAATCCGTCGCCGATGGAGAACGCCACGTCATAGGCAGCCATGATATCGCAAATTTCATCCCAGTGCGTATAGAGGAAATTCTCCTTGTGATGCGCCAGACACCACTTGGCCATGATGGAGCCGCCCCGGGAAACAATCCCCGTCATGCGGCGGGCGGTCAGCGGAATATAACGCAGCAACACCCCGGCATGAATGGTGAAATAGTCTACCCCCTGCTCCGCCTGCTCAATCAACGTATCGCGGAAGACCTCCCAGGTCAGCTCCTCGGCCCGGCCATTTACTTTTTCCAATGCCTGATAGATTGGCACAGTGCCAACCGGCACAGGGCAGTTGCGCAAAATCCATTCGCGGGTCTGGTGGATATTTTTTCCTGTCGAGAGATCCATCAGGGTATCTCCGCCCCATTTCACCGACCAACGCATCTTTTCCACTTCCTCCTCGATGGAGGATGCCACCGCCGAATTACCGATATTGGTATTTATCTTCACGAGAAAATTTCTCCCAATGATCATCGGCTCCAGCTCGGGATGGTTGATATTGGCGGGAATGATGGCCCGCCCCTTCGCCACTTCCTGACGGACAAACTCCGGCGTAATTTCGCGCGGAATGCCTGCGCCCCAGGATTGCCCGGGATGCTGGAATGCCGGGTCGTTGCGTACCTTCTTTTCCGGTGTTTCCGAAAACCGGACGGAGGTCTGGAGCCGCATATTCTCCCGGATGGCGATAAACTCCATCTCCGGCGTGATAATGCCCTGCCGGGCATAATGAAGCTGGGTGACTGGCCCAGACTTGCCGCGCAGCACACTGCGAGCGCCCCGCTTGAAATACGTTTGCCGATTCTTGCTGCTCGTGGCGCGGGCGGCGGACTCCGCCTGCTTCCATGACAAGTAACCGTCGTCACCCGGCTGAACCGCCCTGCCCTCGATGCTCACGGTATCATTGCGCTCGGCAATCCAAGCTCCGCGCACAGCAGGCAATCCCTGCTCCACGTCCCCATGAAAGGTGGCATCGCCCCAAGCTCCCGAGGTATCGTAAACATTTACCGGAGGATTCTCCTCGACGCTGCCATCAAAGCGGTGCGTGGGCGAGAGCGTGATCTGCCGCATCGGGACACGGAGATCGGGTCGTGATCCGGTAATATAAACCCGGTGCGAATTGGGAAACAAGAGATGCGAACCCTGGGATGCCGCCGATGCAGCAGGCTTGGCGTCATCCCTATCAGGAGAGCGAGTGTCGTTGGACATGTGATTTGAGGAGTTTAGGATAACCGTGTTTTCCTGACCTCCCCAAAGCCGCTTGGAATCGCGGCCAGCATTTGTCCTTCTCCGGCGCACGGTTTTCCCTACGGCGATTGAACGCATCAGGTTCAAAGGGTTTTCGGCATGATCGCTGCCCTATCTCAGCCCCGCGCCCGGAGCTCCCCCAACACATGGGAAATTACCAAAAAGAAATTTTCCCAACTTTCAACCTCCGAAGAAAGAATCTCTGACACATCTGGCACAAAACCGCGAATCCTTTACGGTATCAAAGCTTAACCATGGATGCCTCGGATATGGGAAAGATAAAAGGATGAGCATAAATGAAGAAACATGATCTCCTCCCTGATATTGGTTCCGACGAATTTAAATATCCACTCATCCCTGTCTTTATCCTGTTATCCGTGGTTAAGAATTTCCCTGTAAAAAGGGAAAATACGATTTCACTGCCAAAACTTCGCGTTCATTCGCGTCTATTCGCGGTTCTCTTTGAACTCTGGATACTGCCCCGCCTTGGGCAATTGCCGGCGAGGATGATGCCGCGCATGGGAGTCTACCAACTGGCGGCGATCCACCGCCGTATAGATCTGCGTCGTGGAAATATCCGCATGACCCAGCATCTCCTGGATCGCCCGCAAGTCCGCTCCGTGGGAAAGCAGATGCGTGGCAAACGAGTGGCGCAGCAAGTGCGGCTTGATCGCCCGCTCGATCCCGGCATGTCGCGCATGCGCCTGTAGGTGCACCCAGAATGTCTTGCGGGAAATGGGCTTTCCCCATTCGCTCAAAAACAATCCGCTGCCCGTCTTGCTCTTCACAAAATGCGGGCGCCCCTGGCTCAAGTAATCACGCAACGCCTTGAGCGCCTTGGAGCCGACGGGAACCACGCGCTCCTTGCTGCCCTTCCCCATTACACGCAGAAATCCCTCATCCATATCCACCGATTGCAGGGACAGCGTACACAACTCCGAGACGCGCAGCCCGCTGCTGTACATCAACTCCAGCATGGCCCGGTCCCGCAGGCCATGCGGGGTGCTCATGGGGGGAGCGTCCAGCAATGCCTCCACTTCCCGCTCACTCAGGCTGTCCGGCAATTTCCGGCGTGCCCTGGGCCTTTCCAGCAAGGCCGTGAAATCATCCCTGCGCATGCCCATGGCCACCAAGTGCCGGGCGAATGCCCGCAGTGCGCTCAACTTCCTCGCCGAGCTGCTCAACGCCATGTCGTTCGACGCCAGCGTCCCCAGCCAGAGTGACGCATCCGCCGACGACACCGCCAGCCAGTTATCCCGCCCCCGTCCCGAGACGAACACGGCAAACTGCAACAAATCCTTCTCATAGGCCAAGGCCGTGTTTTTCGAGAGTCCCCGCTCGGCCAGCAACACCGCAATGAAATCATCAATCCCATCCTGCAAGGAATGGGGAATATCAACGGGTGTCGGATCTTTGGCGCGGGTCATGGCTGCGTGGGACATTCCCATAAAACGGAAACAATCTGCGGAAAGGAAATTTAAAATTCGGGAATAAGAACAGGGTATCGGGAAATGGCAGAATCTCCAGCTACGCCGCGCGTTGCCCATCCGGGCCACCACCTTGTAGTTTTTCAGCTTCCCAGCCCTTCCGCTTTTCCCATAGTCCAACGCCATGCCCAACAGAGCGCGTGACGAAAGTCAGATCAAACCTACCGACCTGCGCGGTATTTTGAAATACGTGCCCATGTTTCGAGATCACATTTTCGTGATCGCCATGGACGGGAGCGTCATTGACCACGAAAACTTCGTCAACACCATCACCGACGTCGCCGTCTTGCGCAGCCTCAACATCAAGGTCGTCCTTGTCCACGGGATCGGCAAACAGCTCCGCGATCTTGCAGCAACCCGGGGCATCGTTGCTGCCGATGTCTACGGGGAAGGCCCCACCGATGCCGCGACCATGGCCCTCGCCCGCGAGGCTACCGGGGTCGTCTCGCAGACCATCATCGAGGCGCTCTCCCACTCCGGGCTGAAAACCGCCGTCACCAATGCCGTGCGCGCCACGGAAATCGGGGTCATCAAGGGACACGACCAACTCTTTACCGGCAAGGTGGACAAGATCGACGCCCCGGTTCTGAAAAACCTCCTCGCGAACGATATTGTTCCGCTCATCACGCCCATTCTCTGCAACCGGGACGGCCACTCCCTCCGGGTCAACAGCGACTTGCTGGCGGCGGAGATCGCCGTTGCCCTGGGCGCCTCCAAGCTCATCTACCTGACCCCCTTCCCCGGCCTGGTCATCGACGGTGTGGTCACCGTCAACATCCCGTTGAAGGAACTCAGCGGAATTCTCGCGGCAAAGAAAGGCCAGAGCATCGAGGAGCGCCTGCAGAGCAAAGCCCGCTTCTCCATCAAGGCACTTGAGCATGGTACGCCGCGTGCACACATCCTCGACGGCAGAATCGTCGGCGGTTTGCTGACCGAAATATTCGACAAGGTCGGCCTCGGCACCATGATCCACGCCAACGAGTACGAGCAGATTCGGCCCGCCCGGAAAAAGGATGCCCAAGCCATCCACAACATTACCAAGCTCGGCGTAAAAAACGAAATGCTGCTCCAGCGCACCCGCCAGTACATCGAGCAGCATATCGAGGAATACTACGTCTATGAAATCGACGAAAGCGTCATCGGCTGTGCCTGCCTGCGCAAGTATCCCGGCAAAAGCATCGTCGAGGTCGGCTCCGTCTATGTCCAATCCTTCTACCAGGATCGCGGCGTCGGAAAAAAACTGGTCGATTACGCCATCCTAAAAGCCAGGGAACTTGGCGCCTCCAAAATCTTCGCCCTGACCACCCAGAGTTATGGCTTCTTTCGGAGTGTCTGCGGATTCGAGGACGGTTCATTATCCGACCTGCCTCCGCAGCGGCGCACCGAGACTATGGCCAACGGACGCAATGCCCGGGTCTTGTTTAAACAGTTAAAACGCGCCAGAAAATAGGCGTCAAAAATAGACCTGATGGTATCACCTGATTCTATACTCTTTTTTGACCTTACTCTGGCGCATGATCCTTTGCTGAGGACAGGATGACAGGATCAACAGGATATAGAGAAGAGGACGATAGACAGGAAAACGAGAAATCTCAGGAATACTGAAGGTCAGACGTTCTGCAGAGTAGGCTGCCATCCTATCATTCGTGGCTCTCCCCTGGCTCTCAAATATCCTCCCATCCCCCATGGAAGATTACTTTAAATTTTAAACTTTTTATTTTATATTTTCCCTCCATGCCCCGTGACATACCCTCGCCGGGATTTCCGGCGCACTCGTGTCGCTGTCATTTGCCCTCCCGGGATTTCCGGCGACCACT
>JAITVQ010000276.1 GCA_031285745.1 Puniceicoccales bacterium | reverse complement strand
ACCGGGGTGCCAGTCTTTGTCGGGGATGATCCTTTGTGCGCCGTGGTAAACGGTGCCGGTATTATTTTGCAGGATAATCACTGGCGCAGACAATAACCGCAAAATGAAGCAATAGGATTTGTCCGTGGTGACACCGGGCCGCATTGACCACAAGCCATTCGTTATTCTAGCCTTGGGGTTGCTGGCGTGGTGGGCTCTGCCCGGATTCGTCAGGGGATTCGTCAAGGACACCTTCTATGAATTCCAGTCTCCGTTGATCATCACGCAATCGCGGATGGAGGATTTGCGGAAGTTCTGGGAATTGCGCGCCGGGCGCTCCGATACCGAATTGATCGAGGCGGGCCGCGATCTCGCCCGTGTCAACGCCGCACTGCAATTGCAGGTGCAGCAATATCAGTCACTCGTCAATGAGAACAAGCGGTTGGAGCAATTGCTGGATATTCCCAGCCGACCCCAATTCCGGACGATCATTGCCCGGGTGGCCCGCCGGGACCTGAATACCTGGTGGCAGGAAATCACCCTGCGCAAGGGCAGCGTGGACGGCATCCGCAAGGGGTGCCCGGTGGTAATCGGCAGTGGGGTCGTCGGGCGCGTGAAAGACGTGCACCTCGATACCTGCACAGTGGAGTTGGTATCCAGCCCGGAATTCCGCATCTCGGCCAATATCGACGGCGACACCCGCCCGGTGATTTTCCAGGGGGTTTACAACGAACCGTTCGCCCCGCCCAAGGCGATGATCACGAATATCCCTGTCAACTACAACCTGGCGGCAGCGGGAGAGGCACCCATTTATGTTTTCACCTCCGGACTGGGCGGAGTATTCATGGGCGGCATGTACCTTGGCACTGTCGAGGAACCTCCGAGAAATCTGTCCGGGGATGCCCCCGAGGAACGGTTGAAAAAAACCTCCGACGGCCTGTTTCTGGAAGGCAGCGTCAAGTTGTTTCCAGAACTCGATCGATTGCAGGAAGCCGCGATTCTGGTCCCCCTGAGAAACGACATTCCCTTCGGGTCATTGGAATGATTTTATTTTTTGAAAGGAGCAACGGTGTCGTTGATTGAGCAAGCATGATTGAGACTCTGCGCTGGCTGCCGGGAATTATCTGCGGAATCATCTGGGTTTTGCTCAATAGTCTTGTTCAACCCTGGCTGTCCTCGCTCGGCATCCTGCTTTATACGGACGCCCTCTTCGTCATCATCCCGACACTGTTCATGCCGATGCGTCCGGCGTTCATCACCGTACTGCTTTGCACGTTCTTTGCCGACGCGCTTCGCGCCAGTCCGTTCGGATTATCAGCCAGCATCCTACTCCCGGCATTGGTATTTCTCCATTTTTTCCAAAACAAAGTATACCTCTGGCCGCGCTGGACCTGGGTGGCCTTGGCCGCAGGCATCAACGTCGTGGCGTGGGCAGTCTTCGCCTCGGTCTTATTCTGGACCAGCTCCCCTGCCCTGTCGGTTGCAGTCACGATCAAGGCCGCCGTGTGTGGAGGCGGAGCCTCGACAGTATTTATTCTGGCATTGGGATTCTGGTTTTTTGCCTTCCAACTCAGTGCCTTTAAAATTATCAAGAAGGACCTCTTTGCGGAGATGAAGAGCAAGCAATGATTGAGGAGCAGGAACAGTCCAATTCAGACATCCGCCCGTGGAGATTTATTTTTCTCGGAGTAGTAATCCTGCTCTTCGTCTTGTACATCGCCGGGCAGCTCGGCGCCATTCAGCTCCGCGATGATGATGAATACAAGCAACGGGCACGGACCCAAAGCCAGCGCCTCATTGTCACCCCGGCTCCGCGCGGCAATATCTACGACCGGTACGGGCGCCTGCTGGTCGGCAATCGTCCCTCCTATAACATCGTCGCCGATCTCGCCCTGCTCCGCGAGGAGATCAGCAAGGAATACTACAAAATCCTGCGCAATGACCGGGCGCTCATTCGCCTCAACGCCCTAGTCGATACCGACGAGGATCAACCCAAGGAGGAAAAGGACCGGCGGCGACTGGCGAGGCAAGACCGGCTCAACGAGATTCCCAAAATTGCCCGGACCAGTGTCCTGCAAAAATATCTCGACCAACTGAACGTCACTCTCGGCAGACAGGAGACACTGGATGCCACCGAAACCAACAAGCATTTCGAGCAGAACCGCACGGTGTCGATCACCTTGGTCAGCGACATCAATGAAACAGAGTTGGCCCGTTTCGTGGAGCATTACCCCGTCGAGTCTCCCATTCGCATCGAGGTAGAAAGCATCCGCACTTATCCCTATGGCCCGGCAGCCGCCCACGTGCTGGGGTATCTGCAAAATATCGACCCGCGTCCGAACCCCCAAAAAGAAGACGATCCGCGCGCCTTTGATCTGGAAAATGATCCTGAGTTAACTGAATTTTTGGAGCAGAACTCAGGAAATATTATCAGCCGGAGCGCCTACAAATTTCGTGGCAAAACAGGAGCGACGGCTTTCGAGCGCGCTTTTGACAATGTGCTGCAAGGAACACCGGGATACCAGATATGGACCGTGCTGCCCAACGGGTATCTGTACCAAAAGATAAAGGAAAAGTCCCCCGTCCAAGGCTCCGGGCTGAATGTATCACTGGATATCGACTTGCAGCTGGCTGTCGAAAAATCGCTCAAGACCCGGGCGGCTCAAAATAAATCCGCCGCCATCGTGATCGATGTAAAAACCGGCGAGGCACTGGCCTGTGCCAGCGCCCCTACCTTTGATCCCAATCGCATCGCCAGTTTCATGCCTCAAAAATACAAGGATGAGATTGATCAAAACGATGGCTGGTTGGGTCGGGCCACGCAGGGTCTTTATCCGCCCGGTTCTTCATTCAAACCCATTACGGCCATCGCCGCCATGCGAAGTAATGTGGTGGCTCCGCATGAAATGCTCTATTGCGAATCGACATACCAAGTCGGCGCCCAACGCTTCGTCGAGCATGATCGCATGTCTTTTGGCGATGTAGATATTACGCGCATGCTGAAGGTCAGTTGTAATGTCTTCTGCTATCAGGTTGGCCTCATGATGCTCCGGCAAAGCAGGCAAACCCAGACTCCTGAGCCACTCGCGATTGAGGCCAAACGTTTCGGCCTGGACAGCAAAACCACTTTTGAAGTCGGCCAAATTTCCGAGCAAAATCTGGTCGTTCCCACGGCCGAGTATAAACGGAGAATCGGCCAGGGTGGATGGGTGGAAGGAGACACGGCCAACATGGCCATCGGACAGGGCTTTAATGTCACCACTCCCATGCATATCGCCTGCATGATGGCATCCATCGCTCGCAATGAAACCCGCACTGCCGTTACCATCATTCATGATCCCGGCAGAGCGGATCTTGTCCGTTATAATCACGGGGGGGAGCGCATTGGCCTGACGGACGAGCAACACAACGCGCTTATCGAGGGTCTGGTGGCGTGTGCAAAACCCGGCGGCACTGGCGCCCGGGTCTCGGGCTACGATCCCAACCGGAGGTCTGATCCTCCTGTCGTCCCGCTCAATTTCTCAGTCGCCTGCAAAACCGGCACTGCTCAAGTCCGGGGAAAGACCTCGACCCTGGCCTGGACCATCGCGTTTGCCCCTGTCGAAAATCCGGAAATCGCCCTGTGCGTCATGATCGAGGGTGAAGAGAGAAGCACTGAACTGGGCGGAGGAAGTCATGCCGGACCAGTGGCAAATGATATCCTGGCCGCCTGGGATAAACTGAAGAAACAGCAACGCTAGGGAACGTCTCCGGTTATTCTGCCTCCAAAGGCACCGGAGAAAAAGATACCACGTCGAACAATCCCTTGTCTCCGATTTTTAGTCTGGGGATCACCAACAGCGCCATAAATGACAAGGTCATATAAGGGGAACGCAGGGGGCAACCCGCCGCCTTGGCCGATTCAGTCAAACGCGTAAATGCGTCGCCCACTTCCCGGCAATTCCCCGGATTCATCAATCCGGCAATCGGCAAGGGTAAAACATCCACCTTCCCCTGGAACACGGCACTCAGCCCGCCCTTGTGGGCGATCACGGCATTCACGGCTTCGCACAAGTTCGCATCGTCCACGCCTACCGCAACAATGTTATGGGAATCGTGTGCCACGCTTGAGGCCATGGCGCCTTCCTGCAAACCAAAGTTCTTGATGAAACCAACCGCAGGTGGCGTATTCGCATAACGATTGACCACGGCAATTTTCAACAAATCCCGTTTGGGATCGGACACCGCCAATCCACCCTGAATAGCCGGTTCCACGGTTTCCATATCCGTGATCAACTGTCCGTCCTTTGCCACAATCACCCGAATCTGCCGTCCCGCACTTGGAGCAGGCACGGTGAAATCAGCCGGAGCCTTGGGTGAACACGTGAACTTGTTCGGGCACTTTCCGGCAGGAATTGGTGCCGGAGCAGGAATCACACACCGCCCCTGTTCCGCGACTTTTTTTCCATTTATCCAAGTTTCCAGCACCCGGCATTCCGACAAATTGGAAATCACGGCAAAATCGGCCCAATCTCCCTTCTGCAGCAAACCCACTTCCAATCCGTAATGACGCACCGGATTCAATGTCGCGGCCCGCAAGGCATCCATCGGAGCAACCCCGGCAGCAATCGCCCGGGCAATCAACCGGTCAATATGCCCCAGCAGCAATTCATCCGGATGCTTGTCGTCCGAACAAAGGAAACACCGGCCGGGATTTTCCCGAAGCATGTCCACCAATGCATCAAAATTGCGGGCCGCCGACCCTTCCCGGATCGCGATGAACATTCCCAGCGCCGCCTTCTGGCGAGCCTCCTCCATCGACACGCATTCGTGGTCCGTCTCAATCCCGGCGGCGGCATATTTTTTCAAATCCTCTCCCATGACACCCGGAGCGTGGCCATCAATATGTTTTCCCATGCGCCGAGCCGCTTCGACAATCGCCATCATTGCCGGATCGCGATGGATCACCGCTGGAAAATTCATCACTTCTGCCAGATACTTTATCCCAGGCATCGCCAGGAGCTCCTCCACTTCGGCTGCGCCCAGCTTCGCCCCGGCAGTCTCGAATGGTGTCGCCGGGACACAGGAAGGCGCCCCGAAATAAATCTTCACCGGACTATCCTTGGCATCCGCCATCATCCATCGGACGCCGTCCACCCCAAGCACATTGGCAATCTCATGGGGATCGCTCACCGTGGCCACGGTACCATGGATACATGCCTCACGACCAAACGCGGTCGGAGCCAGCAGTGAACTTTCCACATGCACATGGGCATCGACAAAGCCGGGGACAATCATCCGGTCTTGCATGGCTCCCGGATTTTCAACGATCTCACAGATCCGGTCATTTCCCCAAATAACCTCGCCGGGGAATATCCTCCCCGACACGACATCGGCAACAAGCCCTTGGATGCTCTGGCGCATGGGGATAAATTGACAGACGAAAAGGAGGAGGAAAACTAAAAGATAAGAATTTCACGAAAGATGGGGGTAAAATTTCCCACAAAGTTGGTGATTGAGGTCGGCTTCGAACCATCTAAAAGCATTGGCATGGAAAATATCATTATCCTTGGAACAGGTTGCGCCGGTCTCACTGCCGCCATTTATGCCGCCCGCGCCAATCTTAACCCGCTTGTGCTCGAAGGCAATCAGCCCGGCGGGCAATTGACAACCACGTCCGAGGTGGAGAATTTTCCCGGCTTCCCCGAGGGTATCGACGGATTCATGCTCACCGACAACATGCGCCAGCAGGCCGCCCGTTTTGGAGCCAGATACGAGCATGACCAGATCGAACACGTCTCGCTCGACGGCCCCGTAAAGCGCATCCATTCCGCCACGAAAACCTATGAAGCCCGGAGTGTCATTATTGCCACCGGAGCATCCCCGCGATTGATCGGCATCCCCGGCGAGAAGGAATATTACGGCGGGAACGGCGTAACCACCTGCGCCACCTGCGATGGAGCTTTTTATCGGGGCATGGACGTGGTGGTCGTGGGCGGCGGGGACAGTGCCTGCGAGGAAGCCATCTTCCTCACCCGGTTCGCCAGCAAGGTTTACATCATCCACCGCCGCGACGAATTCCGCGCCTCGGAGATCATGTCTCGCCGTGTCTTGGAACACCCGAAGATCGTCCCGGTTCTGAACAGCGTTCCTGTGGAAATTTTCGGTGGAGACGACGGCAAGGTGCGTGCCATTTCCGCCAAGAATGTGCAATCCGGCGCAACCTCGGAAATTCCCTGCAAAGGCGTCTTCGTCGCCATCGGCCACATTCCCAACACCAAGCCGTTCACCGGAGCGCTCACGCTCGATGAAAGCGGCTATATTGTGTCTCCGCAATCCAGCGGGGTACACACCAACGTCGAAGGCGTTTTTGTCGCCGGGGATTGCTCCGACCACGTTTATCGACAGGCCATCACTGCCGCCGGCATGGGATGCCGGGCCGCTATCGAGGCCGAACGCTGGCTGTCGGAACACTAAAACATGCGGTGTTGACGCCACCGCTGAGAGTACTAACAATAAAATTGCTTATGAAAACACTCCCCTTTGCCCTGCTTGCGCTGCTTTGCGCATTTTTCCTCGCTCCAGTCTCGGCCCAGGCCCAAGAAAAGACCATGGACGTCAAGGGATCCATTCCCCAAGACTCCAACATGAAGGAAGGCACAGTCTATGTGCTCAAGAACGGGCCTGCAGTAAAGAAAGCCCATGATGAGCTGGCTAGAATATGGAACGTCGCCCGTCGACACGTTGCCGACATTGAAAAATTTGGTGACGAAGCACCCAAGAACCCCAAGCAGCAAAAGAAATGGGAAAAGGAAAGAGGCGATATCATCAAGAAATTCAACAAGCAGATGGAATCCTACGAAGAGGCACTCAAGAAGTATAATGATGTCTTCGCGGAAAACAAAGGAGAGGAAGTCTCCGTGGACGACAAGGGCAAGTTCGCCTTAACAGTTCCCGCCACCTCCTCGTTCTATTACAGCGCCAAGAAAGAAGACCGGGGATACATGTGGATATCAAAGGCCGCCAACACCGTGGTATTCAGCAACAGCGACAGGGCCCTTGATGCAACGATCAAGCCCAAGCTTCCCGAAAAGAAAAAATAAGACCAAAAACATTTCTCTCTCAGGCGTGGAATTCCACGCCTGTTTTTTTGGCCCGATTTATCTGAAAAAGCAGCGCTGGTTATTGCTTTGCGGTTCGTGCAGCCAGAACCCGGGAAAAGACCTTTCGTCCATTGCTTCCTTCCTTTTCCCCCACCCTCGTCTCTATCACTGAGAGCAGGTCTTTCATTTCGGATTCCTTTAGGCCGACATTGAGGGCGGCACCCATGTGAAATTGCAGCATGGGATCAACCCCCTCCACACTGCAAAGCGCCGCGACGGTAGCGATTTCCCTATCCAGAATATCCATATTATCGCGCCAGAAAATATCAGCAAAAAGATGTTCCTTGAGAAAGACATCAATGGCTGGCGTGAACACTTGGTAGCC
>JAITVQ010000269.1 GCA_031285745.1 Puniceicoccales bacterium | reverse complement strand
ATGTGGAACTATCACTGCTAAAATTCCACCGGGTACCAACACATCGGCCGCTCGGACACAGTAGCAATATTCGCTTTTCATTTCTTCCCCACGCATGATCCAGCGCAGGCCAAATGGCGGATTGCCGATAACGATATCGGCCGCCTCGCTGGGTACCCACTCCATGATATCGGCGTGCCGGATCTGTGCGTCCGGATAGAGGAACTTTGCCACTTTCCAGGCGTTCTCCTCTAACTCTATACCGATTAAGCGCTTTTCGTTAGGCAGGCAGTTGAAAAAAGACCCGTGCCCACAAGTCAGATCTGCAACGATATCGTCCTCGTTTGGCTGGACGCAATCTACCACCCACTGAGCGAGGTTGTAATCGGTAAAAAATTGCCCGTGTTCATATTGTTTTTTTGCCGTGCTGTAGGAACTGTAGTCGCCGAAATCGGATGCGGACAAGCCATGAAGTCCGCCAATTCCGGTATAAAATGCAGCGACGTCCTCCGGTGTAAGGGATTTGTTTTCTCCCTCTACGACGGCAAGGCATCGTTTGTTGTATTCCTCGCGTTTTTCGTGCGGAATAACTATATCGCGTTTTGCATATTTCATTCTCTACCTCATTTGCAGAAAAAACTGTGGACCGCTTTGTCGCGGTCCACAGTCATTTGTTTTGGCATTATGCCGATCGGCGGAGTTCCCCGGCGCGGTACCGTTTGTGCTTGCGATACGCACGGCGGTGATACTTCCATCCGTTTTTGGCGAACATCGCCCGTTCATTTATATAACGCGGAACCAGTTTGGGTTTCTCCAACCCGATGCGGTTCACAACGGTAAGGTTTGGTATTGCCAGTTTCACGGTTAATCACACACTCCATTCGGCCGGTGCCACCCGGCAGATTATCTTGTCCTGCCACTTCTTGTGCTGCAATCACGGGAAGGATACATTTAGTCATGTCTAAGCGACGCAGACATTTAGAGTCCTGTCCCGTCAACCTCTCCACCATAAAGTGACGGATCCCGTTCCAATTCCTCACGGGTGTATGCCTGGATTTCCTGGGATTCCGTATTCCCCATTTGGATCGGTATCAGGACCTTGACAATCTGTCTGTTCAGCTCCTGGTCCGGACTACGGTCAACGAACCATCCAATCGTGGAAAGGATAAAACCGTCGTTCATGTCGGTCAGGATGATTTTATTGCAGGTCATATGCTCTTTGCGCCCTATAAAGTTGGCAATGTTCTCCGGGGTTCTTTCGAAGAAATACTCTTTCACGCCATCATCATTATAGACATAAGCAATCAGCATCTTATCGGGATTCAGTTGATTGTCCATCATCAGTACACGCTCCTTTTCTTATTCATACAGCTTTATCAAGCTGAAATTTTATATACAGCATCCGGCCAGTGCTGCGCGAGCACGTTGTAGGTTTCAACCAAAGACGATGGTTCCAGCGCCTTCAGTACGGTGGCCAGCTTATCGTAGTCACTTTGCGGAATCGCGCCCACTACGCCGGCAAAATGGTTCATGTCCTGCAACGACCAGTTATAGATGAACCGGCCCGGCAGCGAAGGATTTGCGATACGGGAGACATGCATCTCTTCACTGCGTCTCTCGGATGAGACGATCTCCAGCCTGTCCGCCGCTTTGTTCAGCGTGGCCTTTCCGGTGGGTAAGCGGACTGATGTGCTGTAATTGAAAAACCAAATTTCAAACGACATTTTACACACCGGCCTCACCCCGTTTCTGATCTGCGGCGTCGGCTAGCTGCCCCAGGGCGCGGTGAAGCGCCCACCGTCGCAGTAATTGCTCCTTGTGGTCCTTGATATATCGCTCCGCCTTTTCACTGATCAGTGTGTCGGGATCATCGATATACCGGACCAGGTCGTCCTGGTGGTATTCATATCTTCCGATGACGACGGTATCGGCAAAATCTCGGAGGCCTTTTTCATATTCCTCCTGCAAGCTGGAAAGCAGGCCGGATATCTGTGTCAGATCAACTGCATTTTCGCCACCCTTCGCCATATCTTGGATGCGCCTTGAGATCTCCTGCTGTAGAACCTTTTCCAGATTGCCGAACATAGTGTCTTCGCATTCCGGGGGATATTTATCGTGAAGCCAGTAAAGGCTCCGAAGCGGATCCAACAAAGCGTATGCTTTGTCGGTAGCCTTACTGTAAAAGCCCAGGTATTTCATATCCCTGTGTGGATACAGGGGTAATTGATGCTGATCTAAATCCATACCATAGATAAGGTCAATATGCTCGTTGTACGGTAGTTTAAAAAATGCATACCCAATGTGGGCATATCTGCCCTGGATCTTGAACATCAGGCGCACCTGATTTTGGTTGGCAATGAATTCACGGATCAGTTCAGAGGCGTCGCCGTTATGATCACAAATGCGGTACGATGCGGATCGGATACTCTTAACAGCCGTTTCGCGGGCATCCTGTATCGCATTGTCAATCTCGCCTTCGCGGCCTTCGGCACCAAGCGCCTTGATAAGCAATTGGGCAATACACTTGTAGACGCTGTTGTGTTCCTCGTCGATATCCATGCCGAATTTGTCGGATGCCTTGATGACGCTTTCTTTGATCACCTCCACACGACCCCTGCCATCAGCGGGCTGCATATCCGCATACTCCAGCAGGATGGCAAGAAGGTCAATAAAGACCGTTTGATAATGAGACAGGCTCATACAGCACCCCTTTCTATCATTCAGTTTCACTCATGTTTATTCCGACTCTGCCTCTGCCTGCCCACGCGCCAAAATCAAGCCCGTGCCATTCTCACAGCATCCAACCAATTTATAGTTGATGTCCATAAGGCATACACTGTCAATCAGGCTAAGTGATAACGTATCTAAGAATCCTTCAAGATCGTTGTCAATTAAGTTATCCAGCGATACTTTGACCACGCCTTCGATATACCCGACCTCATCTGCCATTTTTTCAATTTCTTCTTTGGTATAAGCCTTTTGCAATACCGGGTATTCCTTATCAGTAAACGCATACTTATCCATTTCTGTCTCCTTATCTCTCGACCGGTTTACATCCCGGCCATTCAGGGTTGTAACGATTGATATACCGCTCGTAATTATGCCAGGCTCTTTTTTCGTCCTCAGTGGCATCGGGGCTGACATCCACCATTATATGTTCTTCATCTCCACCGATTGGCCATTTATTGTCTATAAGTATGTCATCCAGGGTCGTACCATCCCAATCCACATCGGGATTATTCCAATCCTCTTCGTCGGGAACAATGCCTAACGGGCAGCTAAAGCTGTAGCACTTACCGCGCTCCACGCCATTTTCGTCAGGATCGGTTTCCTCCTGTTCTGGATGTGCGCAACCATACCAGTTATTCACATGAAATTCCTGCGTAAAAAACGGACACACAGAGGCAAAAGCGTCAAACAGCGCCACTTTCCGCATGATGCGCTGTTTCTTCCCGCTGAT
>JAITVQ010000267.1 GCA_031285745.1 Puniceicoccales bacterium | reverse complement strand
ATGGGACTAGGGATGGCAGGATAATTACTTTCCTGCGTCTCAAGGCGCTCAGAGCATCTCCAAGACTTCATCGTATCCGTCCACAACCTTTGCGGATTGCCCCTCAAGCCGGTGGCGAGCCTGATGCCCTTTGGCGATCAGGATACAGTCGATGCCAAGGCTTTGGGCAATCTCGGCGTCGTGGATGGTGTCGCCGAAGTAGAGGATTTCATCGAACGGCACGGATAAGCCCTCGAAATGGGAGCGAGCCCGGTGGGCCTTGTCATTGGAGTAGATATTATCGTTGCCGTGAAGTGTTTGAAAGAACTTCCCGACCCCGTACTCGGCTACAACAGCCTCAAGGGATTCCTGCGGATAAGCTGAGAAAATTGATTGAGGGATTCGTGCCGCATGAATGGATTCCAGCACAGAGAGCGCATCTTTATGCAGTTGGCATTGGGAACGATTTTTTTCGTAGGCCGACATGTAGGCGATACTGGATTTTTTATAAGAAACCTCGTCGGAGGGGAGTCCCAGTGCCGTGTAAACGGCTGAGGCGGGAAAGGTATAAATCTCCTGGTAGCGATGAAGATCAATGGGTGGCTTGCCTTGGCCAGTTATCACTTCATTGAGGCATTCGGTGCAGAAAGCAGCGTCATCAAGCAAAGTGCCGTTCCAATCCCAAGAGACATGTTGATAATCACGGATATGTTTCTTTCGCATAACCCAGAGATGGTGCCTTTTAAGGCCTGGGGCAAATGTATTGCAAAAAAAGCCAAAATAAAAGACCCATGGGGAAACGGGTCTTCGTGTAAGTGGAGGTGCGGGGCGGAATCGAACCGCCGAATAGAGCTTTTGCAGAGCCCGGCCTTACCACTTGGCTACCGCACCGTAAAAAAGAGATATCGTGTATGAGGGTGTTGTTGCTGGTTTCAAGAATCAAGTGCAGAAAAAATCGATTTTGAGCAAACGATATGAATGAAAATAGCCTATATATCACAAACTTTGGGATATTTAACCTTTTCGTTTCCTGAATTTAGCATTCTTTCATCTCCATGAGTCAGCCTCTCTTTCGCATCGGTATTGGTTACGACATCCACACGCTCAAGGCAGGACGCCGTTGTGTGCTGGGTGGAGTGGAGATTCCTTCTGATGTCGGGCCTGACGGGCATTCCGACGCTGATGTGCTTTGCCATGCCGTCGCCGACGCAATCCTTGGCGCTGCCGGATTGCGTGATATCGGGTTTTACTTCCCCAATACCGACCCTGCCTGCAAGGACATGAACTCGCTGGATATTGTGCGGAGAGCCGTGGCTGAGGTGGAAAAAACGGGCTATTGCATTCAAAATGTGGACGCGGCCATGATTGCCGAGAAACCCAAGGTGGGACCGCATATCGATGCAATCAAGGCGTCCTTGGCCAAGGTCTTGGGCATCCCGGAGAATTGCGTGGGGGTAAAGGCAACTACCAACGAGAAGCTGGATGACCTTGGTGCCGGATTGGGAATTGCGGTACATGCCGTTTGCCTGATTGCCCGGAAATAAGGCGCAACCTGGAGAATAATACTGCCCCGATAATCCTTGCACATTTCCTGACGCACCAAAACTATCCGTCAAAAGTTTACCTATGGAAAAAACCC
Organism: Puniceicoccales bacterium; assembly: GCA_031285745.1. Lineage (GTDB taxonomy): Bacteria > Verrucomicrobiota > Verrucomicrobiia > Opitutales > UBA953 > CALNBE01. The sequence goes on along the minus strand of JAITVQ010000267.1, from coordinate 17,886 downwards.
TCGTTATCCTCAAACCTGACTGCATGGAAAAACGCTTGTGCGGAGCCGTCATGGATCGTTTTCAAAAAGCCGGATTCGACATTGTGGCCTGCAAGATGATGCGGCTGACCGATGAACTCCTGCGTGACCACTACGCCCATATTGCCGACAAGCCGTTTTTCCCGGCGCTGGCCGAGTTCATGGGCTCCCGCCCGGTTATCGTGGCAGTGTTGCAGGGGCAGAATGTAATCGCCAGGGTTCGGGAGTTGCTTGGACCAACGGATTCCACCAAGGCTCCCAAGGGGACCATCCGGGGAGACTATGGAACGGATGTATCGGTCAATATCTGCCATGCGTCCGATGGCACCGACAGCGCGGCTGCGGAAATCAAGCGGTTCTTTAAGGCTGAGGAAGTTTTTGCCTGATAAAACAAAAGAAACCGGGAAATTCCCGGTTTCTTTTTATTTCGGGTTGAACCACTCCCATTGACGTTTACTTCTACTGGGGATTATGAAGAGCGGCAAGTTTCCTGTTTTGCGTTTTTGGCACATGGCAATCTGTCTAGTGTGCCTGTTCGCGTTCACTGCTTGCGACCAGACGGCCAAACCGCAACCCAGTGTTCCCGAGACGGAGGATTCCGCCTATAAGGATGCCCGAAACATGTTGCGGGACGGTAATACCATGGGTGCATTGATGAAATTTCTTGAGGTAATCGATGCCCGTACCGATGCCGCTGAATCACATTTGGAGGCCGGAAGGATCTACCTTTCCCGCAAGGAGCCACTGGATGCCATCTATCACTTTCGTCAGTTTCTGCGCATTCGCCCGAATGCCGAGCAAGCGCCCCAGGTGGGTGATCTGATAAGGACCGCCGACCGTGCCTATCTTCAGAGCATTCCGGGTAGACCTTTTGAGGTGGATGCCACCAAGGAGGCTTATCAGGACCGATTGACGGAAAGCAGAAGGGAAAATGACGATCTGAAAAAGAAGATCTCTGACCTGGAAATGAAGGTCGCCCAGTTGGAACGGCGCGCACCGACCCTTACCTCATCGGCAACACCCTCTCCATCTCCGGCCACCAGCATTGAGCCGCTTGCCCTGGTTCCTGCCCAACCGCCACCTCCCACCGTGGCGAATGCCAATCCGATCCCGGAGACCTATACCGTGAAAGCCGGGGATACGCTTTATAGGATTAGTCAAAAAGTTTACGGGACTGGCACACGCTACAAGGAAATCTACAAAGCCAATCGGGACCAGTTGTCATCGGAACAGGGGACACTTCGTATCGGCATGGTTTTGAAAATTCCGCGCTGATTCCTCTGGGGCATTGAGGTGGACGCACTTCAGGGTGCGAAAGAACAGGCAAACGGTGAATGGCATAAAGGCGAAATTCTACAACGGCTCTGGAGAGGAAAAACTTTAGCTCTGCTGTCTCATACACTTTTCAATGAAATACTTTGATGCCAATGCGACGACGCCACTGCACCCCGGTGCTCGCGAGGCATGGCTCAGGGCAGAGGATATCCTATGGTACAATCCGGCTTCACCCACGGAGGTTGCTGCCCGAGTTTATCACGAGGTGGAAAAAAGCCGGGAGTTTTTTGCGAAGTTGTTTGGTGTTTCTTCGCGGAATGTGATTTTTACCAGCGGGGCGACCGAGGCGAATAATGCAATAACCGCCTATGAAGCTGAGCGAAACGCGGAGAAGTGGGCAATCGTGTCAGCGGTGGAGCATCCCAGTGTGTTGGAGCCCGCAAAAAAGTATTGGAAGGATCGTCTGGAAATTCTGCCTGTGAATGATGCAGGTGTTGTCGATTTGGCAGAATTGGAAATGCGACTCAGGGGAGGGCGCATTGCGTTTGTTTCCATTATGGCGGCCAACAATGAAACAGGGGTGATTCAACCTGTGGATAGCATTGCGGCTCTTGCCAGAACGCATGGGGCGCGTTATCATTGCGATGCGACCCAATGGATTGGCAAGTTGCCGTTGGAAGAACTTTGCGCCGTTGATTATCTTGTGGGTTGTGCGCATAAATTCGGCGGCCCCAAAGGGGTCGGATTCATGATTTTTAACGAGCCCCTTGTTCCGCATTTTCACGGACAACTGGGCGGCGGCCACGAGAATCACCATCGTGCGGGTACCGTGAATTTTTCAGGCATTGCCGCGATGCAGGCGGCCTTATTGGCCAGGCAGGGGGAATTGGTGGATAATGATGCCCGACTCCAGGCCCGGAATGCTTTTGAACAGACGGTTTTGGAAAAAATACCCGGAGCACATGTATTCGGGATAGCTTCCAATCGCCTTTGGAACACATGCTCACTGGCCTTGCCGCGTCATGCGAATTTGCGCTGGCTAAAGCGACTGGAGAAGCACGGTTTTGTTGTTTCAACCGGATCGGCTTGTGCCACGGCTGACAACAAGCCCTCGCATGTTCTTTCTGCGATGGGTGTGTCTGACGACACTGCCCGCCGCACCTTGCGCATCAGTTCACTCTGGGAGACGACACCAGCCGACTGGACGGCATTGGCTGATGCACTGGGAGAAGTTGCCCGCGAACTTGACGACGATGCTGCCAACGACAAGTCAGGGGTGATTGTTCTACCATGAGAATTCAACACCTGCGACTCGCGGATTTTCGCAATATCTCTTTTGCCGAAGTTGCCTTGGGATATGACCGGGTGTTTTTGCTTGGTTGCAATGGGCAGGGGAAAACAAACCTGCTGGAAGCCGTTGGATTGCTCCCTGCATTGCGTTCTTTCCGCACGCAGGAAACAGGCCTTCTGGTGCGTCACGGCTGTCCGGCTGCCCAACTTGGCTATTCGCTTCGGCATGAGCAGGAGGGGGACGTCAACATTACGTTCTCACTTACGCCCAAGCAAAAAACCGTCACCGTGGACGGAGAGAAGGTCCGGCAGTTTTCTGCTTATCTCGGCCGCTTTCCGGTGGTTGCCTTTTGCGCCGATGACATCGATCTGCTGCGTGGGTCACCGACCGGGCGTCGTCGCTGGTTGGACTTGGCCATTTCTGCCGGAGATCCCGGTTATCTTGAGGCGCTTCGTAGATATTACGGGGCACTGGCCGGACGAAACCAATTGCTGCGCCAAGCGCAACCGGATGCAAACCAGTTGCTCGCCTTTGAAAAGGCAATGGCTCCCTGTGCGGTGCGGATTACCACGCGACGCAAAGAAATTCTTACGGAACTTGGCCTGGGGTTGGAGGAGGCGTGTGCCTGTATCGGACTGGCCGATGGAGCCAGTGGGTTGGTTTATTCTCCCAATGTCATGCCGGATGATATCGGTGCATGGCTGGAGGTTTATCAACGGCAACGTCCCTCTGATATCATGATGCGGGCGACCCAGCGTGGTCCGCACCGGGATGATTTTGATTTTCGTTTTTCCGGACGTCATGCCCAGGATGTTGCCTCGGAGGGGCAGCAGCGTGGTCTGGTTCTGGGGCTGAGTTTATCCCTACTGGCGCATTTTCGACGTCAGACCCAGACAACCCCGATTGTTTTAGCGGATGACATCCTGGGCGAGCTGGACCCGGTTCGCAAAGAAGGTTTCTGGAAGGCATTGGGTTCCGAGTGCCAGGTCTTGGCGACGGGGACGGTGCTTCCGGCGGATGTCGATTCGTGGCATGTCATCACGGTGAGCGATGGGCATTATTCATAATCTTAAAAATTCCCCCTTTGCCGGTATTCAGCATAGACAGAAAATTCTCCGGCGATATTGCACCAAAAAAGTATGAAACATGTTTGGGCTGTTTTTTTTGGCATAATGATGACCACCACCCTGCTGCTCGGGCAGGCCAGTACGGATGAGACGACGCCACCTGCTGAAACACCGCAGGAGGAAACCGTCCAGACAGCCGGCCATGTTGCTCCGGAGTCGCTGGAGTATGCCAAGCAGACACTCGTAAGCCTCGAAGCCAGACTGAGTGATTCATGGGGCTTGGGCGATGACTTGGCAAAGGCCACCATTGTGGTTCTCGGAAGCATCGGGTTGCTGGCCCTGGCCTTGATCGCGAACTGGATTGTCCGCGTTGCCCTGGTGCGGGCCATTGAGGCTATTTCCAAAAACTCCTCGAAAAACTGGATTGCCGTTTTCAAGGAAACCAAGGTTTTCACGCGCATCTCTTTCTTTGCCTCGGCACTTGTTTTTACCCGTCTGGGCCATTTTGTATATAGCACCACCCCGGGGGTTAATAACTTCGTTGTCCTGCTTGTCCGGATTTATGTGTTGCTGGTTATCATGGGTATTCTTGATGCCCTGTTGAATGCTTCCCATGAGATCTTAAGACGAAGAAATATCGCCAACAATCTTCCCATCCGAGGAATCGTCCAAGCCGTCAAGCTGGTCATTTTCTGCCTTGGGATGATTTTGATACTTTCGATTTTGTTGAAGCAAAATCCGGCCCAGATATTAGCCGGCATCGGAGCCCTCATGGTGGCGCTGATGTTTGCCTTCAAGGACCCGATCATGGGTTTGGTCGGCGGCATCATGCTTTCGTTGAACCGCATGGTTCTGGTTGGGGACTGGATTGAGATGCCCAAGTTCGGCGCCGACGGCGATGTGGTCGATGTCACGCTGACCACGGTCAAGGTGCGCAACTGGGATATGACTTATGTTACGATTCCTACTTATGCCCTGATTTCGGATTCCTTTAAAAACTGGCGGGGTATGTCGGAGTCGGGAGGTCGTCGCATCAAGCGCACCATTAACATCGACATGCAGACCATCCGTTTTGCGGATGCGGATATGTTGGATCGCTGGGAAAAGATAAAGCTGCTAACCAGCTATATCCAGGAGAAGGAGAAAGAGTTGAATGAGGCTAATAGCAAACTGGAAGATGCCTCGGTATTGGCCAATTCCCGTTTGCTGACCAACGTTGGTACTTTTCGCGCCTACTGTCTGGCCTACTTGGAAGCTCACCCCAAGGTTCACCAAAACATGACCTTGATTGTGCGCCAATTGCAGCCCGACGAGTACGGACTTCCGTTGGAATTGTACTTTTTCACAAACGACACGGGGTGGGTGGCGTATGAGGGCATTCAATCCGATATTTTTGATCACCTCCTGGCTATCATTGGTGAATTTGGCCTTTCTGTTTACCAGCGTCCCAGCAGCACGGACCAACGCCAATTCACCAAGGCGATTTTGGATTCGCAGAAAAATTAACGTAAATCAGCCAGCCGCTGAAAAGTGAACGGATAGTTTTACCAAAAAACTTGAAGCGGTTGCGGGCGGGCCAAGCATTGGTAGCAGAGTGTTGAGGAATTCGGACTGTTTCTCTCCTGAAAACAGGCAGTGAAGGAAAATCTGCATGAGTTCACTATTGAGTCATTGGGGAATAGGGCGTATGTAATGAACTCTTACACTAACCCCGATTAACCTCTCGCTTTTGACACGACCATGACCTTGGAAAACCTCCGCTACTTTGTAGCTGCCGCAGAAGAATTGAATTTCAAAAAAAGTGCCCGCTTGCTGAAAATATCACCTCAAGTGTTGGAATCACGAATTAAGAGATTGGGAAAATCGCTCAAGGTTTCGCTCTTTGAAAGAGATATGGCCGGCATTCATCTCACCAAGCCGGGATCCGTGGTGCTGGAATATGCAAAGAGGCTGTTGAAATGTGAAAAGCAGATGATCCATGAATTACAGAAGGTAAACCAGGGCATCTTGCGAATCGGCAATGTCGGACAACTGGGGCATAATTTTCTATCAGCCTTTATCAGAACCTGCCGCAAACGATTTCCCGAGCTCACCCTGGAATTCAAGGAATTGGATATTATCCGGCAGCATACCGCCGCCCTTCTCGGCAATGAAATTGATATTGGATTTGTTTCGCCCGCCGAATTGCCGAACTCCAAGAAGGTTTCGTCCGCCTTGTTGTTGGATTGCCCTTATGTCGTTGCCATGAAATCCGATCACCCGTTGGCCAAGTTGCGAACTGTTTCCTTAAAGGCATTAGAAACTCAGACCGTGCTGGCTATCGAAAGTGCGGATCGAGATCTTCACGCCAGGGGAATGAAGGAAGTGATGAATAGGAGAGGGTTCAAGATAGGTCCGATAAAGAGCGTGGATGGAATCGACTCCATGGTGGTTTCGCTGGCTGGTGGATTCGGGGTTTCCCTGCTTCCCGAGGCGGTTTATCTTTCCAAGATCGAGGGAATCACCACCAGGCGGGTAAAGGAGAAGGGCGAAGACCTTCAGTTTCAATTGCATGCCGTCTGGAAGTCGCCGGAGGTTAAAAAATTCATAGGAATATTGCAGCAATCTGTTTCGAAGAAGTGATTTCCCGGAAATGTCCAAGGGCAGGACGCTTTCAATTTGGAAGTGACTTTTTATTTTAGTTCAATTTATCATATTCGTCGAAATGAACCCCGTTAAGCATAAACAACGTTGCCTGCCGAAATGGAGAAGAGGTGCGCTGTTGGTGGAGAATATCGGGGTACTGATCATCATCGCCCTTATGACCATGACGCTGCTTGGGGGAATCATAAAGTTGATCGTCATGGCCAAGGACACGACGGGCCAGTAGCTATTTTTCTCAATTCACCCGCAATCGTCGAAAGGAGAGCCTGCAAGTTCTACTCTTCATCTGACTTACCTCTTGTTTCAATTAGCTCGTGCTCTGGTACGAGAATATTTGTGATACAATCTGAATTTGGGGTATGCTTTTGATCCGTCGCAAATGGTGGCTCTGCAGATCGTCGGAACCATCAACCGCATTGTTGTTCATGGTTCTGCAGCGAGTAGAAAGCCCCATCCACAAAGTTTTCACCCGATTGCACGGCTGCAAAAGGACCGTTCACAAAGTTTTCATGGTTTTGCATAGCTGCAAAGGTGCCAACCACAAAGTGGATCATGGTATTGCAGCGAGTAGAAAGTGCCATCCGCAAAGTTTTCACCCGATTGCACGGCTGCAAAGGTACCAACCACAAAGTGGATCATGGTATCGTAGCCAGTAGAAAGTGCCATCCACAAAGTTTTCGCCTGAATGTACGGAAACAATATGGCCGTCCGTAAAGTTTTTGAGGCTTGTCCAGCTCCGAAAGGAGTATCCTAAAATGGAAATAGTCGGTTTTGGAAGGGAAGAAAGAGGCGCGAACAAAGATATGGTAGAGAATTAAGGTCTATGGGAAAATGAGATAGAAAGTTTTTAAATAAAAAACTAAAATTTAGAATAACCTCCTGTAGGGTTGTGGGCCTGGATTATTTGGGAAAGTTTGAGAAACGCGCTCACTTGGGAACGGATAACTTCCAATGCCTGATGAAGACCCTGAAATATTCCCTTTGTGTTTCCGGATGTTTCGATGGCAGGGTTATAAAAACCAATAATAACTCTTGGTTAGTTATACGTGGAAGGTTTTCATCGGGGCTGAATGAATTTTTCCCAGACCATCGCCTCCCCGGATCGTATGCAGAATGCTGCCGGGGTGCCGTTGCACAGGCCGGAGGTATTGTCCCCGGCGGGAAACTGGATGTGTGCCCGGGCGGCGGTGGAAAATGGAGCCGATGCGATTTATTTTGGGGTGGGGCGGTTTAATGCCCGGGTGCGGGCTGATAATTTTACGGATGCCGACCTGCCGGAGTTGATGGCGTTTTTGCACCGCCGGGGCGTGCGCGGATATGTGACTTTCAATACGTTGATTTTTGGGAATGAGTTGACCGAGGCGGTTGCATCATTGCGGGCCATCATTGCGGCCGGAGTGGATGCTGCGATTGTACAGGATGTGGGGATCTGCCGTCTGATCCGCCGGATCTCGCCGGATTTTCCGATTCATGCCTCGACCCAGATGACTGTAACAAGTGATGCGGGAGTGGCTTTTACCCGGGAACTTGGTGCGTCGTTGGCGGTACTGGCGCGGGAATGCTCGATCCCGGAGATGATGGCCATGCAGCAAAAGCTGGCGTCGGACAAAAAGACGATGCCCCTGGAGGTGTTTGTGCATGGGGCACTGTGTGTCGCGTATTCGGGGCAATGCCTGACGAGTGAATCCCTCGGAGGCCGCTCGGCCAATCGCGGGGAGTGTGCCCAGGCCTGCCGTCTTCCTTACGATCTGGTTTGCGACGGAAAGCAGGTGCCGCTGGGAGACAGGAAGTATTTATTGAGTCCGCAGGATTTGGCTGGGCTGGAGGTCATTCCGGAATTGATCCGGGCAGGGGTGTCCTCGCTCAAGATCGAGGGCAGGTTGAAATCTCCCGAGTATGTGGCGGCGATAACCCGGGCTTACCGAACTGCGGTGGATCGGATTTACGCATCCATGACCAAGGGCGCCCCGGATGATGCCGGTGCGATGACCGAGGCGGTGCGAATTCGCCGGGAGACGGACTATGACTTGGAGATGAGTTTTTCCCGGGGGCTGGATATTGGCTGGTTGCACGGCATCGACAACCGTCGGCTGGTGCATGCCCGGTTCGGCAAGAAACGCGGAGTTTTTCTGGGAGTGGTGGAAGGTGTCCAGGAAGGGCGTGTTCGGATAAAGCTTGAGGCTCCGGTGAAACCCGGCGACGGGGTGGTTTTTGACGAAGGCAAGCCTGAGGAAGGCGAGGAGGGCGGCTTTGTTCACGGGGTTGATCCGCAGCGTGACGGAACGACCTGGGTGCGCATGGCGCGCGAAGCCTTGGATTGGCACCGGATTCGATCCGGGCAGAGACTTTGGAAGACCTCCGATCCTGAATTGACCAAGCGGTTGCGAAATTCCTATGCCGGGGAAAAGCCGCATTTCCGGCGCCCGGTGAATATCCGTGTCTGGGGCGAAACGGGTGCCACCTTGCGCGGGGAGTTGGATGAGTTGGAAGGTCATGTTGTGTCGGGCGAGTCGGCGATTCCTCTTGTCGCGGCGGAGAAACAACCGCTGACGGAAACTGTGTTGCGCGATCAGTTGGGACGCCTCGGCGGAACGCCTTTTGAGTTGGGTACGCTGTCGACGTCGCTGGATGGCGCGGTGATGCTCCCCTTGGGCGAGTTGAACCGGATGCGCCGGGAGTTGGCGGAGCGGCTGAATGCCCTGCGTGCGACACCCCTGCGCTGGGCACTGAATGAAACGGTCTCGGTCGATGTTGGTGCAGAGACTTTGGCCCAAAGAAAAAAAGCGAGTGCCTCGGCAATGGCAGCCACGCTGCCCGAGATTATCCCGGTGGTTCGCCTGCCGGAACAATTGGATGCCGCGCTGCGTTGGGGCGCAAAAACGATTTATTGCGAGTTTGAGGATCCGAAAAAATACCGGGATGCCGTGGCGCAAGTGCGCCAGTTCTCTGCCGGTGCTGAAAAACCGGTTGAGATATGGGTGATGCCGCCGCGCATTTTCAAGCAAGGGGAGGATTGGATTTTAAAACAGGTGCGCTCGTGCGAGGCGGACGGGTATCTGGCCCGCAATCATGAGCATTTGCACTACTTCTCGGATTGCCGTTGCCGGGGGGATTTTTCCCTGAATGTCGCCAATCCGCTGGCGGCGGAGTATTTCATGGAAACATTCGGGCTGGAACGCCTGACGGCTTCCTATGATTTGAATGCCACCCAGCTTGATGCCTTGTTGACAGGTGTTCCGCCGGATTGGGTGGAGGTGACATTACACCAGCACATGCCGATGTTTCACATGGAGCACTGTGTGTTTTGCAGCTTCCTCTCAAAAGGAAAGGACTACCACGATTGCGGTCGCCCCTGTGAGAAACATACGGTACGTTTGCGGGACCGGGTCGGGGCAGAACACTTGTTGAGAGCCGATGCCGGATGCCGGAATACTGTTTTCAATGCCCGCGCCCAAACCGGCGCTGAGTTTGCGGACCGGCTGCTGGTCCTGGGGGTGCGACATTTCCGGGTGGAGTTCGTAGATGAGTCCCCCGATACGATTTTGAAAACTCTCAACCGATACGCCGCTCTTTTGCGTGGAGAGATTTCGGGCAGCCAGTTGTGGCGTGAATTGAAATTGCAGAATCAACTTGGGGTTACTCGCGGGACATTGCTGGAAAGATAAAAACAGCATTGGGGCAGTGCGAAGGTTATATGTCTCAAAGGATCACGCGGAGCCGTGGAAAAAGGCACAAAAGAGCAAAGGCACAGAGGGGGAAATGCGAAGGTTAATTTTCCAGACATTCTTGGGATTTCTCCTGTTTTTGATTAATCCTGTATTTTCCAAAAAATGAGGATTTGTAATTCTCATCTGGAGGATATGTGCAGTACAGATTGAGATAAATAAATTCATCGTTGACCCATGCATATCCAAAATCCCACCTTGGAAAACCCCCGCAACGAATCTTTTCGAGCGGATAATAAAAACCGTATTCATCCTTTCTGCTCATTCTTTCACCTTTTCCGTCCAAATAGACTATTGTAGATGTAGTCCTACTTGGAAAAACCCCTTCTGGTGTTATGGGCATCCAGCATCTTTCCTTTACACTGATATCCAGTTCATAACCACCATCAGGCTTGTCCGTGATCGAGTACTGCTCAATTGAAGATGACATTACTAATTTACTCAGAGTTAATGTCGAACATCCTGAGCACAATAAGCAGAAAATAAGTGGAAAACACAGGCATGACGCGTGAATCAATTGTTTTGCCAGCGGGGGTGTTTGCCAAGTGATTCGCATGGTTTGCATGATCCGAGCTTATCATTAAATCTCCCAATATGTTAATCGAAAAAATAAATTCTCGAATTAGTTTTATCAATGGTTGGCTTAATTAAGCTCTGATCATTCCCTGATATCAGGGAGTTGTTGCAGGTTGGAAACCTGCGCTACTTTCAGAAAAATATGATCAAGGTCAGAACCGCGGATGTCGCGGATGAAATAGAGATAATGAAAGATAAATAATAACTGATCTTTACGTCGTTTGATGTGATGTGAAGAGAATGTTTCGCATCCGTTTATCCTTCTTTCTATCCTTTTATCCGTGGTTTTTCTCTCCTGTTTTTAATTACATATTCTAAAAACTCACTCCCTCGGGGCTAGACAGATGTGCCATGCCGATATTGGAGACTCCGGCTTCGCGAAGGCTGCCGTGAAGTCGCTCCAGGCTGATTTTTAGGAGGTCGGCCATGTTGGTTGCACTGCTGAATGTATTGTCCTTGTAGAAGTCGGCCAATTCTCCGGCCAACTGGAGAGCTTTTTCCTCGGGAGAAATCGGATGCTCGCGCATGGCTGCGAGCAGATCACGCAGGAGGTCGGCGGAAATAATGGCCCGCCGGTAAATCAGGGATTGTTCCTCCTTTTGGTATTGGATGGAGGAGGCCTCGTTGACGTATTTCATGCAGTGAAACACGTAGGGATTGTTGTCCTTGAAGTATTGGGGGATGTAGAACTTTACACGACCATTGTAGGATTGCTGGTCAAAGTCCATGGCGCGGACGCGAATCTGGGCGGTGTCAAAATCGGGAGTGACCGCAATGACGAAGTTATAGGCGCGCATGTCGCCGAGCAGCCGGATCAGGCATCGCTCGTTGAATTTGATCATCTCCTTGGCCAGTCGGACGGGTGGGAATTTTTCGCTGTTCAACCAGTCGGTGATGAAGACGTCGCCGGGGATGCCGACGATGTGCTCCTCGACGAGCGTGTCGCGGTCGGTCAGATAGTGCATGCGGTTCGGAGAGAGCAGATGCTCCAGCTCCAGGCCGTACACGCGCGACGCATCGGCGATCTTGAAGTAAAAGTAGTCGGGATTCTCGTTGTAGGCGTTGACGATGCGAATGCGGAAGGGCTTGGAATTCCCGAAGGCGCAGTAGTCGATGCGATCCACGTACAGATGCCGGAAAAAGGAAGTCTCTCCCTCGCCGCGCAGCAAGGCATAGGTCTCGGTCAATCCGGCGTTGAGATGCTCCATCTCGTGCGGCGGGTAGGCGACGATTTCCCACATGGAGTCGGAGCCATCCTTGTTGAGTAATGGGGCCGAGGCGACAAATCCGGTCAACTGGGCATAGGAAACGGGAAGTTTTACCTCGCGCCCCTCCCTGGCCAGATACTCCCGCAACCGCCCGCGTAGGGGATACGTCAGTTTTTTAAGTGTGCGGAGTTGATTTCCGGTGTCGTCAACCATCGGAAGAAAAAAGTTGGATGCCCAGACGGGAAATGGAACGTACGAAGACCGGCAGAAAGAACAAGAGACGAAGCGGTTTTCAGTCCTTGAGGTGAGGTGAAAGGTGGGACTCTTCCTCCGTCATGGTGAGTGCCTGGGCTGGGTCGCATTCCGCCCGGTAGGCGAGAAAGCTGTGGCGGTGCTTGTCGTAAACAGGCCAGACCAAGGTGCGGTCGCTGGGCGGAAGGGCGAGCGAGTCCACCTCGCTCCGGGAAAAGAATCCAAATTGACCCTCGTCGATAGTGGCGGGCAATGCTTCCAGCGGTTTGTGGCAATCGAAGAGGAACATCAACCAGTGTCCTGAGCCCTCGTAGCCACGCTCGGAAATCATGCCGAAAAGATGCAAATCCCCGGCGGTAATATTCAGCCCGGTTTCCTCGCCGGTTTCCCGGACCGCGCATTCGAACGGCGATTCTCCTTCGCCCATTTCGAGTTTCCCTCCGATGGGGCTCCAGCAATTCAGGTTGGGAGCCTTGAGCCGCTGGATGAGCAGCTGCCGTCCCTGGGAATCCTTGATGAAGACAAGCACACTGATTTTGAAGGGAAGGGACGTGGCAGCCGGGAGACTCATGACATGTAAGCAACGGCACTATGCATGCAGTTGCCCAAGGTGACAAGTTAATGCGAATAAGATGCCCTTGGCTCTCTGGAGGGAACCAAGGGGGCCACTGGATCTATATTTTTCGCCTACTTCTGTTTCAATCCGCGGGCCTTGCCTTCCAATTTCCATTCAGGGTCGATGGGCACTCCCATGTGGGCCAATGCCGTGGCTGCCACATCGGCGGTGATAACACCCTGGCTGAGTTCACCCGGCTGGATGCTGGGACCATTGGCAATGAAAAACACCGTCTTCTCCTCGTTGCTGTTTCCGCCATGGCTCTTTTTTCGTCCACCATGGTCGGTGCTCACGATCACGAGCCAGTTTTCCTCCTGGTAGGTGGGGCGAGCACGCACAGCCTTCAGGATTTCCCCAATATGCGCGTCCGCGGTTTCAATGGCTTTGATGTACGTGTCGTTACCCGGATCATAACCGGATTTGTGCCCTGCGCCGTCCACATCATCAAGCTGGATGAATATAGCATCGGGATTCTTGGTTTTCAAAAGCTCGACTGTCTTATCCCGAATCTCGACCTCCGATTTTCCGCTTGTCTGGTAATCGACATTTTCGCCCATCAGTCCGTTGATTGGCGCCCATTGGGAAAGGGATGCTGTGTAAAGCTGGGGATTGAAGTCCTCCAGGCGGTTCAAAAACGTTTTGCAGGCCGGTTGGTATCCGACAAACACGCCCTTGTCGTCCTGCTTGTTTCCTTTCACGCCGTGCCGGTCGCTGCTGATTCCCGAGAGCATGGTGGTCCAAGCCGGGCCGCTGACCGTGATTTTGTCCGTGATGGCATCAAACCGGTACGCCCCGGCGGCATTCCGCCAAAGCGAGTCGATATTCGGCGTGTTGGCCACCAGCAGGCAGTCCGAACGCGCGCCATCAATGCCAATGACCAGCACTTTGTTCGTCGGAGCTGCTGAAACTAGCAGGGAGGAACACACGAAAAATGCTCCCGAAATTAACTTTGAGAAGGATGAGGACATGGCGGATATTGTAAGATTTGGGTAATAAACATTATATTCGAACCGAAGTTCCTCATTTCACATTGTGGAAAGGAAGTGGGGTGAGGACTTTTCCTCGTCCTTTGATGCAGCAAATTCCTATGTTTTTGCTTTCTTTATCGGCCATCCCAAGCTTTCTTGAAGACAAGAATATGTTTCCTTCACGACTTCCATTTGCCTGCATTCTTGCGCTTTTGCTCCTGCCAGCAATTCATGCCGCCGATTCATCGGGAACGATCTCGATTAAAAATTCAGGGGTCACCCTGACCGATGCCGGAAAAACGGCCGCCGATAAAACGGAGATTGTTGCTATCCCTGCCGGGACAGAGACAGCCGGGCAACCGGCGGCGCCTGTAACCACGGAGTCGGCCAAGGTCGAGATCGGCGCCATTCAAGCCGCAGCGGCTCCTGCCGAGCCGGAAAAACCGGCCATTGATTCGCGACGTTTTCTTTTTGCCTCCCGCCCCGTTGATTTTACGGAGCCCAATTATGCGGTTTCGATTGGTCGATTGGTTTCCGCTTTTGAGGAAAAGGCCCAGCATCCGGTGAAACCGGGAGAGAAGGGCAAGGTCGCCCTCAAGATCTACACTTCATCGGGGCCGGGAATTGCCACTCCCAGAAGCCTGACCCGGGCCGTGATCAAGGAATTGGAAAAGCGGGGTTTTACCCGCGACAATATCTACCTTGTGGACCTCACGGAGAAACGCATTCGCGAAGCGGGATATTTGCCCCGGTTAAAGACCGCAAATGAGAACTTCGAAGGATGCCCGGTGCTGGCTCTCGACAGCGGGAAGTACTACAATCCGAAGTGGTTTTATGAGAATCCTCTGCCATCCACGGAAGTGGTTATGCGGGTGGACGACCTCAATGCTCCCATTACGATGAACGACAAGCACAGCTATCTGCCGGTGCCGTTGCTGTTCGAGGTTGATTTTTGGATCAATCTTCCTGTCGCGATGGATAGCCCGGCCTTGGGAGTCTCCGCCGCCCTGGGCAATGCCACCATCTGGAATATCAGCAATCAGCGACGTTTCTTGGATAATCCGGGCAATGCGCAAAAGGCCGCAGTGGAAATTGCCGCTATTCCCGAATTCAAGAACAAGCTGCTCTTCAACATTGTTACCCTGGAGCGGTACCAGTATATCGGAGGGCCCCGTTTCGATGCCAACTATTGCATTTCGGAAAACCGGCTCTGGCTTAGCGCCAACCCGCTCATTCTCGACTACCTCTTGATGCAACGTATGAACAACGCGCGGGCCAAACATGGGTTTCCCCTGATCGCGCCGGAGCCGACCATGTTCATCATGGGAAATACACCACCTATTTCGCTTGGCTCCTGTGTACCCAGCCAGATCGAGCTGATGATTGTGGATCCCTCGCAGAAGAAATCGTCGACTGTGGAAACGGCTGAGGAAGAGGTCGCCGTGAAACCTTGATCGGCGGGAAGGGCAATCCTGCCTATCGGCCAAATTCCTTGATGTGGGCCTGGGTCTCCCGCTTGAGTTGCTTAATCTTGGTCTGAATTTTCAGGAGATCAGCTTTTTCCATGCGGTCGATGAATAGGACGCCTTGGCAGTGGTCGTATTCGTGCTGGATGCACCGGGCGAAAATACCGTCGCACACGATCTCGTGCCGGATTCCGCGTACATCCTGATAACGGAGCCGGACTTTTTCCCGACGGGCAACTTCGCCGGTCAACCCTGGAAAAGACAGGCAACCTTCTGAGTAGAGCCATTCATCGTCGGGGAGAATTGTCAGCTCGGGATTGGCAATGGCCAGTGGCATGACGAATTCCGCCGGTACGGATTTCTCGTCAAACGTGAAAGAAAAGTCGGGCTTCTCGTCGGGCTTGAGTTGGAGATCGATGACGAAGAATTGCATGGCTCTCCCGATTTGCGGGGCGGCCAGCCCGATGCCCTTGGCGGCATGCATCGTCTCCACCATGTCCGCGGCGAGCTGGGCCAGGGCTTCGTCAAAAACGGCCACAGGTTCTCCTTTTTCACGAAGGACGGGATCGCCGAATTTGCGGATGGGAAGAAGCATGTGCTGGAGGGAAAATTTAAAATCAGAAATTTAAAGTCAAAAGTGATGAGGGCCCAGGGGCAAAGAAAAACCGCGAGGCTTGCGCTTCGCGGTTTTTCCTTGGTGGGGGCTCTGTGATTAGTTCTTCCGGCGGTGCCGGATTGCGACAAGGCCAATTGCCAGGGCCGCCCCGATCAATGCGTAGGTGGACGGCTCAGGAACGGCGGTGAGTACCCCGGAATCACTTATAGTTATAGTCCAGTCGGAATGGTTTGAGGTGATTAAGACATCATTCCATCCCGCGATGGTGGCCCCGCCCGTGGCAATGGATAGTCCGTCGATGTCCCCTATTCCGACTCCGGCACCAATAGCGACGTACAGTTCTGAACCGTCAACGAAAGTCAGGGTCTTGTTTGTGCCAGTGAAGTTTAGCACGTCATGCTGACCTGTACCGGTGCCGTCGATTTCCAAGACCAACCTCGCCCCGCTTTCCAAGGTGACGTTATTGGCGAAGTTGATTGTGCCGGGTGAATTTCCCGGGGAAAGAATACCGCCACTTTTGATGGTGACCGCGCCGCCAATAGTCCCGGAGCCGCCCAAGGTTCCACCGTTGTTGACGGTGATTGCGCCCGTGGCTGCGCTCTGATCGCCGTTGATGAGCAGTGTTCCCGCGTTAATCGTGGTGGTCCCTGTATAAGTGTTGCCTGTTCCCGACAGGGTCCATGTTCCGGCTCCCGCCTTGGTGACGGAGACCCCGGTACCCGTTACGTTTTGCGCGAAGGCTCCGTTGCCTGCTCCGGTCAGGGTGAGGTTTGCATTATCGGCAAAGGTGCTCGCCGCAGACCCGGCGGCCCATGTCCACTTGGTGTTGGCGGTGGCGTTTTCCAGAGTCATGCCTCCACTTCCGACTGCAATTCCACGGGAGCCGGTATCTCCTCCCATGTAAACATCCGAAGCTGCTACATTGCGAATGGTGCCATTATTCACGGAAATATTACCGGCGTTAAAGTTCAACATCCCAAGGGATTGATCGGCGTTCCACCCCCAGCGATCACCAACCAGCACACCGCCACCGCTGATGGCGATGGAATTGGTGCCTGTTTTGGTTGCCCCTGTGTATATGCCGCCCGTACCTGAGAGATCAAGGGTGCCCCCGGTGATGTTGGTATTGCCGGCGTACGTATTGCGAGCCGTGAGCTGGGTGGTTCCCGTGCCTTTTTGGGTCAGGCTGCCGGATCCGCTGATAACATTGCCAACCTGGTTGGTATTGGTGCGGTTAAAGTGAAGCTGGCTGTTGTTGACAACAGCTCCACTGCCGAGTGTTCCCGTTGTACCGCCATTGCCGATTTGAAGAACACCGCTTTGCACAGTGGTTTTTCCGGAGTAGGTGTTGTTTCCGCCGAAGATCACCGTGGCATTGCCTTCACCTCCGCTGCCAGAGTACGTATTGACGTCCCTGCGGATGATGATGTCGCCGGTTCCGGAAATGACGCCGTTCAATCCCAGATTTTTGTTATTCCATTTTGCCCCGAAAGTGGCTCCGGCCGCCCCAACGACAATGCTTCCTGTCATGTTATAATTGCCGTCTTCCGAGTATACCGTACCGCCATTTACGTTGATGTTATTGGCCAGGGTGGTTGCCGTGGAAGATGTGTTTACCCAAATCTTGAGGATGGCTCCACTGTTGACAGTGATTGCTCCTGTGCCGAGTGCGTTTGCCGAGCTGGAACTTCCGGCGCCCCAGGAAAGCCTTCCTCCGTTAATGATTGTTCCACCAGAGTAGGTGTTGTTTCCGGTGAGCACCATGGTGCCCGCACCGTTCTTGGTAATGGAGCCGCTGTTGCTTATGGCTCCGGATATGGTCAGATCCACACCGTTATTGTTGGCCGCATTGCGATTGGCGTCGTCTTTTACATTCCAAATGGCGTTATGGACATTATTGATCTTTGCAGAGATCGTGGACGCGGTGGTTCCTTCAACTGTGAATGTTGCAGTATCGTTATCTACACGTATTTCCGAAGTCCCGTTGATAGTGCCTCCGTTTAGCGTGATGTAACGGAGATATTGCTCACTATTCAGAGTCAAGGTGCCTTTATTCAACACCACGGTCGGGCTGCGTCTCAGATAGCCCCCGAGGCCATGTGAGGCCGAGACCAGGATGGTGCTGCCTTCCTCAGCGGTGATGGTCGTATCCCTGCCGAACATGT
>JAITVQ010000228.1 GCA_031285745.1 Puniceicoccales bacterium | reverse complement strand
TCCCACCGAGCTGGCGGAAAAATTAGCCCCACCATACTGACCGTATCCGACATCCCGATTCCGATCATGATCTTTGCCCACCACGCCCCAGGTAATGCAACCGGTCAAAGATACCAACGGCACTGCGCCACAGATCACGCAGGGAAGAATGCGAAACTCGGCAACCTTGGAGATGCGGGATAAGTCCATGTACGAGTGGGGAACACATTCATCCTACCACACCTCCCGACTCATCGGTTAATTGATAATATCAAATGCCCCCATTGGTTTTATCAATAGAGGGATTTTCTTCATTCTTTTCTTTAGGCATAGAGATATAATTTTCCTGCATTTTTTGTCTCAAAATTCCCTTTCCTGCATGATGTGAAAAGGCACGGCTGACTTTATTCACTTGAAATCGATTTTCTGCAAAAACGTCAAACCTGTATAACAATCCACCGTCATTTCACAATGATGATAGCCCCGCCAGATTCATTAGCGCCCACAGGTTCCCTAAATATCCTCCATCCCTCCAAAAACAGTAACTCACTGCAAATTTACTATGTTATACATTTGAGAAGAGACGAATCCCAACAGCAATGTTCCTTTCGACATTTGTCGGAGGCTTCAAAACTTTTGCACTGGTTCCTCCGACTTTGTCGGAAGCCCCAATGCAATTGACATGGCTCTTTCGACAAATGTCGGAACCATCAGTGCCAATGGCATTGGTACTTTTTAACTTGTCGGAAACGACCTCGCAGTTGTGATTATACCCTTCCGAGAATGCGAAATGAACTCCTTCAGTGATATGACAGCTCCGTCCGTTTTCAGGATAAACAAATCCAAACAATAACCACCCAACGACGATTGAGGGATGAGTTCTTCTCAAGTAGCGGACACAGGGAAATAAGAAGCTTCAAATAAATCCAACATGACCATCCTCTGATCTTTCGTAACTCCGAGGATTTCTCGTTTTCCTGTCCATTATCTTCAATGTCCAATCCTGTTAATTCTATCACCCTGTCTTAAACCAGGGATGAAGCACTACACCGCACGATTTCCACTGCGACCCATCAATCCACCGACAAGCGCATCGGAGACCTCTCTCGTTAGTTCACAACTCGCCCTAGCGGACAAATTCCAATCGCCTTCCGCGAACAGCCTCATTGGCAAACTGCCCATTCTCATAAACAACAACTCCATTTACCAAGGTTGCCACCACCTGCGTCCTAAACTGATGGCCTTCCAGCGGTGACCAGGCGCACTTGTAGTAAACATTGTCCTTGGACACGGTTTGGTCCGCATGGGGATTCACCAGTACCAAGTCCGCCCAATAACCTTCGCGAATATAACCCCGGTCGCGAATCGCAAACAAATCGGCCACGGCATGGCTCGTTTTGCGAACAATGGTCGCAAGATCAAAGATCCCGTCTTTCCACATATCCAGCAGCATCGGCAAACTGTGCTGCACCAGCGGCAGCCCCGAGGGGGCCTTGAAATACGGCTCCTGTTTTTCCGCCCACACATGCGGCGCGTGATCGGTGGCAATGACATCGATAAAACCGGCATTCACCGCCGCCCGGAGCGCAGCCCGATCACGTGCGGTCTTCACGGCAGGATTGCATTTTATCTGGTGCCGCAACCGGGTATAATCCTCGTCGCAAAACCACAAATGATGCACACATGCTTCCGCCGTAATCTTCTTTTTCCCCAAAGGCTCATTGGAAAACAGTTCCAGCTCCCGGGCCGTGGTGATGTGCAGGATATGCAGACGGGTGCCGTGTTTTTTGGCCAAAGACACCGCCAAGGAGGAAGACTTATAACAAGCCTCGGCTGAGCGAATCAACGGATGCATCTCCGGCGACACATCCTCCCCGTAGCGCTCGCGGGCAGCAGCCTCGTTTGCCTTGATCATCGGCGTATCCTCGCAATGTGTCGCCACCAGCATCGGGGCATTGGCAAAAATCTTCTCCAATACCGCAGGCTGATCCACCAACATATTCCCGGTGGATGAACCCATAAACGCCTTTATCCCGCAAATCGTCTTCGGATCCGCGCGCTCCACCTCAGCCAGATTATCGTTCGTGGCCCCCAGATAAAAAGAATAATTCGCCGGGGAATTCCGGGCCGCGATGGCATACTTCTCTTCCAACAACTCCAGCGTTGTGCTGGGCGGGGTCGTGTTGGGCATCTCCATGAATGAAGTCACCCCACCCGCTACTGCCGCCCGGGACTCGCTGCCGATCGTCGCCTTATGCGTCAATCCCGGCTCACGGAAATGCACCTGGTCGTCGATCAACCCCGGCAACAACAATAACCCGGTGGCATCAATCTCCCTGTCCGGCCTTGTCTCGCCGGAAACGGACCCGATGGCGGCAATCCGCCCATCCTTCACCAGT
Organism: Puniceicoccales bacterium; assembly: GCA_031285745.1. Classification (GTDB taxonomy): domain Bacteria; phylum Verrucomicrobiota; class Verrucomicrobiia; order Opitutales; family UBA953; genus CALNBE01. Next base: position 3,540 of record JAITVQ010000228.1, on the reverse strand, counting down.
ACGTCGGAAACGGTTTCCCGCCCCTCGTTGACCAAGGTTGCATTATTGATGCGAAGCGTAGCCATGCGCCGACATTTGAGTTTTTTTACCGGAAAAGGGCAAGGATGCAAACATCACCCCGGCTCACTTTGTGCGTTGCCTCGCCCGGGATTTCTTCCCACTAACAAAAGCCATGTCCAAGAAATCGCTTTTATTTGCCCTGAAAGCTGCCTCTCTCTCCCTGGCTGCCACCACGCCGTTGCTCGCTGCAGAAACCTCCGGCGACAAGACACCACCACCACCCACCTTGGAACAAAAGCCCGCTGCAACCACCGCACCGGTTGTCGCCAGCGGCGTTGCCATCGACACAGCCAGAAAAACCTCCCCGGCGGAAAAAGCCGCCTTTGCCTTCTGGGTAGAAAACGACTACAAGTGGAGCGACAAGTACTATACTAACGGGCTCAAACTTGCTTACACTTCGCCCGAACTCTTTTATAACGACAAGGCTCCTCCCTTCATCGAGGACCTTTGCGGCATCACTCCCCTTGCCTCCCCCTCCGGGACCAACCCTGCTGCATATCGTTTCCACTTTGGCATCACGCAGGAAATCTATACGGCCAAGGATGAATATATTCACAACCCGCCCATGAACGACCATCCTTACGCGGGTCGGCTCTATGGTTCCATCGGGATCAGTAGCGAAACCGACTATCGCCTGGATGTACTCGAATTAAGCCTCGGTGTCACCGGCCCGTCCTCGCTCGCCAAACAGGCGCAAAACACCTGGCACGGTATCATCGACGACCCCAAGGTCGAGGGCTGGGGTACCCAATTCGGGAATGAGCCCCTGATCCAATTTGTCTGGGAACGTCTGTGGCGTGTCTCCATTCATAAAAACGAATCCTTTGGCATCGACGTCATCCCTCACCTGCATCTCGAGGCAGGCACGGCCAATGTCTATGCCTCTGCCGGGGCGCAATTCCGGCTCGGCTGGAATCTCCCGGAAGACTTCGGTGTCAGCCTCCTCCGCACCTCGGCAGGCACCACCCGCCCCGCCCGCAATGCCAACTATGACGCCCCGATCAGCTGGGCACCCGATGCCTTTTATTTCTATTTCGACATGCAGGGCGAAGGTTGGGCCTGGAACAACGCCCTCGACGGTGGTCTCTGGCGTGACAGTAACGGACGCACGGTTAACCGTCGCGATTGGATTGGGCAGGGCTCTGTTGGCTTTGCCGCCCATTGGGGCATGTGGAAGCTCTGCTTCTCCCAGGTTGTCCGGAGCAAGGAATTCGTTTCCCAGGATCATTCGGTCTTCGTCTTCAGCAGTGTCACGTTGGGCGTTGTTTTCTAAATAACGACAGCGCTTGAATCCTTCGCCAATCGCTTTTTATTGATAGCCATGGCTATTGTAAAAAAACTCCTCCACACCCGCATGCGGGTCGATGATCTCGAACGCACGGTGTCATTCTACAAAACCATCCTCGGACTGGAAGAAGTGGAACGCGACCAATCCCCTCGCGGGTCCAAGCTCGTCTTCCTGCGTACCCCCGGCAGCGAAGAACTGCTCGAAATCACCAGTTTTCCTGCCTCCGGTCCTGTAAAGGTTCAGCCTGATCTCATGCACCTCGCCTTCGAGGTAGCTAGTCTCGACGAGTTTGAAAAACACATCGCCAAGCATGGTGTCAGCCTCAGCGATGGACCGCACACCACCAACCAAGGTGCGCGCATCGCCTTCATCGACGCCCCCGAAGGTTACGAGATAGAACTCATCGAGCAGCCCAAAGAATAGCCACGGAGTCACTGGCATGAAAACACCTCCCAGCAAGAATTTCACGCCACCTCCCGATAATGTTTCTTTCTTCCTGCTGCCGTCGTTGGGGATATGGGTGATCCTCTTCGGAGTTTCACTTTTCACCAGCCTCCATGGAGCCCCTTGGCTTTGGAGTTATGCCCTCGCCCTGCTGCTCGGGATAGCTGGAGCTGTTTTGATATTCTACGCCAAACTCCCACTCTACCAGACCCGTCGATTTATTACTTGGGGAATCAAAGCCATCCCCCAGGAAAGACGTTTCCATTACCGCTGGGGAACCCGGCTGGCGTTACTGGCAATCCTTCTGCTCCTCTGCCTGCTCCTGCTCACCCGGCACGGATTACATCCCAATTAACAGGGATGAGTTTGGTCAATAATACTTATCTATCCCGCCGTATCCGGGGATAAGTTTATTCTCCCTGGTTTTCCTGATGAAGTGAGCCAAGCGCTTTTCAAACTCCTCCGGATAGTCGATCACGGACTGAATGTAGCCGATCCGGAGTCTCTTGTAAGAGTCGGAAAACTGCTGATAGTTCTTCCACGCAACTTTGTCATTTTTGATTCGCTGGAGAACATCATCGGAAAAGTTGAACTTTTCCTGCACAATTTTTTCCACATCACCTCTAATATCCGGATGAATCATATCCTGTTCCCAAAGCCATTTCAGCCTCTCCCGGTTGGATTGGGAATAGTAGGTTTTATTCTTTCTGGGCAAAAACCATTGAATCTTATGTTGATCATCAAGGCGCCTCACCGTGCTATCAATCCACCCAAAACATAACGCTTCCTCGACAGCATCATTATATATCAAGCAAGGCTTGCCCGAGGACTTATGGGGAAAGACCAGCCAGATTTCTTTCTCCGTTCTGAAGTTATTGTGCAGCCACTCCCGCCATGCCTTTCGTCTGCGACATACAGGGTTTTAAATTCGTCCTTCTTTTTCATGCCTTGGTTATTGAGCCCAGATTCTTCTCCAAAAGAAGTAACGGATTTTTCTGCATCCCTAACCCTGCGGCTCCATATCGGATTTCACAATATGGTCGGAAATAATGTCAACAATGCGCTGGCGATCCTTTTGCAATGAGGCTCCAACCAAGTTGAATCCGGCAGCCAGGGCATGTCCGCCTCCGTTGAGCAATTTGCCCAGTTTATCCAGCCGATAGCGGGGATTTTTGGCACGAAGGCTTCCCTTCACACCATCGTGCATTTCTTCCAGCAGGACGGCAATATCCACACCCTCGATGCAACGCGGATAATCCACCAGCCCCTCGGTATCCTCCTTGGAGGTTCCGGTGGCCTCAAATGTTCCAAGCGGAATTTCCCCGATACAAATGCGCCCGTGGTCATAAAGTTTGAGGGAGGCCAGAAAACGTTGCAGCAATTCCAGGCGCCCGAATCTGTCATGTTCGTAGAGGTGGGCCGTAGTGAACTGCGGCGAAGCCCCAAGACGAAGTAACTTGGCGCTAATCTCCAAGACATCCGAAGTTGTCGAGGGATATCTGAACTGCCCGGTATCCGTGACAATGCCGACATAGAGCGCCTGGGCGGTCACAGTATCAATATGCAGGCCGCAATCGAACGCGAAGGCGGCGAGCATATGGCAAGTCGCAGCAGTGTCGGGTAAAACAATATTGGTTCGGGCAAAATTGTTGTTGGAAATATGATGGTCCACGTTGCCCGTTATGGAAGGAAACAGGGTCACGAGTTCCTTGCCGATACGGGTAAGGTCCGCGCAATCGGTACAAACC
>JAITVQ010000223.1 GCA_031285745.1 Puniceicoccales bacterium | reverse complement strand
GTTGGGAACAGGAGAGCTTAACCTGCAGGGAGGCACTCTCCAAAGCACCGGAGCCCATACCCTGGCCAACACCTTCAAAGCGGTAACAGGAACTACCAGCACCATTGATACCAGCGCTGGAGAAATCACTCACACCGGAGCCCTGAGCAGCGACGGAACCCTGCAGAAGACAGGCAATGGCGTCCTGCATTTCTCAGGTAATGGCGGTGCCTTTACCGGAACCATCAAGAACCTCGCAGGAGACATCACCTTTGATGCCTCTGTAAATCAATCGGGAGCCAAATACGAGTTGGCCAGTGGAACAAGACTGGTTGGAGCTGCAGCGGGGAATGTCACCATTCAAATTGGGGCCCTATCCGGTGATACAAGCTCTGTTGTTACAGCCAGCACGCTTGGGACGAAGACGTTTGAGATCGGGACCAATGGAGATAGCACCTTTGCCGGAAAATTTGTGGATGGCGCAGGTGTTGTCGCCTTGGCCAAATCCGGCAGTGGCACACTCACCCTCACAAACACCCAAGACAACACTGGCACCACAACGGTGAACGGCGGTGTGTTGGAAATTGGCAATGGAGGCACCGCAGGGGAACTCGGCACCGGGGCAATCCAAATCAATACGAACGGCACACTGGCTTTTAACCGCAGCAACGAAGTACATCTCACGCAGGCGATCGCCAGCACCGGGACATTGGAGCAACGCGGCAGCAGTGTCCTCTACGTCGAAGCCAATAACACGGCAATGGCCGGAACTGTGCTCGTTGAAAGTGGTACACTCCAAATCGGAAACTCCAGTGGAACCAGCACCTATGCCACGGCCAATGTCGGCACGGCAACCATTGAAAACAATGCCACATTGGTTTATAACCTGACAGGTGACTACACCGTCACAAATAACATCACTGGGCACGGCGACATTCTCAAACTGCGCCCAGGAATTCTCACTTATACCGGAAACAACTACAATACGGGAACCGTCACATTGGACCAAGGCTCCACCTTGGCAATAGGCGACGGTGCAGGAACCACCGACCAAACCTTCAGCGCTACCAAGATCCACTTGTCCAATGCCAACTTGGATCTGAATCCCGGCAGTGGAACAAAGCTCTCCATTGGTGGTGGCGTCACGGGCAGTGGCAATGTTACCAAGAATGGAGACGGCACAGCCATCCTTGTCGGAAAAACCACCGCCAGCGGCACAATCACCATTAATGCAGGAGAATTGCACATCGGAGATGGTGGCGACTCCGGTTCCGTGGAGAATTCCTCCATCTTGATCAATACGGGCTCCGCCCTCGCGTTCAATCGCACGGGGACGACTGTCATCTCGGCTCGCATCTCCGGCGCAGGCGACATCCGTCAGCTTGGGGGTAACTCGGGAGACGGAACTGTGATTCTCTCGCAGGACAACTTGCTCTCCGGCTTCATCTCCATTGAAAACCACAGTACGCTTCAGGTCGGTGACGGAGGTAAATCGGGCAGCCTTAACTACGACAACGCGCCGATAAACGTGGATATTGCCGAGGGAGCTACACTCGCCTTCAGCCGTACTGGTAGCGGTCTCGTCACTGGCAGTAACTTGACCATTACCGGGGCAGGTAACTTTGAAAAACGTGGCGCTGGCACACTCACCTTCAACAGTGCAGGACAGCACACTGGCGCAACGACCGTTCGCGAAGGACGCCTGATCATCGAAACCTCCAACCTCCCTGCCTCCTTCATCGATCCGAATGGAACAGGCTCACTGCAGGCTTACGACAGTGGCGTCCTCGAATTGAGAAACGGCGCTACTCCCTTTGATTTCGAAGGCCGAATCAGTGGAACCGGAACCATCGCACTGGGAGCCAGCAGCAGCATCGGGGCGGATGAGTTTACGCAATACAACTACAAACTTAGTTCATCCTCACTTGGCAGGGCAGCAGACTCCGCGCTTGGCACCCTGCAAGTTGAAGCAAAATCCAATCTATACCTCGGGACAAATCCATCCACGACAGTACAGGCAAACACGCTCAACATCCTTTCTGGAGGAAAACTCTCCGGACAAGGAACGCTCAGCGGTGACCTGCGCAACAACCTCGGTGGTGTAGTTTGGATTGGTGACGCGACCGGAAAAACCGCTGCAGGACAAATCAACGTAACAGGTAATGTAATCAACGAAGGCCGCTTGGATGTTGCCCTCTACCAAAATGCCGACGGGACTTACGCATCCGACACACTCCATTACACGGGATCGGCTCAAGTAGCCAGTGGCAGCACAGTATACTTCGATATCACCAACCTGGGTGGAGTGCTTCCCGCCAACGGAACAAAGATCAACTTTGTCATCGACGACGACACCAGTTACAATCCCTTGGGCTCAAGCGCAACAGGCGCCTTCGCCCAAATCAATCCGGCACTCACCAACGAAACACTTATCTATAACAACGGCGCAGGATTCACCCTCCTGTTTGCCAAGAGTATCAACGATATCCCCGGGCTCACCCTGCGGGATGGCTTGAGTGACTTCGTCAGATACTTGGATGATGTTCGTCTTGGAGACACGTCGAATCCTGCCCTGAACGTCGTAAACGGCCTACTGGGGGATGAAAACCAGAGCCGAGCCATCAACAACTCGTCACCAGCCGGGTTGGCCAGCATGACCAGCATGTCCATCACCATGGCGCATGACGATGCTGCAACATTGCGGGCGCACTTGGAAAGCCTCCGCTATGATCGGGCAATCAACGGTGTCGATATCAACATCGCCCCGTACATTGTCGCCACAGGCAGCTTTGGCCGAAACGGCAGCGGCATGAGTGATCCAGCCTTCGACTTCAATACCTACGGTGGACTCGTTGGAATCGATCACAGCTTTGGTCCATCCCTGCTGGTTGGGCTCAATGTCGGATACCACCACGGCACCGCCGACCTCGATGATGGTGGTGGCAAGGTGAAACTCGATAATGCCCGCATCACTGCCTACGGAACCTATAAATTCTCCGACTGGGTGTACCTTGATGCAGCCGTCTTCGGCGGCTACAACAGCTACGAGGTAAATCACACCTCCACCTTCGGCACTGCCACCGCTGATCCCACAGGATTTGACTACGGGGCAAATGTTTATCTGGGAACCATTCTCCCTGTCAGCAAAAACGTCCACTTCACTCCATATGTTGGATTGGAATACGTACGGGCTGATGTGGATGGCTTCACGGAAACAGGCACGGATGCCGCATTGCGAATAGACAGCTTCACCCAGGATTCGCTCAGGGCAAAAATCGGCACAGGGGTAAACTGGATAGTTCCGACAGGGAACGATTTCAGCCTGCGTCTCGCGCTGGACCTTGCCTATGCCTATGAAATTCTGGACACAGAGGCAGACATCACCGGGCGCTATGCCAACGACATCTCCGGAGCCAGGCCATTCAAGGTTAATGCCGCATCAACCCCGGAAAACAGCATCATGGCAGGACCTATCGCTGAATTCGGATTCGATGGCAACAAATCCATCAGCCTTAGTTACTCGCTCGAATACGATTTGGAAGATCAATACATTCATCACTTGAATGCGACCTTCAGAATGAGATTCTAGTTAGAATTGATATTCTTGCCCAAAAGGGGAGCGGGTAATCCGCTCCCCTTTTTATTTTCGTAATTTAATTATCATCCTTGGCGCTTGGTGAAAGCACTCATTGAAGAATGATTCTTCTAAATTTCCCTCTATTCTGATGACTTCTCGTTTTTCTGTCCAAAGAGGGCCGAATACCATACTTGGATGGGGTGTATTCGTAATCTATACCTCATCAGCCGTCATTTGAACATCTTTCTCCTGAAGAAAAAAACTCCATGCACGATTAGCGAGGTTAGTTTTGCAAAATTGGCAGGCCGAAAACCCAACTGCAGGGTCGTTTCCGCGAAAGGAAAAAGTCCCAGTGCAATTAGCAGAGTAACTTCCGCGGGTCGCGGAAGTACCAATGCTGTTGGCAGACCTATTTTCGCGGTTTGCGGAAGCAACCCTGCCAGTTGCATTCATGTTTTCGCGGGTCGCGGAACTAACTCTGCCAGTTGCACGGACATTTCCGCGTTCCGCGGAAAGACCAGTGCTAAAAGCTCTCA
>JAITVQ010000185.1 GCA_031285745.1 Puniceicoccales bacterium | reverse complement strand
AGCCCGAGTCTATCAAGTATCTTGGAGAGGCCCCCGAATATGTGGAGACTGGGAATCTGGGGGTCATAATAGTAAACATGTCCCGTGCCCGACAGGGTTTCGACCAGGGGAAGTGTGACCGTGCCATTGAATCGGATATTCATTTTCGATTCATCCGGTACTGCATTCGGTGCCGGAGCCGCAGGTTTGTAGTCATCCTTGAGCCGTGATAGACCTTCGAAGAAGGCCACTCTTCCCGCATTCAATATCTCGGCATCGATCTGCAATTGAGGATTCTCTTGACGCAGGTCCAGCCATGCCCGACTGGGTTTGTTGTGAAAGGTATGCTTTGCGTTTTCTGCGTCGGAAATGCTTTTACTCTGCTCCACGGAAATGGGGATGATTTTTCCACCCGCATAACTTCCCCTGTTTATGGTAATAACCGCCTGGTCGTCGTCATAGGCCACCGTGCCTTGGAAATTGGTGAAAGGAATGTCCCATGCGCTCATGGGGCCGGTTCCTTCCGCAGTCACAAAAACCTGTCTTCGCTTGGGGGTAGGGCTACCATCGTAATGAAACCAACCCGAGACTGCAGCTGTAACAGGTAGCTCTACCTTGAGCGGTGCGAGGATTTCTGGAAGTCCGTCCGCCACGAGTTCCACTGCGGTTTCCTTGGGCAGGGTGCCATGCAGGCTGAACCGGATGCTGTGAAGTTTGTACTCCTCTGGCGGGACATTATACTGGAATTGTACATTGCCCCCGGCGCTCAATCCCCTTTGCACGGCCAGTATGTCGAATAGCGAAATCATATTGGGTGTTTCGACAATACGCAGTTGAGCCAGATCAACCTGCTGTCCACGAATCACAGCATCACGTCCTGCCACGGCGCAATAGACAGCTTCATCCGGCCGTCCCTCCCATTGGCCGTGAATATCCAAATCCGCCAGGGGAAGGTTTTCAGGGTTGAGTTTGATGGCGTCCCATATTTCCGACCACCAATCGGGCAGGAACTTGTTGAGAAACTCAGGTTGTGTATTGCCGCGAATCGAGACCCGGTATTCCGACTCATTGGTAAACCCGGTATAAAATCTGCCTTCGGCCCGGTAATTGCGGGCTCGTAAATCGGCATGAAGTAAGTCGAACCTATCCATGGTCAGCCGTATCCTGGCATTTCCCTCGATGATCCTAAACTCCTCAAAACTGGCACTCCCCAGGGCGGCCTTGAGTTCCGCTTGGGTGAATTTGAAACCAGGGGCGAATTGAACCGTGCCTTGCAGTTCGGGAACCTCGTAAAAACGCAGGGTGGCTATCTCATCGGGAAGCAGCGGCTTTACCTTGGGGTTTTCCATGTAGCGGTTGGGCTGCAGGTGTGCGAAAAGTTCCGCCTTTGCCTCACGTGTTTCCCAATCTCCTTCCCCTGAAAACCGGATATAATCGGTACCGTCCACCACCAGTCCTTTTGCGTTTAATTTGGGGAACTGGCTCCAATCCACGACTCCTTGCGCAAAATCAACCTGTTCTCCATTGATGACCACATTGTGCGCCGAGAAATATCCTGTAATGGGTTTTCCCCAATCCGGGGTGAGCCGTGAGGCAAAAACCAAGGCGCCTGTCTGTACGGAAACCAATCCGTTCTCGTCGACCCACGATGCGCTGCTTACTGACAGCAGCGAATCGCGTCCGGGGGAAAGTTTTTCCCCGTCGAAATGAATCGTAAAAGACAGTTCGGCATCGTTGGCCGACGCATTGCCGGGCAGGGTGAATTTATTCCCCTGGGCCAGAAAAGAGAAAACGACATTGTTGCTGACCAGCCCCGACAGGGTGGTTACCTCCAGGGAGGGGTGTCCGAGTTTTTCCATCTCGGCCTTCAGTTGCAACATTACCTCCGCGACCTGAATTCCACGCCGCCAATCATCGGCAGTAATTTGGGTTGGGCCTTTTTCTTCAATATCTTTTTTTCCCGATGGGGTTGTTGAGGAAAGGAAGGATTTGGGGATCAATATATCGTATCCGACCAGGGGCATTTCCCCGAAACGTGCCTGGGCAGTTTCGATGTTTACCCACCGTCCTTCTTGCGAGATGCGGGCTCTGATATCCTTGAATACCGTTGTCCGGCCTTCGGGCGAACCGGTTTGTGGGCAATAGAGCGTTCCACCATCCACTGATATTCGCCGTGGATCTATTATCCCTTGCACCAGGTCGAACAAATTGAAGTCGGCGACAATCTTTTGTACCGTTAACAGGGTTTCCTTTCTGCCCGGTTGTCCTATTTCCAAGTCCTTTATTTCTACCCGGCCTGTCAGGCTCACTTTTACTTCGCCAAACCGAGCTTTCAAACCGGCTTTATTCAACGTTGCCCGAACCTTTTCCGTGGCCTCGTATGGGAGGGTAAACTGGGCGTTGTCATGCACCAGCCGCCAAAGCAACAACTGGCACGGGAGCAGTAAAACCAGGGCAAACGTCAACAGCCCGTAGAGATGATGAAGTATCCCTCGTTTTGGACGTTTTTTCTTGGGAGATTGCGACATTGATGAGTGATAATGCCCAGGCTGACTCCAAGAGGATGAATAGTGATTGACCCGGGGTGTCAATAAATGCGGTTGGACAAGTTTTTCTGATTTGGGGCCGGGTTATCCCTGCTTTTGATCCGGTACCGGGCGGGGGCGGCCATTTTCATCAATTGCCACGTAGGTAAATACGCCCTCGGTTACCCGTCGCAATTCGTTCGTCTTGAAACGCTGCACCCATGCGTCGATATCAATTTTCATTGAACTTCGCCCGATCGAGACCAGTCGGGCATAGCAGGTTACCACATCCCCCACTGCGACGGGAGACACGAAACTCATCGAATCGGCGGCCACCGTGGCCACACGTCCCCGGGCGATTGATCTGGCCAGCACTGCGCCGCCAATATCCATCTGGCTCATCAGCCAGCCTCCGAATATATCGCCGTTGCCGTTTGAGTCGGAAGGCATGGCAATCGTGCGCATCACGATTTCTCCGTGGGGGAGCGATTTGCTGGAATTGTCTTCTGGATTGTCCATGTTCAGGTTGTCCAACTGTGTGCAGTAAACACCGGTGTGCAAGACGGGCTTTATTTTTTGAAACGAAGAATGCTTCGGGCTGGTATCATTTCAAAAACCCGACACCTTGTTTCCTATGAAGAGTTTCTTTAAGAACCTAGCTGCCTCCATTTTGGGCAACCTGATCGCATGCGGAGCCGCCTGCGTCGTAATGTTTTTCTTCTTTTTTATATTCCTGGCCGTCATTGGTTCCAGTGGTCAGGCCAAAGTTCATGTTCCCAAGCAGTCCTTCCTTGTTCTCGACCTGAATATGAGCATCGCGGATGCCCCTGAGCACAGTGGTGGTAGTTTGGGGCAGCTTATTGGCGGTGGCGGCACTCCGCGTATTGCGCTTTGGGATCTCATGCGGGCACTGGACGCAGGCGCCAACGACAAACGAATCTCCGGCCTCTTTATTACCGGCAGCCTTGTTTCGGAAAACTATGGATCGGGCTTTGCTGCGCTTGAGGAGGTCCGCCGGGCCATTGAAGATTTCAAACAAAGTGGTAAGCCGGTCATTGCCTATTTGGAAAACCCTTCCCTCAAGGACTACTATCTTTCCACGACTGCGGACACCATCTATCTCCACCCTTACTCCGCGCTCGAAATCAAGGGAATGGCCACCCAATCTTTCTATCTCGCGGGAGCCTTTAAAAAATACGGCATCGGGGTGCAGACGACCAAGGTTGGCAAATACAAATCCGCCGTGGAGCCGTTCATCAGCGAAAAGATGAGCGACTATGATCGTGAACAACGCCAGATGATGGTTGGCGGCATCTGGAACCAGGTCGCTTCTGACATTGCCAAGGGGCGTAAGCTTAATCCCAAGAGTATCCAGGAGATCGCCGATACCAAGGGCATCCTTGATGCTGCAACGGCCCTTGATCTTCGGCTGGTTGACCACAAGGCCTATCTCGACGAAGTCATCACTGTGCTCAAAAACAAGGGTACGGAAGATCGGGTTAGCAAGAGTTTCGCTCAGGTAAACATTCGCGACTACGCCAACTCCCTTGCAAGACCCAATAGCTACAGCGGCACCAATGTTGCCATTGTGTATGCAGAGGGTGACATCGTCGACGGGTGGGACAATGTTAACTCGGTCGGTGGTGATTGGCTGGCTGCCGAATTACGCCGGATTCGCCAGGATGAAAATGTCGCTGCTGTTGTCCTTCGGGTAAACAGTCCCGGCGGTTCAGCCTTTGCCTCCGAAAACATCCAGCGCGAGGTCAGACTTACCAACGATAGCGGCAAACCTGTCATCATTTCCATGGGTTCTTTGGCGGCCAGCGGGGGGTATTGGATCTCTGCCTATTCCAATAAAATATACGCTGAGAAGACCACTATCACCGGCTCTATCGGGGTGTTTGGTCTCATGTTTAATTTTCAGGATTTGGCCAAGAACGTCGGCATTGCCTTTGACGGTGTGAAAACCGCCCGGTATGCAGACATTGAGGATATCTCCCGCCCCAAGAATGCCGAGGAACTTGCCCTTATGCAAAAACTCACGGACCAGATTTACGATGCATTTCTGGACAAGGTTGCCGAGGGGCGCAGCATCGAACGGGCCACCGTGGCCAAAATTGCCGAAGGCCGTGTTTGGGTTGGTTCAGCTGCCAAGGAGATCCAACTCGTCGACGAATTCGGCGGACTCCGGGAGGCTGTTGCAGAGGCGGCCCGCCAAGCTGGCATGGGCAGCCATTATTCCGTTGTGCAATATCCCGAACGGAAAACAGCCATGGAGGCTTTGACGGAAAGTCTTACGCGTCCGGAAGGCGAGTCGCCTGTCGCCAAAATCCAAGGAAACAGCCCTGCCGCCAAGGTAACGAGACAGGTTGGCGACATCTGGACACTCTTGCAAAGGATGAACGACAAGCGTGGCATCTACGCCCGGATTCCGTACCAGGAAGACATCGAGTAATTTTCCTGAATGTGCCTTTTGTCGGATAGTCTTCCGGCGACTATTTTTCTTGCCCGCACTTATTTTACAGCAGCAACAATCACAAAACGCTCCACTTCATCCTTGGGGGAAATCCGCCATAGCTAACTATAAATAGCTACTGTAATCTGAGGAAAGTAATGTAAAAGGTAACCTTACGTGAAGCATCTCGAAGAATTATCCGCAGAATGCTGCACTCAAAGTTCTTCCAATCTACTTAAATGATATGAAAAGAATATCGAAAAGAGGAGTTTTTCTGAAAATTATGCTTCTTGTTTTGAGTATCTTGCTAGTCGGATTGTTTTGTTTTGCTTATATGAAAATAGATGAATTTATGCCTGAAGAATCAATGAAGGTGATTTCATCTGAGAAATATGTGAAAGTATTAAATATTTTTTCTAAATTTACTTTGGCTGTCATTTTAAGTTATGTTGGATACTCGCTGGTGTTCTTTAATGATATAATTAAATTAATGAGAATTGATAGAAAAGGTGAAGATTCTTAGGCTAAATTTGATGACCTGAATGCTGCGATGGCGGTCGCTCGCAAGTGGTGGTTTGAATTTGAAGAGCAAAGAGGGATATTTTAGGACAGCGACTACAAGGGCGTGAAGTATTTCGGTCTGATCATTAAGGACAGTGTAGCGTTTCACGCCTTTTTACATAATACCAGCATTCCCCTGATAGCAAAAGCGGCACCAGTAATGGTGCCGCTTTTGCTATCAGGGGAATTCGCGAAAAATTACCGCAGTTCCTCGCCGCTTTCCGCATCGAGAATTTTGAAGTTTTCGACGTGATAGGTAGGATCGGACCGGAAGGCCAAACGAACGTTATAAGCTGTTTCCATGTCCTCAAGGTAACCACGGTCCTCGTTGCGAAGACGCTCAAGATTGATCGGGTGAAGGAGAATCCGGTAGGAGATTTCCCGTCCGACGTTTTCCTTGTGGGTGCGCAGGCGGCGGGTGATGCTGATGAGGCGACGCTGGATTTCGACGCTCATGGTACGCGGGTTTTTCACGATGCCGCGTCCGTGGCAATACGGACAGGATGTATAGATGCCAGTGGTATTGGATTCCGTCTGACGTTGGCGGGTCATCTGGAGAATGCCCAATTGGGAGATGGGCAAGACCTGACTTTTAGCCCGGTCATTTTCCATCTCGTCCCGCAAGATCTGGTAAACCTGTTTGCGGTCCTTAGGGTTTTTCATGTCGATGGTGTCGATGATGATCAACCCGCCAAGGTTGCGCAGACGAATCTGTCGCGCGGCCTCGGAGACAGCCTCAATGTTGGCCTGGAGGATGTAGTCTTTGCCGTCCTTGGCGCCCTTGTGCCCGCCTGTGTTGACGTCGATGGCAGTGAGGGCCTCGGTTTCGTCGATGACAATTTCACCGCCACTGGGAAGCGGGACGCGACGCTGGAAGGTTTGCTCAATCTGGCGCTCAATGTTGAAGCGTTCGAAAATGGGGATGTTCTCGCGATAGAGAGCGACCTTGGATTTGGAGCGAGGGGATATCTCGGTAACGGATTCCAGGATGGAGTCGTGATCTTCCTTGGAATCTACCAAAATCCGGTCCACGTCCTCGGTGAGGAAGTCGCGGACGGTGCGCTCGACAATGCCGGGCTCCTGATAGAGGAGGGTGGGCTTGGCGGAAGTGTTGATGGTATTGCAAATGCGTTCCCACTTTTTGAGGAGCATGTGCAGGTCGCGTATGAAGTAAGCGAGTTTCTTGCCTTCGCCGGCCGTGCGAATGATAACACCCATGCCTTCGGGAATGGTGATCTTGCGCAGGATCTTTTTCAGGCGGTCGCGTTCGGCAGGATCCTCGATTTTCCGGGAGACGCCGCACTGGCCGCTGAAAGGCATGAGGACAATGAACCGGCCGGGCAGGGCGATGTTGGTCGTAGTGCGGGGTCCCTTGGTGCCGATCTGGTCCTTGGTGATCTGGATGACGATTTCCGAACCGATGGGAAATAGCTGGGGAATATCCTTGGCAGTATAGTGGGCGCGTTTGTTTTTCTGTTCGGCGCTTTCGTTGTCGCGGATGAACTCGACGGAGGAGTCATTCGCAGCGGGGAGCATATCCCAGTAGTGAAGAAAAGCGTTCTTGGGCTGGCCAATGTCCACAAAGGCAGCTTTCAGCCCGTTTTCCAGATTTTGGATGCGGCCCTTGAATATGGCACCGACCATGCGGCTTTCGCCTTTGCGCTCGATGTCGTATTTTTCAAGGACACCGTTGGTAAGCAGGGCGACGCGCTTTTCCAGCGATTCGGAGTTGATGATAAGCTCGCGGTAGGTGTCCCGCTTGGGAGAAAAATGCTTCATGATGCGTTGGATGATGGGGAGTTTTTTGGCGCGCTGACGTGCGTCAGAGCTCAGCTCGGTGGTGTTGATGAGGTCGCCCTTGTGCTCGCGGGGAGGGGCACGCAGCTCGTCGTGTTCGTCGCGCTGTGACTCGTCGAATTCTTCAATGGATGGCATGGGTTGGGAGTAGTGTCCGTTTTGTTAAACGGGCGCTCTTCCGGCCAGCTGCGACGGTGCAAGTAAATCGGCGTTATCAGGGTTGTGGGCAGGCAATGGCTGACTGCTGCGGTGAACACTCTGAACTAATCCGAAAAGCAAGAAGCAGCTGAGGACGAAGGAGCCCCCGTAGCTAAGGAATGGCAAGGGCACACCTGTTACCGGCATGGCGCCTATGTTCATCCCTATGTTGATCACCACGTGCAATGCGACTATGACGGCGACTCCTACTGCTAGGCAGGAGCCAAAACGGTCGCGTGCTTTGATGGCGATTCTAAAAGTTATCCCAATCACCAGCGCAAACAGGCCGATGATTGAGCAACCTCCGATAAAACCGCTTTCCTCCGCTATGCTGGAGAAAAGAAAGTCGTTGTGTGCCGCACCCTCGGGGAGGTACCCGAGTCGTGCCTGCATACCTTGGCGAAAACCTTCGCCGGAAAAACTTCCCTGGCCGATGGCGATCTGGGCTTGCCGAACCTGCCAAGTGGCCCCACTGCCGGATGGGTCAATCAATTCCGGCCGGAGAAAGGCCATGATCCGCTCCCGCTGGTAATTCCGCATGGGCAATATCCCATCCTTGAATGTTTCCCGGATGCCGGCGGCGGGATTTTTGGAATCGGGATGGGCTTCCTGATAGGCAACCAGGGCTTCGCCATAGCGAACCATATCCACTGTCAGCAATGCAGCCAAAGGCAGCAGCAACGCGCCTATAAAGGCGAAGAAGCGTAGCGGCACATTGGCGACGAACAGCAGGGCAAAAGCCATTGGGATGTAGATTAGGCTGGAAGCTAGGTCAGGCTGTACAAAAATCAATGCAAATGGCAAAAAGGACATCCAGGCCACGCGAATGATCAGGGGAATATAACGGGGCAGTGTCCCGGCCAATTTATTCGGAATAAAGACCCGGATGACCCGGGCGGCAGCTAATTCCAGCTTGGATAATTGCCCGACGACGAGCCCTCGCCCGGCAATCAGGGAGAGCATGATCAGGGTGGTGAATTTGGCTATCTCGGAGGATTGTATGTTAAACGGCCCTCCGAGGGTGATCCAACGGCGGGCTCCCCCTCGCAGCTCAATAATGGTTCCCAAGTCGAAATGTCCGAGGGCGCAGATGGCAATCGGCAGGAGCAGCACGATACCCCCGATGTACAGCCAGCGAGCGTAGCGTTCAAAAACCTTGTAGTCGATGAGCGACACCACCCAGTACACTGCCCAGCCTAGGGCGACAAAGATTATCTGCTGTCTGGCAAAGCCTTGCTCCCAGAGAATAGGCTCTTTCAGGCTTCCGGTGGAATAGATCGCCGCCACGCCCCAACTGGACAGGAGCGCAAGCAAGAGCGGCAACCACCAATCGGTACGTTGGATAAAGGCACTGATATTTCCTTCCCAATTCAGGGAGGAAATCAGTTTCTGGAATGCCTTTTTTAACACGGCAGGGGCGTGAGTAATAAATCTGCCGCCGGGAGGAAGTCTAAAGAATTTTTACTTGTAAGAATCACCCAACAGTAGCATACACGCCGCTTCCCCTTGCTTGCGGGCAAGCCGCTCTCAACAGCATGGACTACGACAGTTTAAAGGACTTTGACATAACAACTTCACATATACTAGCTCTGGCAATCGGCGCCTTTGCTGCATTTCTCTTGGGTGGAGTTATCGTATTTGTCATCAATCGATTCCGGGAGCATTATCTTACCAAGACGCTGGAGGAGAAGTACCAGCAACTCTTGGAGTTGGGAAAGAAAGAGAATGAAATCCATGCCATGGAGCTTCGGGCCAAGGTCGAAGAGGATTTTCGGGGGCGCGAAGAGGAAATCCGAAAAACGACCGGAGCCATAGAGTCTCTCCAGTCTGAAACCACCCGGATTCACGATGAAATTATGGTTCGTTCGGAAAAACTCCGGACGATGGAGGAAGAGAACGAACGGGAAAGAAAGCAACTTGAGTCTGATCGCGTCCGCTACCGTCAGGAAATGCTGAGGGTCGCCAATATGAGTTATGCCGAGGCACGCAGGGGAGCTATTGATGCCGTGTATAAGGAGTGTGAGACGGAGGTTTCCCAATTGCGGCAGGAGATATTGGGTCGCCGGGAAGAAGAGATCCGTTCCGAGTCCCGGCGAATATTGGTGGATACCATGCAGCGGCTGGCACCCGCCATCACTCATGAGACGAACGGCGCGATTGTGTCCATCCCCAGTGAAGATATGAAGGGACGCCTGATTGGACGCGAAGGACGTAATATTAAAACTTTTGAGCAGGTGACAGGCACTACGTTGCTGATCGACGAAACCCCTGATTCTGTACTGGTATCGTCGTTTGACCCGGTTCGCCGGGAAATTGCCCGGCTGGCCCTCCAGAACCTTATCCGGGACGGACGTATTCATCCCACAAATATCGAGGATTTTGTCGAACGGGCCCGAGAACAGGTTATTACCAATGCGATAGATTTGGGGCGCGCAGCCGTGGAAAAGTTGAATCTGCCTCCGATGGAGCCGACCATTACCGAGCTGCTGGGACGCCTGCATTTTCGGTTGTCCATTAACCAGAATACACTGGAGCACTCCATTGAGGTGGCGCATATCGCCGCCATGATTGCCTCCGAGTTGGGCATTGATCCCATTCCAGCCAAGCGGGCTGGATTGCTCCACGACATCGGCAAGGCCATCGATGCCGAGCAAGAAGGTAGCCATGCCCTTGTCGGAGCTCGGGTGCTCAAGCAACACGCAGAAGATGCGCGCGTGGTTAATGCCGTGGCGGCCCACCATCGCGAAGCCGACCCGACCAGTGTCTACGCGCCGATCATTGTTCTCGCCGATACCATTTCGGCTACCCGTCCCGGTGCCCGCTCCAGCACAATGGAGGGATATGTTGAGCGGGTTCGTAATCTTGAAACGATTGCCAAAAGTTATCCCGGCGTCCTTGAAGCATACGCTGTCATGGCGGGACGTGAAGTTCGCGTGATTGTGGCTCCTGACAAACTGAGTGAGGAAGCCGCCCGCGATACTGTCTTTAGGATTCGTACCCAGATTGAGGACGAAATGCAATATCCTGGCAGCATTCGTATCACACTCATCCGTGAGCAACGTTTCTTCGAAGAGGCGAAGTAGGGGGACTGAATTAAAAATTAAAGATTAAGAATTATAGGAGAAAATTTGTCATTCATAATTCTTAATTCATAATTTTTAATTATACTACTCCCTGCCTTTGATATCTTTCAGATTCAAGGCTACTAATTTCCATCATAGATTTGCCATCTCCTAGTAACCTCTTACCTAGCATTTCCTCCTTTAAATGAAAACTAATCAAAGCAAGAAACCCCTTGTTGGTATCATTATGGGCAGCCAGTCCGATTGGCCTGTCCTTGAAAACGCCGCCAAGACCTTGGCCGATTTCGGGATCCCTTATGAAGCCCGGGTTATCAGCGCCCATCGGACACCGCATATTGCTTTTGAATATGCCTCCACTGCCGAGAAACGCGGGTTGTGTTGCATCATTGCCGGGGCTGGCATGGCTGCGCATCTGGCCGGAGTTATGGCGGGGTTGACGCAACTTCCTGTTTTGGGAGTGCCGATGGAGTCGCCCCAGCTCAAGGGACTTGATTCACTTCTTTCCACGGTGCAGATGCCCGGAGGGGTCCCGGTTGCGACTTTTGCGATTGGCAAGGCCGGTGCAGTGAATGCTGCCCTTTTTGCGGTGTCCATGCTCGCGCTTAATGATGAATTCCTCAAGAAGGCCCTCAGCGATTTCCGGGTGGCCCAGTCGAAGAAAGTGTCTGATATAAAGCTGGAATCGTAGTCGAGATCATCAGGAATGGTGGTGCTGCGGTTGAGGTTTTTTTCCCGGGCAGAAAACCTTGCCCTGCAGGTTTTCATATGTAGACCTTTCGCTTACTGCCCACCATGCCTCTGCTTGTCATTGATTCGTTAAAAAAGGGCTTTTTTTCACCCGGCGGTGTGAGAAAGCCCATTGTCTCGGTATCGTCATTTTCGTTGGAGGCTGGAGAGCAAGTCGCCCTGCGTGGCGAAAGCGGTTCAGGGAAAACTACTTTTCTCCATTTGATTGCCGGAATTTTAGCCGCAGATTCAGGCAGCATCCAGATTGACGGTGCGGATATGGCTGCCCTGAAGGAGTCGGCCCGTGATCGATTGAGGGCGCGCTCCATGGGATATATTTTCCAGACCTTTAACCTGCTTCAGGGATACACCTGCCTGGAAAACGTATTGCTGGGCATGGCCTTTGGCAAGGGGACCGACAAAGACCGAGCGGTCGCCCTGCTGGAGCGGGTGGGGTTGCAGGAACGGTTGCACCACTATCCACGCCAGCTTTCTACCGGACAGCAACAACGGGTGGCTGTTGCGCGGGCTCTGGCTAATCATCCCAAGCTGGTTCTGGCTGATGAGCCAACGGGAAACCTGGATTCGACCAATGCCCGCGAGGCAATTGCCCTGATCCGGCAAACCTGCCGGGAGAATAATGCCGCCCTTCTTCTGGTCAGCCATGATGCCGCTACGTTGGGAGCCTTTGAAAATGTGCGGGAGTTTTCCTCGCTCAATAATCCGGAAAAGGAGGCGTCGCTATGAATCTTTGCAAAATTGTTTTTCGCAGCCTTCGTCAGCATGCGCTTTCCACTATTATCACTGCGGCATCCATCGCACTTGCCGGAGGGTTGCTTATGTCGGTTTGGTCCGTGAAACGACAGGCCCAGGCGACGTTTACCCAAGTTAATACCGGTTTTGATGCGGTTTTGGGGGCGCGTGGTTCCCAGCTCCAACTTGTCCTCAATTCCATCTTTCATCTGGAAAATTCCCCCGGCAACATTCGCTGGACTGATTATGAATACATTCGTGACCATCCTTCCGTGAAAATTGCCGTGCCTATTGCTGTCGGTGATAATTTGCGTGGTTGGCGCATTGTCGGGGCCATTCCTGAGATATTCACCGAGGTGGAATATGCGCGAGACCGGAAATTCTCTTTTGCCTCGGGAAGAAACTTTGCCCCCACTGCCCGGGAAGCGGTTTTGGGTAGTTATGCGGCTGCAAAATTGGGCATGAAGGTGGGAGATACTTTCAAGCCTGCCCATGGATTGGATTACGTCGAATCACATGAGCATCCGGAAGTTTACACGATTGTTGGCATCCTTGCCGCATCCAACACTCCTGTCGACAAGGTGGTGTGGATTCCCATCCAAGGCGTTCAGACCATGACCGGGCACGATCCCAAGGCCGCTACCGACGTGAGTGCTGTCTTGGTTAAATTGAAAACTCCGCAGGCGGGATTCAGTCTTAGCATGATGTACAACCGGCAGGGTGACAAGCTGACGTTTGCCTATCCCATCGGCAGGATCATGGGGGACCTGTTTCGCAAGATCAGTTGGTTTGACCGTATCCTGGAGCTTGTTGCCTATTTGGTGGCTCTTGTTTCCGCAGGGGGAGTGCTGGCTTCCATCTACAACTCCATGAGCGCGCGCCGGCGCGACATTGCGATCCTGCGCGCTCTGGGTGCCCGTCGCCGGACTATCTTCAGTGCGATTATTCTCGAGGCGGCGGCGATTGGTACGGTCGGCATGATTGCCTCATTTTTTGTCTACGCAGTTATTCTCAATGTGGTCGCGGTGATTGTCCGGGCCCAGACCGGCGTAGTCATTGATCCATGGATACCCGAGAAAATCATGCTCATCGTTCCTCCTGCCATGATCGCGCTATGTGGCGTTTGCGGGTTGATCCCTGCCTGGAAAGCATACCGCACCGATATTGCGGAAAACTTGACACCTCTTTCTTAACTTTTTCCGCTTTGCTTTAAAATGAAAACCAGACACCTCCTCGCGTTCTTTGCCGCACTTTGCCTGACTTGTTTCATCGGCTGCGATGGCGAAAAAAAGGCAGATGATCATAACCATGATCATGGTTCCCATCACGAACATGCGCATACCGCCCCCCATGGAGGAACGTTAATTCTGCTGGGGGATCATCAATATCACCTCGAACTTATCCAGGACAAGGCATCAGGAAAGATGACGGCGTATGTTTTGGACGGTGAGGCCGAGAAGTTTATCCGTATTGCGCAGGAGAGTTTGAAACTATCCGTGGTCATCGACAATCAATCGATGAACGTGGTGCTTGTGGCGGTTCCCAATTCGGCAACGGGAGAAAAGAGCGGGGATACCTCTTGTTTTGAGGGACAGGCCGATTGGTTGAAAAATGCCTCTACCTTCGAGGTTGTCCTGGAGAAGGTCGATATTCGCGGGACAACTTTTTCCACCGTGAAGTTTCCATTTCCCAAGGGTAACCATTGATTAGGTGAGAGTGGTTTTCTACTGCATATGAAAAAAACATCCTGGCAGATTGGTTGTGTCGCTGGCGTTATTGCCTGCGGGGTGGCTTTGCTGGCGGGATGCGGGGATGGCAAATCGACGGCGGCTCCACTTTCCGTCGAGCGCGTGCAGGAGATAAAGGAATCTTTTCCCAAGCTGGAACAGGATGGTGATGGCTATTGGAAACTGGATTTTAATCTTTTGTCTTCATATCCGGTAACACCACCGAGTACGGAGATCGCAAAACAGGATAACCTGCTCAACGAAGTTCCCAAAAAGTTTTACAATCTAAATGGCATCCATGCCCAGATTGAGGGATACATGCTGGCCCTGAATTGGGAGAACGGACTGGTGACGGAGTTTCTGATTTTGCGCGATCCCAATGCCTGTTGCTATGGACAAATGCCTCTCCAAAACGAATGGATTTATGTCGTGGCAGATGGCGACGGCTATGAGGAGATTATCACCGAGCCGCAGATTTTCTACGGGACATTCGAGGTAGCCGAGGGATTTAGCGAGCACGTCGGCTCGGGCGTCTATCGCATGCGCTGCAACAGGGTTGTGCGCCAGTAATCTGCCATAAGTATGATATGATGACCAAGGCCGCCATCCGTGCGCTCGTCAAAACCCGTCGAAAACTGGCTGCATGTGATAAAACCGACAGTGCAGCCGGGGCGCTTTTACAAGGTGTTTTGTCCCTCGCGGCGTGGCACAATGCCCGCAATCCCTGCATCTATGTTTCCATGCCTGATGAAGCTCCAACCCAGGCGCTTCTGGCGGCTTGTTTTGAGAAAGGGAGCGATGTCATTGTTCCCCGGATATCTGGCGGGAAAATGTTTTTGCACCGGGTGAATAGTTTGGACGGTTTTGTCCCCGGCAAGTTTGGTATCTCGGAGCCACCTGCCACATTGCCGTCATGTGCTCCTGCGGATGTGGATTGTGTGGTTGTGCCGGGTGTGGCATTCGATGGTTGGGGTGGCCGGGTCGGGCATGGCAAAGGCTACTACGATAAATTTCTGGCTCAAATTCCCACTGTGCCACGCATGGCATTGGCCTATGACTGGCAGATTTTTCCCAGGGTTCCCACAGATGAACACGACATCCGGATGGACTGGATTATTACCCCGTCCACGGTGATTTGTGTTTGAGGATGATACTTAGCAGAGCTTCCTCACTGAGTATAGTGATAACGCATTCATGGAGAGTTTTGCTCCCACAAGACTGTAGTCAAATGAAGGTAGTAATGCCAAAAGAGAATGCCAAAGGAACGAAACCGCGGATAAAAGGATGTAGAGAAGGATAACAGGATAAGAAAAGCTTTCTTGCCATTGTATCGAATGACATGGCGTTCCTTTCTCATTTATCTTTTTAATTCCTGCTGTATCCGCGACATCCGCGGTTCTCTCCTTATTCATATTTTAAGGCTGTGTATTTTTCCCACGGCCTATGCTTGATGAGTTGCCCCTGCCCGATTTACCGCAATAACGCCCAACTGGCCACTGCCAGTGCCGCGACAGCAACAGCCGAAACCGAGTACAGCAACAACCTGAGTTTTGCCAATTCCTTCTGTAAGTTGATCGCAGCCTCGTCTATTCCCTGGATGGTTTGCTGTAGTTTCTCAGCCAGTACATGGATTGACTCGGCATTCTTGGTCGCGGCGGTTTGTAGTTCTTCAATTTGCCTGGCTACCAATGGATCGGTTCGTCCTGCATCGCGTTTGGCCGTAAATACCGGGATGGCTACCCTGGCAATTTCTGCGAGGTAAGGAAGTGATGCTTTAAGCAAGGGAAGCCAGGCTGCCATGATTTTGTTTCTCCGGTGTAAGATTGGACTCGTATCGAGGCTTTATATTTAGGCATGATTTGAGGCCCATCCAAGAAGGAAAAACATCCTTCGAGCGGATTCGATCTACAGGTATTCGGGCTTTATTGGAAGCCTTTGTCTTTTCCCTTTGAAACTTCCCGATTTTAAATTTTGAGTAGTCGGCATGGCTGCGTCCTTTCATTTCTTTACCGGTGACGACGAGTTCCTCGTGGATCGTGCTGCGCGGGATTGCTTCAATACGCTGGCCAAGGATGCAGAAGGCGATTTTTCCCGGGAGATTATCGATGGTGCATCTCAGAAGATTGACGATGCGGAGTCCGTGCTGGGTGCCTTTACTTCGGCGGTGCAGACGATTTCCCTTTTCGGGGATAAAAAGTATGTCTGGTTGCGGGGGCTGAACTGGCTGGCGGATACCGTGCTGGGACGTTCGGAAGGCGGCAAGGTATGTCTGGAACGATTGCAATCCACTCTTGAGAGCATTGATCCCAATGGTGTTGCCGTAGTGATCAGCGCCTATCCGGTGGATAGGCGTAGGCGTGAAACAAAATGGCTGGAAAGCAGCGGTGATTCCATGGTGGTCAGCGCCGCAAAAGACCCGGAGGCGATTGCAGGGATGGTAGAAGCGGAGTGCAAAAAGCTGGGTGTGACTATTTCGCATGACGGCATTCAGGCCTTGATGGGCAAGGTGGGCGGCAATAGTCGCCTGATGCTGGAAGAGGTAAATAAATTGGCCTGCTATCTGGGGGCAGATGGAGGCAAGATAACTCCGGACCTGATCTTGCGACTGGTGCCTAATTTTGGCGAAGGTGATTTTTTTGAACCTGTCGAAGCATTCTTTTCAGCCGATCTTTCCTGGGCATTGGAAGCTGTGCGGCGATTTTTTTATCATGAGCCGGATGGCGGTCGCCCGATTCTTGCGTCATTGCAAAACAGAAACCGCCTTCTGATTCAATTGAGGGTATTGATGGATGCAGGCGCCATCAGAATCGGTCCCCGTGGTATCTCCAAAGGGGATTTTGATGCAGCCAAGGCCACCTACGGAAAGCATTTCGGTGATGCTGAGGACAAATCATCCCTGAATGTTTTCACGCAGAATTTATGGTATCTGGGGAACAAGGTCGGCCCTTCCGCGCAGTTGTTTTCCTTGAAAAACCTGACCGAGATACAGTTGGAGCTTGTGCAGACTTTCCAGGAGTTGCTTTCGCGGCCAAATGAGCAGGAAGCGGTGGTCCGTGAGTTGTTTGTCCGGTGTCTGGGAAATAATGGGCGGTGATTTTGCCGGGTAGCGTTTGACCTTTGCGAAAACGATTCATCTTCAGTGCCTGTTCAATTGAAGGATTCTATAATTCCTCACGCTATTCTGTGTCATAAATCTGTCATTCCCTGGGCTCGGTTTTTCTCGAATTCAGCGTGGAATTAAAAACATATCCATGTCCGAAAATGGCGAGCATTTGGCTGAAGAATTTGCTATAAATGTGTTGTTCAAAAATCGAAAATGACGCTTGGGCAACCATGCTCCTCGAAAAACTCTTCATCCGGGAAAACCAGTGATGCTGCTATAAAACCAAATGAAACCCGTCCGAAAAACTGGAAACTTTGATGCGCACAAAAGCGAAAGCCAGGTGTGGTATGCCGCTTTCAAGCGGAAGGACACCCGGTTTGACGGACGTTTTTTTGTCGGGGTGGCTTCCACTGGAATTTATTGTCGACCGGTCTGCCGGGCGAGGTTGCCCAAGTTTGAGAATTGTACCTTTTACGATACAGCGGCGGAAGCGGAACACGCGGGTTTTCGGCCCTGCCTTTTATGTCGGCCTGAGCTTGCTCCCGGTTCCGCGCCTGTGGATGCCACAGCTCATCTCGTGCATCAGGCGGCAAAATTGATTGAGCAAAATTGTGCCTATGGCGAGAGCCTTGAGGGAATCGGCGAACGCTTGGGTTATTCGGCCCGTCACTTGCGCCGGGCATTCCTGGAAGAGTTCCATGTGTCCCCGGTGCAATACTTGCAGACAAGTCGGCTGCTGCTTGCGAAAAATCTGCTTACCAACACAAATCTTTCGGTGCTCGATGTTGCGATGGCTGCCGGTTTTGGGAGCTTGCGGCGTTTCAATGATCTGTTCAGGAAACGATACCGGCTTACGCCTACCGCATTACGTTCAGAAGTTGCCGGGGCAGGGAGACAGGATGGTGAGATAACTGTGGCCTTGGGATATCGGCCGCCGTATCTATGGCAACAGATGCTGGATTTTCTCGCCTTGCGGGCTATCCCCGGCGTGGAAGTAATCAAAGACGGGGAATATCTGCGTACGGCCCATTTTGTAACCGGAGACCGACGCGACGCATATGGCTGGGTGCGGGTTGGCCATCAACCAAGGAACAATACATTGTCCGTTACCGTGGAGGTGGCCCTACTGCCGGTGTTGCCCCAGGTGCTGGCCAGTGTCCGCCACTTGTTTGATTTATGCTGTGATCCCAATGCAGTCCATGAGGCTCTGGCGTCAATGAACGAGATTAAGCCCAATCTTTGTGTGTTGGGTACTCGCCTGCCGGGCTGTTTCAATGTGTTTGAGATGGCGGTTCGTGCGGTGTTGGGGCAGCAAATTACCATAAAGGCGGCTCGTACGTTGGCTGGGCGATTTGTGAATGCCTATGGCACCCCCGTCCAGACAGGGGTGGAAGGATTAACCCACGTGTTTCCTTCGCCCGGTGGTATTGTTGCCTTGAGAGGTTCGATTGAAAACCACTTGGGGCCGCTGGGAATTACCGGAGTGCGAGCAAAAGCTATTTGGGGATTAGCGCAGGCACTTGTGCGGGGTGATGTAGATTTTAAATTTTGCGCCCAGCCAGAAGAGGAAGTGCAAAAGTTGATGGCTCTCCCCGGTATCGGAGCCTGGACCGCGCAATACATTGCCATGCGGGCCATGGGTTGGCCGGATGCTTTTCCAGATACAGACTACGGTGTGAAAAAGGCACTCGCCCCTCGCACGGCGAAAGAAATATCGACCATGGCTGCGAATTGGCGTCCATGGCGCAGTTATGCGACCATCAACCTGTGGAACTCTTTGTAAAAATAAGGAGAAAAAAACATGTCTTACTCAACGTACTACTCATCCCCCTTGGGGCCGATCATGCTGACAAGTGATGGGGACAGTCTCACCGGTTTGTGGATAGAGGGGCAAAAATATTTTGCCAGAACCGCAACAGGAGAAATGACAGAGAAACCCAGTCTGCCGATATTCGTCCTCGCGCGAAAATGGTTGGATAAATATTTCAAGGGTCAACGACCGGCGATTATGGATTTACCGTTGGCCCCCAAGGGTGGGGAGTTTCGTCAGGCCGTGTGGCAAATCTTGTGTGAAATTCCCTATGGTGGGCTTGTCACTTATGGTGATATTGCGAAGCGAATCGCCGGGCAAATGAACAAGGCGAGCATGTCGAGTCAGGCGGTGGGCGGAGCAGTCGGCCACAATCCCATTTCCATTATCATTCCTTGCCACCGGGTTGTGGGGACAAACGGCAGTTTGACGGGCTATGCCGGTGGTATTGATAAAAAAGTTAAACTGCTTGAACACGAAGGTGTGGACATGTCCCGCTTATTTATGCCCCAGAAAGGCACGGCGCTATAAGCTTTTACCCAGCGACAAGGTTCTTTCGATAATCTCACTGCTGAGTCTTGCTCCTGTTCTGAGATTTCCTGCTACCTTTGAGATAGGAGCCCTTTTCGTCACAAACGGAAGTGCCGGAACCAAGTGTAGAGCCTCCACCGTTGTTGACGGAAGCACCAACTCTATTGGAGATGATGTTTCCGTCACTGACGGAAGCATGATCTCCATTAGCTTTCATACCACCGTCGCTGACGACGGGACCATTTCTGTTAGCATTGGCATCTCCGTCACTGACGGCGAGGACTCATTTTTTGCATTTGCTCCTTCTGCTCATGACAGAACTAATAATCTTGTAGGATGTTACAGAAACATGGGATCTGGCCGGAACAAGGTGGAAGGCGCGGATATGACAAATTAGCTCAGTATGGCTGGCTTGGTTTACTCCATTAACGCATTCTTAAATTTGAATTTTTGTAACGTGTTTATGAATAGCCTTCAATTGTCCATGGGAGTTTGAACCGCTTGCTTCAGAGATTTCATTTCAACGGAGCCTGTTTGAAAAAGTCATAAAAACCAGCAACATAGTCACATTTATTGCCCGGGCAGAGGATTCTTTGATTGAAGTTATTTGCAGGGGATTCTCCTCGGATAGTATTGGGGTGTTTGTAAAAAACACACGTCATCATTTGAAAACTTAATTACGTTAATAAGAGTTCCTTTAGATGTTTTAAGACCAACCTGCCTGCTACGACCATGAAAATCGCCTTCCTTACACTATTTGTTGCCGCCGCTGCTTTCTCTCCTGCCATTGCCCAGACCCAGTCGCCTGCTGCGACCCAGCAAGGGTCTGGCTCCACACAATCAACCGGGGGAATCGAAGCCGGTACCGTTACGGGGACAGCCTGGGCGGTTACTCCGGATGGCAATCAGGTGCAAATTCAACCGGGACAGAAAATCCCGGCCAACGCGCAGATTTCGACAGACTCTGGTTCCGCCCTGGAACTTTTCTTTTCCAATGGGGCCACTGTGGTACTGCAACCGAATACCCGGATCCAGATTCCTGTTTTCACCCAAAATCCCAACGGAGTTCCTGCCAGCGGCTACGATAAAATCAGCAGGGAGCCTTCTTCCTCCCGCCTGCAAATAGTCGTGGTCTCGGGCTCTGCCATAATCGATGGCGCCCGGCTCAATCCGCTCTCCAGCCTGGAAGCCCGGACTCCGGTGTTTAGTGCAGTGTCGCAGGGGGGCGTCCTGGCGGTGGTCAGCGATGGGCCCAACTCCTCGATAGGCGCGATCTCGGGAGGTGCGGAAGTGCGCCAGCTTAATTCCCTGGCTGCTCCGGTCTCGCTGGGCGTGGGAGATCGTGTTGCCGCCAATACCACGGCAAATGCAACAGGTGCTACCAGCACCCAGGTCACGACTTCTAAAATTCCTGCGGGCGAGCAATTGGCGCTTGTCGATTTGCTGCAAAACGGCGGGGTTTCTCCAGCGGCTGCGCCGATGGATGGCTCTGGTCCACCTGCCTTGGTTAATCCAAACGCAGGCATCGTGGTGGATAACTCGGTGGCCGGGGATATCCCGAACCTTAGCCCGAATGGGGAAGGGCAGGCAGTTTAAAATCGTGAATATCGCTAGTAGCCTGATCTCAGCTAGGATTCCTGATTTTCACATCTCTTTTCTCTACTCTCGCCAGTGATAAATCCCGGCTTTTTGCCGGGATTTTTTTTGTGTCCTTGCACCCGGCCTGCGTGATATTTAGCCCTTTATCTCGAAATGGAAAAAAGAGGAGCGTTCATAACCTTTGAAGGCAGTGAAGGAGCGGGCAAATCTACCCAGATTGGTTTGCTGGCTGAACGGCTTCGACAGGATGGACGCGAAGTATGCCTGGTTCGTGAGCCGGGAGGCACCGCGCTGGGTGAGGATGTTCGCCAGATCCTGAAACATGCGCCCTATGGCGACAGGCTGACTGATGAGGCGGAACTGCTGCTTTTTGCCGCCAGCCGGGCTCAACTGGTTCAGGAAATCATCCGCCCTGCCTTGGCTAAAGGGCAGGTGGTTTTAAGTGACCGCTTTACCGATTCCACGACTGTCTACCAAGGGCATGGTCGCGGGCTGCCCGCAGGGTTTATCAGGGAATTAAATACCTTTGCCACGGGGAGCCTGGTGCCTGCGATGACGGTATTGCTTGATCTCCCGGCTGCCGATGGGCTGGAACGGGCCCGCCAGCGATTGACTGATGTCGCGGATCGCATGGAGGCGATGGAGATGGCTTTTTATGACCGTGTGTGCCAAGGCTACGAGGAACTGGCCAAGGCGAAACCGGCGCGTTTTCTTGTTGTGGATGCCCGGATGGCTCCTGAAGAAATCGCCGAAAAAATCTGGCATGAATTCAAACGCCGCCAATTCTGAGAAAATGCGAGAAGATGCCCAAACCGTTTTGTTGAGATCCCTGGAGGCCGGGCGTCTTCCTCATGGCATCCTGCTGCACGGCCCGAATCTGCTTTCCCTGGAAAAAACCTGCCTGGAAATCGCCTCGCGTTTGTTGGGAGTGGAGATAGATCGCGTGCCTGCGCATCCTGATTTTCACGGGTTGCGAGCCGCCAATAAAATGCGCCGTATCGGTGTTGAGGATACCCGGGAGTTGGTTCGCCAAATCCAGCATTCTTCCTCGGCAGGTGACCAGAAGGTGGCGGTCATATACGATGCTGATCGCATGGTTCGCGAGTCAGCCAATACTTTTCTAAAAACACTCGAGGAGCCGCCGCCGGGTTGCACTATTTTTCTCCTGACGACCAAGCCCACTCATTTGCTCGATACCGTGCGCAGCCGATGCCTTCACTTTCATGTCGAGTCGGATGAGGCCGAGGTTTCGGATCCCAACTGGCAGGATTGGTTGAAGACCTTGGCAGAATGGATTGCCAGCCTGGCCGCCCCGCTTAAGCCGGCTCGCGTGGCCGAGATCATGTTCACACTTTATGGGTTGGCTTCGCGGTTTGAAGGCTTGTTGAAAAGCGCAGCCGATACGGAATGGGAGAAAATGGAAGCGACCCTTCCCGTGGGGGTTTCGGACGAGCAGAAGATCGCCTTGGAAACCGGCGTCCTGAAAAATATCCGGCAACGCAGACTCGCGGAAATGGCTGATTGCTTGTGCCTTTTATATGCGCAACGCCCTGATGATGCCGGTGCCCGGGCCTTGCATTTGTCGCTGGGCGAATTGGAAAAAACCGGAGGACTGTTGGAGGTAAACCTCAACGATACCGCTGCCATTGAATACATTCTGCTTCGCTGGCTTCGGGCTTGGAGCCAGCGTTAGTTTCTGGCCTGCCGAAACTGTGATCTGTTTCAGGGGTTTATAGTCAAAGCTTTGAAGTTTTTCCATATGGACAATCTGCCCAATGATTCTCGTGACGAGGCCGACGAAACCGACGTTCGTTTGATGCGGTTGATCGGCGACGGTGATCAGCAGGCATTGCGCATGTTGATCAGCCGATGGCAGGGGCCGATCATCAATTTCTTCTATCGGTCCGTTCATTCGATCCAGACCTCGGAAGACTTGGCTCAGGTGGTTTTCATCCGCCTCTACCGAAGCGCCGCCAAGTATGAGCCACAGGCTCGTTTTTCGACCTATATCTTTCACATTGCCCGCAATATCCTGATAAATGAACACCGGCGGCGGCATCGCAAACCTGCCGAGTTATACGATCCGACGGATTTTACTCCCGATCTTCGCACGGATGACGATTCCCAGCGTAATTGTGCCGAGATCGAGGAGGCATTTTCGCTGGCAATCGAAACGCTGCCGGAAAATTACCGGACGGCCATCCTTCTGCATAAACAGCAGGACTTGAGTTACGAGGAAATCGCCAAGGCCATGGATACAACCATCCCCTTGGTAAAAACATGGATATTCCGGGCCCGGCAAAAACTTCGGGAAAGTCTCAAGGAGTACGTAAAATGAAATACTTTGCCCAAACTTTTCGAAAATACCTGAATAGGTCTGTTTCCCCTGAAAATTTGAAACAGATCCGGCAAAACGGGGTTCTACAATAGACAGGAGGTAACATGGATACTGACAATGAACATGATGCTTTGGATTTCCGCTTGGATGAATTGCTCGCGGATGCCTCTGTTTGTCCGACAGAAGGTTTTGCGGACAAGGTAATGATGGCGGTCAATGCCAATGATGAGTGCGACAAGGTGCTTGATGAGCGATTGGCTGCCCAGGTGGTGATGGCAAAGCCGGAACGGACCGAACGTCTCCATGAAGGAGTTCTTGCATCAATCCGTCATAGAAAATGGTTTGCCTGGAGCGGCTCGGCGATGGCTGCCTTGATCGCCGGGGCCTTGGCCATTCCGGCATTCATTGTGGGCCATGATTCCGAGATCAATCCCGAGGTACTGGTTGTCCAGGCCATGGGTCGCGATCCTGCCCTGGCCGCGATGTTGAGAACAGACACCGGAAATATCACGGAGCAAGACGTGATCAATGCCCTTTCCGGATTAAACGACAACACCCTTGCTTGGCTTGAGGTACTCACTTCCAATGAAAGCTAACCCCTCCCTCTGCATCCGGATTTTTCCCGCAGTTTTTGTTTTGGCGCTTCTTCCATTGTTTGCCCATGCGGGTGGCGATGCGAAGCCTGCTGCTACGGCCACCTCTGTTGCAAATTCGGATGTGGGCGACATGTCTGATGATTCCCTGAAGGCGCTTTCGCGTGAAGATGTTCGCAAATTGATTTGGTTGACCAGTCTTCCCACCGAAAATCTGACCTCCCTCCGCCAATCCATCGAGCGGGTGGAAAAAATGAATTCCGAGGAAAGGACTGATTTACGCCGAAAACTGGAAAGGCTGCGCGATGCCAACGATACGCAGCGCCAGAAGATCACCGAGGATGTGAACAAAAATAATCCACCCCGGGGAAATATTTTGATGCGTTACTGGCGTTCTCTTCCTCCTGAGAAAGCGAAGGAGGAGATGGAAAAATTTAAAAAAATGACTGATGAGGCCAGGCGGGCTTATGTTGCTGAGGTTCGCAAAAAAATGCCGCCTGCGCCCCGTGATCCGGGAAAGAATCCGCAAGATGGCAACCGTACACCCAACCATGGGACGGATAAGAACAAGGAACGGATGCAGCGTGGTCACGAACCACCCCGTCCAGCTCAACAGCAACGGTCTCCTGCCGATTCGAATAAACCCGACTCGACCAAGTAAGGGCAATTGCCTGGGATAACCTGACAGAATTGGACATTCTGGGGATGTCCGAAAATTTTGTTGCGTTGAATAGTGTTTTATCGGACTTTCCAAATTACTTGAGAGCACTTCCAGTGCTCAAGACAACACCGGAGAGATGGCAGAGTGGCCGATTGCGGCTGTCTTGAAAACCGTTGTGGGGCAACCCACCGGGGGTTCGAATCCCTCTCTCTCCGCCATTTAACCAACTTAAAATAAAGTGGTTAAGTTCTAGCAGGTCAGGATTTGACAGGTTGAGTTGGCAAATCCTACGTGAAACAAAAAAACTCATCTATCACGATTCGTCCTTTTACGAATCCAAGCGGTGTTATCGTCTATCAGGTCGACGGCACCATTGCCGGGAAAAGAATCAGGAAGAACTTCCCGAGCAAAAAAGAGGCCCAAGCGGAGAAATCCGCCTTGGAAATGCAATTCTTACAGGCATGCGATGCCAATTTACGCATGGTCACGACCTTCCTCAGCGCGGATGAATTGCGCGAGGCCGAGGCTGTTTTCCGCCAGCTCAAGGAATCCAAGCAGGCCAAAAACGCGGACAAACCGCTGTCGTTTTACGTTACCTACGCGCTGGCCAACTACCGCCCACCGAATTGCATCAAGCCACTTGCGGATGCTGCCGAGTCCTACCGACTGCAACGTGAGGCAGATTATGCGAAGGGGCTAATTTCGAAACCGCAATATAACACGATTCGCAAATATCTTGTCACACTGGTGCAGAAATTCCCCGGTTGCGCAGTGTCCGACCTATCTGGGGAAAAGCTCAAAGCCCTCTTCGAGAGCGGCGGCGCGAGCCTGAAAACCTTCAACAATCGACGCGGCATCGTCTCCACATTCCTCATTTTTGCGCGTGGCAAGGACTGGATCGCGACCGATCCGCTGGAAAAAGTACCCGCCTACCGCATTTCCCGCAAGCAGCGTGGTACCGCCCCGACGCTGACCGCCGAGAAAGCCGCCGCGCTGATGGATTATGTCGAGCAGTATCGTAATGGAGCATTTGTGCCGTTCTTTGCCCTGTGCCTGTTCGCCGGAATCCGTCCCGACTCCGAAGTGGGCGAAATCTCCAAGCTCACGCCGGAAACGATCAACATGGAAACGGGGGTGATTCACGTGGAACCCAGCATGTCGAAGGTGAACATGCGCCGCAACGTGACGATTCAGTCCAATTTGGCCGCGTGGTTGCGCGCCTATCCCTTGGAAAAATTCCCGGTGCTGGCCCCGAATATCAAACAGGAGCGCACCCGCATCGCGAAAATGTTCGGGCTCTCGCACGACGTGCTAAGGCACACGTTCATTTCGATGCACGTCGGCAAATATCGCTCGCTGGGGGACGCGGCGCTGGAGGCGGGCAATTCGGAGGAAATCATCCGCAAGCATTACCTCGACGTAAAGGGCAAGGCGGAGGCCGAGGCGTTTTTCTCCATCATGCCCAAGCGCCACACTGCGTCAGAGACATTGGCAACGAAAGGCGCACGGGAGGAACTCGTCACCCTGCCGAGCCAGGCGAAAGGATTTGAGGCAACGCATCGCTTCGCGGCCTGATCGTCCATAGTGCCATTGAACAACGGAGCGCGTCCAGAGAAAGGGCGCGCTCTTTGTTTTTATCTATCGGGAAACCACGACCCCATGCGGGGTACCGTTGATGCGGCAACAGAAGTATGGAAACACTCATCACACCACACAACCTCGACACCAACGCCCCAGCCATCGCGCTTGCGGACATAAACGATCTTCGTTTCTCCGGGATATTTCCGCAGGGCCGCGAACCGTCGATCCGCACGCTGCGCGACTGGACGCGCCAGCGCTTTATCCCGCATCACTGGCTCGGGCATTTCGTGTACTATAACCTCGACGAGGTCGCGCAACACATCGCCAACAAGCTGAAAGTTCCTGCGCGTTTTTAGCGTGTAAGCATCGGTGCCGTTGGAGAAATCTCACATGTGAGACTTTTGTTTTCGGCACGCCGCCGCACCTGCGGGAATACGAAAAACACCACATAGAATCCCCCGAAAACACTTTCCAAAAACCACCCGTACCCGTGTCGAATCGCACCAGTGAGGAATGTGCGCTGTATTTTTCTCCAACGACTGAAACCAAATACGACTGCGTCGCGAGTTGTGTCTGAGTATTGTTCCCAAGAAACGTCGTTTACGACGGCAGGGGCCATCCTCAAGCAGGAGTTGCTTAGCTTCATGTTCATTATAAAGATGGTGCATCATCCACAGTTTCAGGAAAAACACACGATGCTGGAAATAGTTACCCAAATCCATCAAACGCCATTCGACAATGGCTTGAAAAGCACGGATGGATTCCTCCTCCTAGACCTAAAAAATGAAATTCTATACAAAAAATAAAAAAACAAAAAAACATACTGAAGCTAATGAACTCATAATTCTTGCGAGTCCTGACGAACTCACAAGACTCTCGCGTTTTTTTGCGAAAAATGCACTGCTTTTGAAAAAATGGGATACTCAGTTTGGACATGCGCATTTACAAGATTTTGAAAGAGATGATGACATGGATAGATTTCCGGATATAATCATAGGCGTAAATGGGCAAAATGATTAGATGTTTGGTATCCATCATCACATAATCCTCAAACCAATCGCTGAGTACACCAAATGATTAAACTTGGAATAGAAAATCCAGTTACAGGTAATGATTACATTCATAGCTATAGCTTGGATTTAGATAGAATGCTTCTAAACCAGCCACTTGGGGATAATATCTTTAGGTGCAGTGCATCTTGCGACAATTTTAATGAATTGAAGCAAGAGGTTCCATTAACCGTCCAAAAAATATCAAAAAAACTTAACCTCCTGTGCGTAATTGTGACTGGATGGAAGGAGCAGGATGCAACCCGGACAAAACTATTGAATCACT
Source organism: Puniceicoccales bacterium (assembly GCA_031285745.1). Taxonomy (GTDB): domain Bacteria; phylum Verrucomicrobiota; class Verrucomicrobiia; order Opitutales; family UBA953; genus CALNBE01. The sequence continues at coordinate 827 of JAITVQ010000185.1, read as the reverse complement.
ATTATCAAGCGAAAGGTTTTCGGCTTGAATCAGAGGATGGATATCGAATTGCGATTAGTGCTCCGTTCATAGAAATAGACGATTTTAAGCTAAAAGAATTCTTAGGTGCTTCAAGTTATCTGGTTTGGGGAGGGGCTGAACTAGGTCTAGGTAACTCTCTCGGCGCATTGAAAATGCTAATCATTAGCTCAGCTAGATCTTTTGCGGCTCCGGACAAGTCGGCTATGAATATTTTTCAGCATGACGTTCGGGCTTTTTCCTATGTGCTGCGATCAGACGATATTAGACCGGGTTTTGTTATACTGTCAGAGGACGAACGACTGTTTGAGGAACCTAAGATTATATTTGGATCAAGTAATATTGGTGTTGGAGATGCTAGTTATATTTGGAGAAAATCGAGTGAGCGAGGTGCAGGAGTATAAGTGGGGCAATGCCTATTGAATAAAATGGAGGGTGGAGCAGAATGATCGCGTTATGGTCGAATGCTTACGACGGCGATGGTCCGTTGTGTTATTTGTTACGTATGCGACCTGTGCCTATATTTTCCCGTGTGACATGGGTAACCCACAGAATTTCGCAAGCATGGGCACCCGTGTCGAATCGCACCAGTGAGGAATGTGCGCTGTATTTTTCTCCAACGACTGAAACCAAATATCCTTCGAGGGTGGCAAGTTCGTGCCGTTGGATGGCGAACAGTTCACAGCGCACTTCCGGCGTTGCGGGAATGCAATGATTATTGGAATGGTGACTGCCGAGTTCGGAGCGGGTAATCGGGCAGTTGGCAGATTTTTCCCAAAAGAGAGTTCGGGCAGACTGCGAAAATTTCA
>JAITVQ010000120.1 GCA_031285745.1 Puniceicoccales bacterium | reverse complement strand
CGGAATAACTGGCATTCAGCTTGGCAATCTCGGCTTTGTTTTTGTTATTATCTGAATTCAAAAACTTGATGTCACGTTCATTTTGATCATTGGTTTCAATGAAATAGTAAATCCCTCCGCCAATCATGCCTATAAGCACCAACAAGACAATCACCCAAATGGGAGAAACCTTGTATGTAACTTGTTTTTCTTGATTCATTGTAAAGATAATCTCCGATATTGCTTATCTCTTCGCAGCAGGTGGAGCTGTGGTCATTTCTTCCTGAGGAATCGGCGTCGTACCGATAACATTGAAATCACCCGTGGCAGGCACGAATGTTGTCTTGTCTCCCACCAGCAACCCTGAAACCAAATTAGCCAGACTCAATGAAATCGGAGTCACCAAGGTGTTACTATGGGCAGAAGAGCCTCTCCCTGCAGGTCCATCGGTACTGGCATTCCAAAAAATCCCTTTTAACTGAAAAGCATGCTTCTCCTCAATTCCAGCAGAGGCGGATATCAGAGTGGCGTCCCTTGGAATCGCCACAGAGAGCACTTCCAATAATTTCATTCTTCCTTTTCCGGCCTCAAAAATCCCCTTGGCAAAAAGCGCCTGTAATTTTTCCATTTCCCCCTTGTTGCGCATGAGAATACCCTTTTGCAGCGTCAACGAGGATTGAGTCGCCTTCAATTGGGTTAACTCTTGGGATTGTTCCGAAAGAACCATAAACGCATAAATTCCCACCCCCAGTAAAACCAGTCCAACCACGCCATTGGCAATCTGAAAGCCCAGGTCCATCCGCACTGTGCGCGGCATATCCTCCATGAGCGAACTGCAATGTCGGGCCGGGAGATTGTTGAGCAATCCGGCCAATACGGATAAATTATAGGACTCCACCTGGGCCATCTGGTGCAGCGTCTCCCAGTAAGGGCACTGGGTCTTTATGTCCGTGCCGGGGGCCTGATAGACGCGAATCGCCGGCCGTTGTCCGCCATCATCAAAAGTCAGTCCGTATTCCCCAAAGACCAGACTGATTTCCGCCCATACATCATAATAATCGTCGCGCTTGCCTGAATATAACTTCCGACAGGCCCGCACACCCGTCGAGGTATGCAAATAAACGAACGCCTGGGATTCATGATCGACAATGATGAAAATACTGGTTCGCCCAGGCGAGGATCCGGCCTGGGTGGCCAGACTAAGCAAGGGGAATGCCCGTTGCAGGGGGCGCTTGATATCTTCCAGCCCCCGTTTTAATAATAAAAGGGATGGCACTGTTTCATAGGAAACAAAAGTGCTGTTGCTCCCATTGGAGCCGGGTACCGGCACCGGGGTTTGATAGCCCCAAGCCGTATGTATATTGGCAATACCTTCATGGGTGGTGGAAACCGCCTCGCGCACAATATTGCGCCCGCCTGAAGGACATTCCGTATATTCCGTATGCAATACATCCGGATCATAAATCAAGGCCAGTTTGGTTCCTTCTTTGATATGTTCCTGAATGATGGCAATAGCATCCTCCATCCGGGGCAGGGCGAATTTGCGAAATCCCTTTCCCTCTACATTGCAGTAGAGGCTTTTTTCCCAAATAATTACGGTTTCCTGTTTGGCCATGTTTTAGATACAGAAAAGACAGGTCAGAAAGTTTTAAAAACACCTGACCTGTCGAGATCGTTAGGTGATTGCAGAAGACTGCGTTTTAACGCACAGCCTCCTGCTTTCTTGAGGAGGAAAAGCCAAAGTTAGCCTTGCCACTTCAAGATAAACACCCTGCGTTATTAGAGATTCGCCAGCATGTAGTAGCCGACAACGGACTCTTCACCTGTGCCAGGCGCAGCAAACACGAAACGTCCCTTTGTCTGCTTGTTCGCGGCTGGATTCTTCAGGTCAGCTTCATTGAGTGCACCGTTAAGCTCCTTGGAGAGATCGGTGGCGTCCTTGAGGCTGAGGCCAGGAATGATGACATAGGCGCAACGTGTTCCACCGGACAGTCTGGTGGTGCCATCTGTCATGAAGTTAACTCCGGCAGTGCTCATCATACCTGAAGCATCATATGTTCCAGGAACAACTGTGGTTGCAGGATCAACAGGAGCACATTCGGCACGAATGTAGTCAGTCCAGTCATTTCCAGCACGGGCAGTGCTGCTAGAAGTTTCCTTTGTGGTGAAGGCACTTTTGTTACGATTCCACAGATACTCTTTACCAAGTTCCACACGACCTGTGGCAACACCGTCATTGCCGACACGCCAGGTCGGATGACGCTCCAAAAGTCCGACTTCAATGAATGGAATTTCCAAGTGCAAATCACTTTGGTTGCCTCCAAATGCATTTACGGTGGCATTTGCCTCTTGGGAGGTTGCCTCAAATATCTTACTAGCGTTGCTATGCTTGGTCAGTGGGAGTTTTCCACCGGCTTCAGGAAGAGCCACAAAACCAAGAATGGCGGTTTCGAGATTCTTGAAGTTGGACATCGTGGCCACGATGCGGGTACGATTGATCGCAGAGAGCACACCCACGGCAACAATGCTCATGAGGATCGCGATGATGGCGAGTACGCCAAGCATTTCGACGAGAGTGAAGCCCTTGCGGAACTTGCTTTGATTACGTTTCATTTGTTTTATGTGTTTTGTTGTGTGTCGGGATCGGAATCGTCGGATTCCGTCTGTGCGATTACTTCCTCTATGGAAGTCTGCCCCTGCTGGGCGGCCTTGATAAAGCCGTCCTGTCTCAAGGTGCGGAAAATCGAGCTTCCCGTTTGCTCAGTTTCGATGGCACAAATTCGTTTTGCTTCCGCTTCGCATTCGCGAAGCGCATCCTTGCCCAAGCGGACGATGATGTCGGCAAAGGGTTCCACGGGGCGGCATTCGTAAAGGCCTACCCGGCCCTTGTAGCCAGTGCCCCCACAGGTGGCACACCCGCCTGGTTTTGGACGATAAAGCGTCTGCCCCGGCTCCAAGTGAATATTATTCGCCTTGGCCAAAAGTGCACTTTGCGGATGCGGTTCCTTGCAGGAACAGAGCCGCCGCACCAGTCGCTGGGAGACAAAAAGGTTTACAGCACCGATGATGATGCTGGATTCCACGCCAATATCAATGAGGCGGGTAATCCCACCCAAGGCCGTATTGGCGTGCAATGTGGAAAATCCGGTGTGACCGGTCAACGCCGCCCGCATGGAAAGCTCAGCCGTCTCCTTGTCACGTGTTTCCCCCACCAGAATATAGTCAGGGTCCTGACGCAGGAGGGACCGCAGCCCCATTCCGAAAGTCAACTGCTCCGTGACCTCGGTTTGGCGAATATTGCGAAATTCATATTCAATTGGATCCTCCAACGTCATCATGGTGTAGTTGGTGACGTCGAGCGTATTGATAATGGAATAAAGGGAAGTGGTTTTGCCCGAACCAGTCGGACCGACAAAGTAGGTAAAGCCAAACGGCGCATTGGCCGCCGTCAGAATAGCCGCCTTGGTGTCATCGAGCATCCCCAGTTTATCCAACGGGACAATCCCCTTGGACTGGTCAAGAATACGCATGACAATGCTTTCCCCAAACAAGGTGGGCAGAGAAGAAAAGCGCAGGTTGATTTTCTTGCCATTCAGGATCAGCTTGGCCCGGCCATCTTGGGGAATATGCCGCATGGCAATATCCAGCCCGCCTTTCATCTTGATCCGGGCGGCAATCGCTTCGCGCACGCTGCCATCCATCACCTTGTAGGGATGGATCACTCCGTCGATACGGAATTTTATCTGGGTAAGCGTTTCCTCGGGAACTACATGGATATCCGAAACGCCCATATTAACAGCCTCGGCCACCAACTGGTCAAAGAATCGACTAGGGTCCGATACGTCCGCCTTGGAGGCAAAAATCTCCTCCAACTTGGCCAGGATCTCCGCCTCTTGGGCAATATGATATTCAAACTCGGTAATTCCAAAACGTCCCAGCATCTGGGTCACCTCGGCAAAACCCGGGATAGAAGGATCGCTGACTGCCAGGGAAACCTTTGGTCCCTGTCGTTTGAAAGGAACCACCCGCATCCGTCGAGCCATCGTCACCGGGAGGAGACGCGCCGCATCCGGAGCTACTTTTACTGGTCCCAGAACCAGCGTTGGAAACTTATGATGCGCAGCAATCAGGTTGGCAATATTCAGGGGAGTCAAAATCCCCAGTTCCAACAAGACCGCCCCGAAACTCATTCGGCGTCCGTTCTGATTATAGTAATTAGTCGCCAGCTTGATGCTGGACTCACCAATACCATGCTCCCGCAGCGCCGCAGGCATCCAGAGAAAATCACTCTCAAAACGTCCGCCTTTTCCACCCATGTCCTGTGCCTTGGGCAACGCCGCCAACGACACCTTCACCACCGGTTTGCTGTCCGGAGTGGTTTCGGCCTCGCCCTGCGAAGGTATGGATGGCATGTTAGACATCGAAAAAAGAAAACGGGAACAGTTTTAATCCAACAAGGAAATGCTTTGTACCGGGACAGAGCTGCTCGTTGCAGGCGCGCCTGCCGAAGTGGTCATGGTGCCCTGCCGGACGCCATTAACCTCCAGATTGGCCCGCACCGCCCGGCTTTCCAATGCAGCAAGGCGAGCTGCCTCGGGAGTGAGGGTGCTACCGGCATTAAGGATTCGCGGCGTAACAAAGATGACCAACTCCGTCTTTTGGTTGATTTTGGCATCTGTCCTGAACAATCCACCGACCCATGGCAAATCCTTGAGAAAAGGAACACCCCGGGTTTGGGTAGCTTCCGTATCGGTAATAATTCCCCCGACAATGGCTGTTTCGCCGGAACGAAGCCGAATCAACGATGACATCATCTTCACGTACAACGATGGCGCATTCGAGTTACCCTGTTTCTTAGGATCACCATCGTCACTGGGTGAATACAAAACTTCTTTCAGGCGGGTAATGGCAGGAGTGATATCCAAGGTGATATCCCCGTTATCAGAAACATGCGGAGTTACTGCAACGATGGTTCCAATGGAAATGGTTTCAATGTTGTATTGCTTGCTATCGATCAAGTTATCACTGCTGCTGCCGATGGTCGATTGCTTGGTAGACGACTCCAGTTGGAAGAATGGTTGATCCAGTGTATCCTTGATGTAGGCGGTTTGGTTATTGGCCGTCACCAAACGCGGCGCTGTAACCGTATTTAATGTTCCCTGCTGGGACAAGGCACGGATAACAGCCTCCACTTTCCCCAAACCAATGGTTCCAGTAAATGTATCACTAGGCAAATCGGCTCCATTCATCCCTTGAATATTGGTGTTCGAACCAAAATTAATAGTGCCATTGCTGGTGTCAGTTGATTTGAAAACCAAATCCCCCCACGTAGCTTCACGGATCAAGGCCCAATCCACCCCGAGTTTATTTTGGTCATCCAAGGAAACTTCGACAATCTTGGCAATAATCTCCACCTGCTGAACAATGCGCCCATTCAGCATTTCAATATATTTGGAAAGATCCTCATGCGTCTTGCGGGAGGCCATTACGGAGATAATCCCGGAAAACCGATCTATAACAAACCGCTCCTCCTTTGCCTTGAAAGACTCCAATTTCTTTTCGATTTGCTCCCAGAATTTGACATCACTTTTTGTATCAAGGGTAACACTGGCAGTATCTTCTTCTTGATTACCACTGCCACCGCTACTGCCGCCGCTACTGCCACCGCTACCTTCTCCACCACTGTATTTAGTGCTGCCCAGATTGATCGTGGATTTGGTTGATCCCGAACGATCCATCTGGGGATATTCTATCTTGTAATTGATCGTTTTGAAGCGACGAACAAAAACATAGCCACGGTCATGAAGCTCCCAGTAGAACCCTTCCGAGGAACAGAGTGCATCCAGAACCCCTTGGAGGGAAAGATTATGGGCTTCGAAATTGATATCCCCTTTTACATCCTTGTCGCAAATGATGGTAACACCACAGGTACGTCCCAAAGCCTGCAATACACTGGCGACAGGCTGATTATCCTGACTGAAATAGGGCACTGGTCGCAACAAAATCTCTTCCGGCGGCAATGTGGGCACATTATACGGATCCGGGGTGGGCAACCCCGATTGAGCAGACAAAGTCACTGAGCAGGCAACTGCAACAAGCAACGCCACCGGGAGTCTGGTCAAAATAGATCGTGGAAGAGTGCGCATCATGTAGGGTGTCAAAAAAATTGAAAAAAGTGTTAGCGCCGCATGGCACTGAGCGGAGATGCTCCACCACCTATCGGAGCTGTTGGTCGAATAGTTATACCCAGTCGTTTACGGATTTCATCAGGCCGGTCGGAAGTTTCAATGGCTACTTCGGGTGTGATAAGTTTCTTACGAACGTAATCCACCAGACAGGTGTCGAAGTCGATCATCCCCATGTCCTTTTTCACTGCGATTTCATTCGCGATCTGCCCGGGCTTGTTTTCCCGGATCGCCCCGGCGACTGCCGGACAGTTCAACAGCAGTTCAAAAACAGCCACCCGGCCCCCGCCAATTCTCGGCACCAAACGCTGGCCGATCACGCTCAAGAGCGAGGAGGCTACCATGGTCCGGACTTGGTCGCGTTCATCTGCAGGCAATACGTCCAGAATACGGCTGATGGTACTGCCCGCAGTACGGGTGTGCAATGTGCCAAAAACCAAGTGACCGGTTTCTGCAGCCGATACCGCAGCTTTGACCGTTTCGGCATCACGTAACTCACCAATGAGGATTACATCGGGGTCTTCGCGCATAGCGTCAACCATGCCGTGTCCAAAAGTCACCACATCCCGCCCGACTTCGCGCTGCCGAATCACGCTCATCTTCGGATTATAGCGGTATTCCACAGGATGTTCCAAAGTAACAATATGCAGTGCGCTGTTATGATTAAGCCAGTCAATGGAGGCCGCCAATGTCGTGGATTTCCCTGAACCTGTATATCCGGTAACCAAGATCATACCTGTCGGACGACCCTGCTTGATGATATCCTGAAAAGCCTTGGGCAGCATCAAATCGTCCATCGTCGGAATATGACCACGCATGAAACGAATGGCCAAAATAGGCCGGTTATCCGCCTTGAAAAGGTGGCAACGCATATCCCAACCTACACAGTTACAAGCAAAGTCAGCAGCCAGGGATTTGTTGGTAAAATTTGTTTTCTGCTCAGGTGTCAATCGGTTCAGAATATCGTTAAAGAACGCCTGCCCGGTAACAATCGGCTCTCTTCCAATGTCCCCATCGATACGCAATGCCACGGTTTCATCCAAACATGCGTGAACGTCCGAAGCCCGCTTCTCGGTGGAATATGTAACAAGTTGCTCCAGATTTTCGATAGGAAGAACCTGTGTCGGAGGAAGGACTGTGGGAGGTGTTGTACTCATATTACGGCCTCCATACGCAAGGCCCAAGGATAACGTGATCCTCTTTTCTTAAGGTTATTGGACTGAATAACCCTCAAGTCAATAGCGCGTTTCTGGTCTATCGCTGAAGAAAGCAACTCATCCAACACGGCAACCTGAAATGTTTCTCCTATAAAACCCAGCATCCCCAACTCCTGGGTCCGGCGGGAAAGATTTCCTGACTTGGAGGACCCGGCTACCATCACAGGCAGATTTGCACACTGGAGCCGCGCCGCAAGCAGCAAGGAAAAAACACCTTCCATGGCATGTTTATCTCCTGATAATTCAACAGGAATCCCGACAATAAGCGCGTCCGGGGCATAAACATCCAATGCTGACAAAATGTTTTCACCAAATGAAATTTTTTCGCACTGATAGCCCACGCCCTCCAACTCCACAGCCACCTCCCGGCATGGGGAGATATCACTGCCGACAACAAGAATTTTCCTTACGGAATTAATGGTTGGTTCCATTAGATATCCTCCCGGGCAGCCCCCATGAAAAAGTCATGAGGTGAGTCATGTTAAAAAACCTACATGTCACCATTCCATCACAATTGTCTTGTGAGGCATTGGCATGCGTGGTGTAGGCTGAATTTAACATGGACTGGTTCTAAAACTGAGGAAGCCCTACTTAACTACTAGGGTGTTTCCCGTGCAGCCACCTAAAGATACTATTTATCCCTCTCGTCAATTAGAAAAATGCAAGAAATTTGATTTTTATTTGATAAATTTTCGCTTTCTTTTCATTTTTGCATCACGATAATTATCTTATAATATTGATTAATTGCCGGTTAACACTGGAAATCAAAATTTCCGACTGCAGTCCACTGATGTTTATTTTAGCTTATTTTCCAATATGGTATGTTGGTCTTTCCAATAAAAGTATGGTAAGCATTTTACAGAGATAGCCAAGCCCTTGTTGTAAAATTTATTTGATTTATTTTGAATGAGTTACCCAATTGATAAAACCCCTCTTGGCTGGCAATTTTGCCAGAAAAGTCTTTTAGGAATATCCCCTAGACTCTATCCACCATCCTATTGCTAGGCATGATCCGATGGTTTTGAAAAATCCCCCCACGAAAAGCAGAGAAGGTTTCAACGGATACTTTGGAATGTCGGCGGGCCAAGGTAGTTGAATCCTTTGAGAAATCTGACGGCAACCTCATTTCATCTGCCCTGTCACACTTCGTCATTATAGAATGGGGTATATTTGCTGTGGAAATCGAAATCCGGGCTGCCGCAAGCGCCAAGTACAGTGCTCATGCCCCTTGCCGGAAAAAGGCAAAGATGAAGTCCAGTGGTTGTCTTCCCTGCAGTTTTCCGGCAATCATGAGATCCAGTAGTCGTGACCTTTGCCGGATTGCCGCAAATACCAAGTACAATGGACTTCATATCTGCCGGATTCCGGAAAACACCAACTCCATTGCTCTTCACGTCTGCTGGTTTCCGGCAAGTAACAACTCCGTTGGTCTTCACATTTGCCAATTTCCGGCAAAGACCACGACCAATGGTTTTCATCTCTGCCTTTTTCCGGCAATTGAGACAACCAGTGGAGTTGGTGTTTGCCGAATTACGGCAAACACCAAGTGCAGTGGTCTTGGTACTTGCAGCGGCCCGGATTTCAATTTCCGCAACTGCTCCGCTCCTTGATTATTCCGAGAACATTTACTTATGCCCCAGCAGCCTCAACCTACTGAAAATAGGCGACAAACAAGTCTAATTGGAGAACCCACCGCAATTCATCTTTTTCATGAAGCAGCGGGTAGCTCCAAAAAAAGAGATGGGGTGATTTTAAAACCTTCCAGCAACAGCAATAATCGAAACTAACCAGTTTTCTCTTTTTCTCATCATACAACTATCATACTTACAGTTATTACCCCCATTGATTCTTAAATGCTCCTACATGTTTTAACGAAGAAACTGAAGAGCCCTCTGGGACTTTCTCGGTTTGCCTCGCTCTATTGCTTATCGGCCCCAAGATAGAAATCTTGGAAATATCGGTTAAAAACCACCCAACCACATCCTGTATTTTTCATAAAGAAAACGCGTTTAAAGCATTTCATCACTTCCACAAAACAACAAAGACTTTCTCATTCTGCTTTGAAGCAAAAGTTATGAATCTGGCTATTTCCCAGTCTCCACAGAGATTCCCATTGTCTTTATTCTTGGATTTCATCAAGGTATGATGCCTTATGTTTCCCTCGTCGCATCCATATGCATTCCTTGCATTGTATATTGCTATAGCTGCGGCATTCCCCCTCCTCCTGTTAGCCGTGACGTGGATATGGCGTGGGATATTTCAGCCCGCCAAACCTAACGGAATTAAAAATGCCACCTACGAGTGTGGTCTGCCAACCGACGGCAAGGTTCAGATTCAATTCAAGGCCCACTATTATCTTTATGCGATCCTGTTTCTAATCTTCGACGTCGAGGTGTTGTTTCTTCTGCCTTTCGCCACTGTCATTAATGAAACCATGCCGGTAGGCGCTCTTTTCGCCATGCTGGTCTTTATTTTCCTGCTTGCCGAGGGACTGGTCTGGGCTTGGCACCGCGGACATCTGGAGTGGAAATAAAGGGAAATTAAAAATGAAGAATTTAGAATTTAATATATCAATACAACCAGTCCGGATAAAATGGCAGACGGAAATTCCGGCTTTCTGGCGACCACCCTGCTTTAAATTTTAATTTTATATTTTAAATTTTCTTTCCCATGTCCGACGACACTGCAAAACCCGAATCCTCCGGCCATATTTCCGACACTGATCGCGAGGAAATGCGGCGCCAGGGCATTCTCATCACCAGTCTTAATGAAATCTATAACTGGGGAAGAGCTAATTCGGTTTGGCCACTGCAATTCGGGCTCGCCTGCTGCGCGATTGAAATGATTGCGGTTGCTGCAGCCCGGTTTGACATCGCCCGGTTTGGAGCCGAGGTATTCCGCCCCTCTCCCCGTCAGGCGGATCTCATGATTGTCAGTGGCACGGTCACAAAGAAGATGGCGCCGCAGGTTGTCCGCATTTGGAACCAAATGGCGGAGCCCAAATATTGTATCGCCATGGGAGCGTGCTCCATCTCCGGGGGACCCTTCAAGCAAGGTTACAATGTCCTGAAGGGTATCGATAGATATATTCCCGTGGATGTTTATGTACCCGGCTGTCCTCCGCGTCCCGAGGCTCTGTTGCATGGGTTGATGGAATTGCAGAAAATCATCAAAGCAGAAAAACTTACCGGCCGCGATGCTGCGCGCCATCTTCGTAAGGACACAGAATTGGTTTATCCGGTGCCTGATTTCGGCGAACATGACCTCGCTCCCCCTAGGAACCCGGATCTAAAACAAACCTCCGAGCCACTGGTCAGGCCGACGAAAGCCTAAAAGGGAAAACCCATCTTCCATGTATCCTGATCTCGAACAAATTCGCGCCCGCATCCTGCAATTTATCCCTGCAGCCCAAGTAACGATTGTCAACAACACCGGCGCAGCGGAACAACACTCATTGCTGCTGGATAATGCCCATGCCCGGACCATCGCTGCATTTCTAAGAGATGATGCGGATCTACGACTGGATTATTGCTCCAACGTCACCGGAGTGGATTGGCTGGATAAGGAAGTAACTGAGACCAAGAAGGTGGCCGAACAACAAGCTGATGGCACCGAGAAGGTCGTTGAGCAGAAAACCAAACGTATTGAACCGGGTTATCTCGAAGCCGTTTATCATCTCTATTCGATAGAAAAGAAGTCTCCGGCGGCAATTGTCATTCGCCTGCGTACCGCCAACCGGACTGACAATGTAACAGTACCATCACTGACGCCGGTATGGCGTTCCTGCGAATTACAGGAACGGGAAGTATTCGACCTTTATGGCATTGTATTTGAAAATCACCCTGACTTGCGCCGCCTGCTCATGTGGGATGAATTCAAAGACCACCCCATGCGCAAGGACTATGTAAGCCCTGACGATTATGAATGGGAACCCACTCCGCACGACGAAGTGCTAACCCGGGCAATGCAACACTATCCGCAAGAGGAAGCCTCACGCGGAGACACGGAGGGCGCAGAGAAATAATCATGAAGCATCTTGATGACATCACAGGTGCCATTGTGGACACGGCCATGAAGATTCATATGGAATTGGGACCCGGCTTGCTCGAATCAGTTTACGAAACAGTATTAGCGCATACTCTGAAAAAACAGGGGCTTTTCGTCGAACGACAAAAAGCAATTTCTTTTGATTACGATGGCATATCCTTTGATGAAGGTCTTCGCCTTGATCTTTTGGTGGAAAACAAAGTTATCGTCAACCCTCCGCATCTCCGCGGCTCCGCGTGAATCAATGAGCCTCTCCGAACCCATTCCCGGATCCACCATTCGCGCCGTTCACGATGATTTTCACGGCGATCTTCTCGAAGTGTCGATGGGGCCCCACCATCCTTCGACCCACGGTGTCTTTCGCATGATTGTCACCTTGGATGGAGAAGTGGTCGTCAAACTGAAGCCGGTTTTCGGCTATCTTCATCGCAATCACGAGAAACTGGCCGAAAACAATGCTTATCTCGCTTCGATCCCCTACACCGACCGACTCGATTACCTTTGCTCGTTGACCAACAATTGGGCCTATGTTCATGCCGTCGAAAAACTCTCCGGGATCGAGGTTCCCGAACGGGCGGAATATCTTCGCGTTATCCTTGGTGAACTGACCCGGCTGATAAATCACTGTTGTCTTGTCGGCTTCCTCCTAAACGACCTCGGAACCTCATTTACGCCCCTACTCTATTCGTTACGCGAACGGGAACGCATGCTTGATATGATCGAGGCGCTGACCGGCTCACGGATGATGTGTAATTTCATGCGTTTCGGGGGGCTTCGCACGGATGTTTCTTCCGAGTGGCTTGCCCAGTTAAAAACATACCTTGATACCACTTTTGCCCGTTATCTCGACGAGCAAGACGCCCTGCTCACTGGTAACGAAATCCTGCTGGCGCGTACGCAAGGTGTCGGTGTTTTAAAATCCGATTTGGCAATCAATGCAGGGATTACCGGCCCAATGCTTCGAGCCAGTGGTATCAATTACGACATCCGCAAGGTGGATAAATACAGCATCTATGATCGGTTTGATTTTCGCGTTCCTCTCGGCGACCACAGTGACACCTATGACCGCTACATGATGCGCATGCTGGAAATGCATGAATCGGTAAAAATCATCCAGCAGGCAATCAAGGATATCCCCGAAGGGCCGTTTATTGACCCCAAGGCAAAAAATCGCGGCCTTCGTCCGAAAGCCGGAGAAGCCTATGCCCGTATCGAGGGACCAAAGGGAGAAATTGGTTTTCATCTCATCAGTGATGGTACCGGAAATCCCTATCGCTACCGGGTCCGTCCTCCTTCGCTCATTAATTTGACCGTGCTGGAAGACATGTGTCTCGGACAAACATTGGCAGACACCGTTATCATCCTAGGTAGCGTGGATATCGTGCTCGGAGAAGTAGACCGGTAAGAAAATATAATCTCAAAAATAAAAGATAAAAGATGAAACCAGCAGCATCAATTCAAATAGCCAGACAGATATGCCTTAACGCTGTTTATGGTGGAGAACGCAATGCTACGTCCACGAATCTTTTATCTTTTAATTTTTATCTTTAACTTACTTTTTCCATGCTCGGCACCGGAATACTCAAAGGCCTTTATATCACCGCGAAGAATCTTGTGGGGAGTTATTATAGTTCCGAACGGTTGACGACGATCCAGTATCCTGAACAAAGAGCCCAACTACCGGAGAACTACCGAAACTTTCCTTTTCTCGTCTATGATGGCGAAGATGCCATTGATGGGCTTCGTTGCACCGCCTGCAAAATGTGCGAGAAGGAATGTCCGCCCCAATGCATTTACATTATTCCCGAAAGGGATGAAAAAGGAAAACTGCAAAAAAAGCCCAAGGTTTTCGACATCGACATCTCCGTTTGCATGGGATGCGGAATTTGCGCCGAGGTGTGTCCGTTTGAATCAATCAAGATGGATCATCACTTCGAAGTGGCCCAACGAAATCGTTTTGCAGGACTCCTGCTTCACCGCGAACAATTAGCCAAGTCCAACAAATACTACCATAGCATTCGGCCAAAGGAAGCAACGGCTGTGGATGAATCTCTGGCTGAGGAAAAACGCAAGGCCGAGGAAAAGGCCAAGGCGGCGGCGGCCGCAAAGGAAGCTGCTGCAAAAGCCGCGGCAGCGAAGGCGGCCGATGCGGCAAAGGCAAAAACCGACGACCTGGAGGAGAAGAAAAATTAAAATGAAAAATTTAATCATGTCTGCCTCTTCTGAAAGCATCCTTGAAGCCTTTCCTCTGACGATAAGGGACTGGCTTGCTTCGGTAGTCCCCTTGGACTGGTTGCAATGGCTGATTCTTTCGCTTATTGGCATCGTTGCCATATTGACTGTCTTTGGACTCACATTTGCCTTCACGACCGTTACTGAACGCAAACTGCTTGGGCGCTTCCAAAACCGGCTCGGACCGAATCGTGTGCGTATTTTTGGAATCCGGGTATTCGGCTTCTTCCAGCCATTCGCCGACGCAGTAAAGGCACTGACCAAAGAAGACATTGTGCCTGCGGCAGCAGACAAAGTGCTGCACTTCCTTGCCCCTTGTGCCATGGTCGCATTCTCCCTGCTGGGATTCGCCGTACTGCCTTTTGGAAAACATCTGTCGTTACTGAGTAATATAGACGCGGCGCTCCTGTATTTCTTTGCCGCAGGGGCCGCCTCCGAATTGGCTATCTTCATGGCCGGCTGGTCGAGCAACAACAAGTTCTCGCTCATTTCCAGCATGAGAGCCTTGGCCCAACTCATCAGCTATGAACTCCCATTGTTACTGGTAGCGGTGCCTGCGGTGCTCATGGCAGGATCGCTTTCGCTCACAGGTATTGTTGTCAACCAAGGTGGAGACTTGGGAATATTGAACTGGAATGTTTTCACCCCATGGGGCTTTGCCGGATTTATCATTTTCTTCATTGCCGCCCTGGCAGAATGTAACCGGTGCCCGTTCGACTTGCCAGAAGGAGAAAGCGAAATCATCGCAGGTTATCTTACCGAGTATTCAGGGTTCAAATACGCGCTTTTCTTCATGGGTGAATATTTCGGAATGATGTCGCTGTCGGGACTTGGGGTTACGCTGTTCCTCGGAGGCTGGCAGGCTCCTTGCGCAGCATTGGCATTTATCCCGTCGTATCTGTGGTTTTATGCAAAACTTATAGTAATGATCCTCTGTTTTATCTGGATGCGGGCAACATTGCTCCGCCTGCGAATGGACCAGCTTATGCGGCTGTCCTGGAAGTTCCTCGTTCCCCTGGCACTGGTGAATTTGGGAACTGTGACCTTTTGGAAATATACCGCCGACTGGGAAGGTGGAATGCTCGTTGCCCGCTGGCTGATTGCCATCGCGCTGGTCATCCTGCCTTTCATTTCACTTGGCAAAGTTCTAAGCTCTGGACTCGGTCCACGAAAATACCGGTATGCGTAATGAAAAATTCTAATCCACGCCCATGACTACTTTTCCCATCATTACCCTTCTGATTATTGCCGTCATCACACTCGGTATAACCGCAGTGGCATTATTTTTGAAGAACATCATCCATTGTTCGATTCTACTGGCGGTTAGCTGGGTGGGCATTGCTGCTTTTTATCTGTGGGCTGGAGCTGAGTTCGTCGCATTTGCCCAAGTACTGGTTTATGTCGGTGCCGTATCCATGGTTGTTTTATTTGCAGTGTTGCTTACGCAAAGAAAGCAATTGGATCTCGAAAAGCTTACCGGGACTGTCGGGTTCAGGGAATTGGGAAAACTTGCAGCAGCAATGGTAGCCACTGTTCTTGTTATCGCCATTGCAACAACACCATTAACCGGAAGTTTTGACGCAATCAATGAGCCCGTGATAACCGTCAGGGATATCGGCATTCAACTTCGGGATAATCATATCGGTGCCTTGCTGATAGTCGGAGTTTTGCTGACGGTAGCATTGCTGGGAGCCGTGGTAGTCGCCAGCGCTGAACCCAAAACCGAGGAATGATCTCATGACAATTCTACATCTTTGCCTGATTTTCTCCGCCTTATTGTTCTCCCTTGGGTTGGCAGCAGCGCTTGCGCGAAGCAGCGGTATTCTGGTTCTGCTCGGCATTGAACTGATGCTAAATGCGGCAAACATCAATTTTATCGCTTTTTGGAAATTTTCCCCAAATCCCGAAAACGGGACCGGGGCCATGTTTGCCATATTCTCCATTGCCGTGGCAGCCGCTGAGGCCGCGGTGGGGCTGGCGCTGATCATCGCCATTTACCGGCATCAATCCAGCATCCGGCTACAGGATGCCAACACCCTGAAAGGCTAAATCAACCTTCTGCTTTCATGCCTTCCTCCATCGACATTCTTTGGTTTATTCCGGCACTACCTTTACTGGCTGCGTTTATTGGAGCCATTTCGACTCAGCGCATGCGCAGTGTGGCATCAGGATCAGCGTTGTCGGCAATGGCCGTGTCATTTGGTTTGTCCTGTATCGCCCTGAAAGACGCATTAGCTGCGCCGGGTGTACATCAAGTAAATAACTTCTCTTGGGTTTCCGTCGGCACCTTTAATCTTCAACTTGGTTTTCTATTGGATCCGCTTACGGCGTTCATGTTGGTGATGGTGACATTTGTGGGATTTCTTATTTTTCTATTCAGTACCGGATACATGAAAGGCGATGAAAATTATGCCAAATTCTTTTGCTACTTGAGCCTGTTTGCCGCCGCCATGCTGGGCATTCTGGTTTCCAACAGTCTTTTATTAACCTTCATTTGCTGGGAAGTAGTTGGTTTGGCCTCATACTTGTTAATTGGTTTTTGGTTTTTTAAACCGGAAGCTGCTGCTGCCGCCAAAAAGGCGTTTATCACGACTCGAATTGGCGATCTTGGTTTTCTCATCGGATTAATCTGGCTGCACTCGATCTCTGGAACCCAACTTTTTTACAACAATGGCGAAGGTTTTTTGGAAACCATAAATTTGGTAGAAGCCACAGCCCCCGCTCTATTTGCAATCTCTGCAATCGGAATCCTGTTGTTTTGCGGAGCTATCGGCAAGTCAGGGCAATTTCCACTGCATGTCTGGTTGCCCGATGCCATGGAGGGTCCAACTCCTGTCTCCGCCTTAATTCACGCCGCAACGATGGTCGCAGCCGGGGTATTCCTGATGGCCCGGGTCTTTCCCTTGCTTGAATTTGGATCGGCGTTGACCGTCGTCGCCTACATTGGGGCTATTACCGCTCTTCTAGGAGCAGTCATCGCCGTGGCCCAAAACGATATTAAACGGATTCTGGCTTTTTCGACCGTATCCCAACTTGGATACATGATGCTCGCCATCGGGGTCGGGGTATGGGAGGCGGCCATATTTCACCTCCTCACTCATGCTTTTTTCAAAGCTCTCCTCTTTCTCGGAGCCGGATCGGTTATCCACGCCGCACATCATGAGCAGGATATCCGGGCTCTTGGTGGGCTGGCTCCACGAATGAAGATCACGTTCGCCACTTTTTCCATCGGCATGATGGCTCTGGCGGGAGTACCTTTTCTCTTTTCCGGTTTTTGGTCAAAGGAAGCAATTCTGCATGGAGCTCATACGTGGTCAGTATCACACATTCCCTTCTACATCGGGTTGGTCGCCGTGGTATTGACGGCGTTCTACATGACCCGCCTCATGGCCAATGTTTTCTTCGGCAAGCCGCGCTCGCATGCCGTCGAACATGCCCATGAAAATAATTGGGTAATGACGCTACCGCTGACGTTGCTGGCCATATGCGCAATACTGCTTGGATTTCTCGGGACTCCGGCGTTCCCTTGGTTACAGGCAAAACTTTTGGGCAAAGACTTATCCGGAGCACTCGAATTTGGAAAAATATTCGAAGGCCCCGGGTTGATGATCACCTCTATTGTACTTGTGGCACTCGGGCTGGGAATAGGCTGGGCCATTTACGGCTTCAGGAAGAGAGAGCGTTTCGGTGATGCCGATCCGCTGGAAAAACGATTCCCTGGCCTATGGAGCGCATTGGAGCATCGATTATATTTCGATGAACTTTACGCTGCCACCATCCTCAAGACCAATTCACTATTGGCATCATTTTCAGACTGGCTTGACCGCTGGATAGTGGATGGCGCCGTTCAACTGGTCTCAAAACTTGGAACTCTGTTAGGATTCATTAATCGGGATATCGACGAACAGTGCCTAAATGCAGGTTTCAACGAAACCGCCGAGGAAATCCGTGGTATCGGGAACACCTATTCAAAAGCGCAATCCGGAGACGTTCACGGATACTTGCGTGTGATGGCATGGGGATTTGTCGCCATTGTCATCCTCGTATCGATCGCCCTTAATATCTGACTCTAGGAAATATTACCATGATGACTTTCTCCACGATTCTTGCCCAAGCAGTAACAGGAACATCCTCTCAAGATATTCCTTTTAGCCCACCCTTGCTTTCGTTGATTGTTTTTGCGCCAATTATTGGAGGACTAATACTGTTGATATTCCCAAAACTTGATACTGTATTGGCGCGAATTCTTGGATTGTTTTTTAGCTTAAGCACACTCGTCATGGGAACAGGTGCTGCCATTATCGTACTGGAATTGTTTGGAACGGCGCCGATAATTAAGACAGCTAAATTCATGTCCCCTTATAAATTAGTAGAAAATGGAGAGATTGTTTCATCGTTAGGGATTAACTATCACCTCGGGATAGACGGTATCAGCATCTTACTGGTTTTACTAACGGGTATTATTGCACCCATGTGTCTGCTGGCATCGTGGAAAATCAAGAAAGCTAATTTGTTCAATGCGTTAATGCTACTGACCCAGGGTGCCGCACTGGGTGTTTTTCTGACTCTTAATTTCTTCCATTGGTTTATTTTTTGGGAACTTAGCCTATTCCCTGTCTTTTTCCTGATCAAAATATGGGGAGGCCCAAATGCTACACGGGCAGCTTATCAGTTTGTGATCTATACGCTCGGCGGGAGTGCGTTCATGTTATTGTCGTTCGCGGCAATATACGCAGCCACAGGCCAACTGGGATTCAACATTCTACCATCTTATGTCGGAATTGAAGGCAGCCTAAATGAAAAATTAGCCGCCTTCGGTAGCACCGTCCCCATGCTGGTATTTTGGGGAATTCTCGTTGGGTTGGCAGTCAAAGTTCCCCTGTTTCCCTTGCACACTTGGCTACCGATCACATATGCTGAGGCACCTGTGGGAGTTTCGATGTTTCTGACTGCGATCCTTTCGAAAATGGGTGTATATGCAGTGCATCGCATTCTCTGGCCGATTTTTCCGGAGCAGCTCAAGACGGCATCTCCCTACTTGATCTGGCTGGCACTCGCAGGCATTGTACTGGGAGCTTACGCAGCAATGCGGCAAACGGATTTGAAGAGGATGATCGCTTACTCTTCCATTAACCATTTGAATTATTGTTTATTGGCTGTGTTCGCTGCTTTTGGTGCAACACATGCTACGCAAGCAGCAGCAGACGCGGCATTTAGCGGAACGCTACTCCAAATGTTTAACCACGGGCTTTCGGCCGCTGCCCTGTTTTTCTGCATAGGGGTGTTGGAGGATCGATCAGGGGTGCGTGGGCTTAATGACTTTGGTGGAGTACGAAAAGTGGCCCCCGTTTTTGCAGCACTTTGCGGCATCTCCATGTTTTCTTCACTCGGCCTGCCGGGGTTGAACGGGTTTGTCAGCGAGTTTTTGATCTTCCGCGGTGTATTTGAATTAATGCCATGGGCGGCAGTAATTGCATGCCTTGGTCTGCTTGGAACCGCTATATTCCTGCTCAATTTCTGGCAGAAGGTGTTTCATGGTCCCATCAAGAACAATACATCCAAAATTACCGACCTGTCTCCCCGCGAAATCCTCGTATTGGGTCCCGTTGTCATTCTGATGTTTGTAATCGGGATCTGGCCGCAATTCATTATTAACCTCTTTAAAGCCAAACTGGATCTTGGCCATTGATTCGCAATGAACTTACTTCCCTGGACAATTTATATATCGTTTATCGGTGCTTTCCTCGCTTGGCTGGGCGGGACACGGTCAGCCGGGCTAGCCCGTTGGACAGCACTGCTTGCAGCATTAGGGAGTCTCGGTGTTACTTTGTCAGCGGCAGTGCAATTTCAACCTGCTGCTGCAGCACAAACATTGGTCAATATTCCATGGGTTCCATTCGCCAATTATCATCTGGCAGTGGACGGAATCAGTCTGACCCTGGTTTTGTTAACCGGAATCGCTGCTACCGCAGGCATTCTATTTTCCTGGAACATTGAAAAACGTACTGGTGAGTTTTTCGCCCTCTTTCTGGCGTTGATTGGCGGCGTCTATGGCGTGTTCATGAGTGCCGATGCATTCCTGCTCTTTGTTTTTTATGAGATCGCCATCGTTCCCAAGTATTTCCTAGTCGCGATCTGGGGTTCCACCAACCGGGAATATGGCGCTATGAAACTGGTGCTCTATTCCTTTGCCGGGAGTGCATTGGTCATGGCTGGTTTGCTTTGGGCTCATGCAGCGGGGGCCAGCTTCGACATGGCAAATTTTGTTGAGTCAGCGCGTACATTCACGGCCTGGCAACAGATCGGGATGTTTGCATTGATTTTTACTGGGTTTGCGGTGCTGGCAGGCATGTTCCCCTTTCACACCTGGGCTCCGACCGGCCACGTAGCCGCACCAACGGGAGCATCCATGCTGCTGGCAGGGGTGGTCATGAAACTGGGCGCCTATGGATGCCTGCGCGTCGCGCTGCCAGCTTTCCCCGAAGGATTTCTTTTTTTCCAGAACATCATCGCCGGGCTTGCCATCATCGGGATTATTTATGCGGGATTGATCGCCCTCGTGCAGTCTGATTTCAAGTTCATCATTGGTTATTCCAGCGTCAGCCACATGGGGTTTGTCCTGCTTGGACTGGCGGCAGCAACTCACCAGGCTCTCAGCGGAGCCGTACTGCAAATGTTCTCCCATGGTGTCATCGCAGGGCTGCTCTTCGCCGTGGTAGGCCGGATGGTTTATGAGCGAACCCACACGCGCGAATTGGCCTATTTGAAAAAAATGCCACTGCACCGATTGTTACCTTTTGCCGCCTTTGTTTTTGTACTGGCGGGCATGGCCTCAATGGGGATGCCGGGATTCAGCGGATTCCCCGCAGAGTTTTCCATCTTGATCGGTACATGGCAGCACTCTCCGGGTTGGGCGCTGCTGGCGACGTTGGGCATCCCGATTTCTGCAGCATTCACGTTGCGAGCCGTTCATGTCTCATTCTTTGGCAAAGCGGATATAGGTGCTACTACTCCAGATACTGACAACGAAGTCCATCCACTTCCACCTATTACCTGGCCTGAAAAAGCGGGCGCATGCCTGTTGTTGTTGGTCATCATTTTAATCGGCCTTTGGCCAAGCTTGTTGTTAGACTGGATAAGACCCGCGCTTGAGTCTCCGCTGATGAGAATCGCAATTAATGGAGCTGCCCAATGAATTACTCAGCCCTTTTGAAAGCTTTTATGCCCGAGGCCATTCTTGTCTTTGGCGCACTCTTGGTACTTACTCATGACCTGCTCGGCGGACGAGGCCGTTCCCATGAGTATCGGGCAAAGATTGCCGCAGCCTTGGGGGTTGTTGCCGTATGTATCGCCGGATGGATGGCGACCACCGAGTTCACACTAGGCGCTACCGTTGACTTTCTGGCCAATGATAAATTGGCATTTGGAGCTCGTTTGGCAATTTTGACCCTGAGCGGACTAACGGTTTTATTCATTGGTGGCACATCCAAGGTAAAGAATCCTGCCGAACATGTGGCATTGATGTTGTTTGCTTCTTCGGGATTTACCCTGATGGCCGCAGCCCAAAACCTCTTGGTGGCATTCCTGGCATTTGAGCTATCCAGTCTTTCACTTTATATTCTCGCGGGCTTTGACAAAACTCGCCGGGATTCTGCCGAGGCTGGTTTGAAGTATTTTCTTTTCGGTGGCATGGCGGCGGCGTTTATGTTGTTTGGGTTCAGCCTAATTTACGGACTCACTGGAGAAATATCGTTGGCAGGCATTGCTGCCAAATTGCCACAAATTCCCCTCTCGCCGCTGTTGATTGTGGCTTTCGTAATGATTTTTGTCGGCTTCGGATATAAAGCCGCCGCCGCACCATTCCATCTTTGGGCGCCTGATGCTTATCAAGGGGCTCCCGCAACATCGGCTGCCCTGATAGCCTCCGCTTCCAAAGTGGCAGGATTTGTTTTATTGGCCCGATTCCTAGCTGCCCTGCTGACAAAGGCAGGATCTATAGAAATCATTGGCGCCTCGAAGGGCTGGCTGGGGATTTTTGGTGCGTTAGTCATCGTCTCCCTTTTGTTGGGAAATATCGGCGCGCTTGCCCAAAGCAATGTCCGTCGGTTATTGGCCTATTCGGCGATTGGACATGCCGGAGTAATGCTCTTGGCCGCTTTGGTCACCGGAGTTGGTTTGGAACTTCCGGAAGTAAGAAACAATCTGTTGCTCTATTATGTGTTCACCTACGGCATAGCTTCTGTAGGGGCATTTGGTGTGATCGCCGTCGTGGAAAATAATGGCGGCTGTCAGCAGCTTTCCGATTTGGCCAGCTTGTCGAAACGCTCACCGCTGCTGGGAATCAGTTTAATGGTATCTATTCTATCGCTGGCAGGAATTCCTCCACTAGCCGGATTTTATGCCAAATTTTCCGTGTTCGAGACCCTGCTTCGTCGAAGCAGCATCGCCAGTGCGCAAAGCTTGGATAATGTAATTTTCTGGCTGGTGATGCTGGCCATCGCCATGAGTGCCATTGCCCTTTATTACTATCTACAGATTTTGAAACAGGCATTGGTCGTCTCTCCAGACAAGGATCAACCCACAACTCCTATCCGCGTGCCATTCATGGCAGCAGTATCTCTGCTGCTGTGCATGATAACACTGATTGCAGTTGGCGTTTATCCTGACTTGTTGATGAATTTGCTGAAATAATCGGATTCACTTTAAACACGTAGGAGACGCCAAGTGTGTCTCAGCAAAAGCATACGAAGATTCGTTGCTTTATTGCTGACATGACTATGCGGGAATTTTCAATGAAGAGATGAATGCACGCCCCTTGCGACCCTCTTGTTCTCAGTCGGTTATTGTATCATGGGTGATTTGGTGCTTTTTACTTGTTAGCCCCATTCCTGGATATGCGAAAGAATCGATCGCACCTATACATGTCACAGTACAATGGGATGACAATACACCTGTAACCAATTTTGATTATGAAATTATTGGCCCGCTAAAACCGGGACTTGTGATCGCCCCTTGTACCGAGATGAAGCGTCACGTTTGTGACGAAAATTGTTCCATAGAAAATCGCCGCTTAAAAACAAATCTGACACCAAATGGAAAATTTTCTTTTTTATCGCAGCCTGAAGGAAAATTAGAAATCAACATCCGTGCTGTGGATTGCGTCAATGGTGTGACTTATACCCATCATACCATAAACAGCCAAAGCAGTTCACGAGACATTTCCATAAAGTTAGAAAAGGGCAAAACCGTAAAAGGGGTAGTTTTAGATCATACCGGAAAACCTTTAAAAGGAGCCTGCGTCGCGCCTCAAGTCTTTACCGCTCCCACGTTTTCAGCCGATAGCAAACGACAAATCATCACTGGTCCCGATGGACGCTTCACCGTGCATGGAGTCAATGAGTCCATGATGCTTGAGGCACGACATCCTTCTTATTACACAAAGGCAGAATTTAGTAATTACAGTGATAAGGCCATTGATCCGAATTCCATCGAAATTCGTTTTCGCAAAGAAATTCTGCGAATTCCTTCTCGGATCAAAATCACGTTGCCGGATGGATCACCTGCCATTGGTACTTCAATTAAAACCGAGGGTGAATCCGAGCCTTCCCTCGCGGATAAGAATGGCATCGTCTCATTGCCTTATCTCTACGGAGAACCTTTAATGGTAGCCGAAGCAGGTACTGATGACTGGAGCTACTACGTAAGTCCAGACGAAGTGGAAAATCTATCGGATAACAATTACCTTATCAAGCTTGTCCCGTCTCCTGCTTTCTCAGGACAAGTACGCGACAAGCACAATAACCCAATCAAGAATTTTCGAATTTCAATCCATGACAAAACCGATAGTTATCCCAGATGCATCGAAACAATATCCAATGCCGAGGGTAAATTCACAATCAAGGGCAGCCCTTATTGCAAATCCGACAGGTCAAATCTAGCCATTGTTGCTTCTGGTTTTGCTGCTTGGGAAAAACCCATTGCCGAGCTTTCCTTAAATAAACCTTTGGATGTGGTCCTTTCGCAAGGAAACACAGTTTGCGGAAAAATTATTTTCACCTCCCCGCCTATCGACAACGTCAATATTCGTTTACTCCCGGATTTGGGAATTCCCCCAGAGGATGATCGTCAAAATTCTGTGCGCCGCGAATTTCTCACCATGAGGGCCGAGCTTGCCCGCGATGGTACTTTTTCCTTTCCCCAAGTTGGCGCCGGAAAATATGAACTATTAATCGGAGCAGCCGGAATCTCACCGATCCACCGTTTCGTTACCGTCGAAGGAAAGACCTTTGATCTTGGCGAACTGAGACCCGCCGGAACAGGAACATTACGTGGATCAGGCGTTGCTCCCCACCAAACCGTTTATATTTCCTACGCGGACGACTCTGGACGTTTTTCCAAAGAGGGTGAAGGTGGACCTGAAAATAAATGGCGAGATATCGAAGTAGTTGCCGATGGAACTGGAGTTTTCGAAGTACTCCACATGCCGATTGGACCATTCCAAGCCTATGTAAACTTTCACTTGACAGCAGATATCATTGGCAGTCGCTCTGCGAGTGGTATTGTCGAAGCCAGCAAGACAACAACAATAGCAATCCCGGAAGAGAATTTCGAAAAACAGGACTAAAGTGTCCTAATCCGAACTAAAATTCCGCGCTACCCGGTGTTCGGGCAAAGGGTATGACATCGCGGATATTGGCGACTCCGGTAACAAACATAAGCATACGTTCGAAGCCCAGACCAAAGCCAGCATGCGGCACACTCCCGTAGCGACGCAGGTCCACATACCACCAATAATCCTTTTCACTGAGGTTATGGGCACGCATGTTTTCCAGCAGGATATCCAGATTTTCCTCACGCTGGCTGCCACCAATGATTTCGCCAATACCCGGAACCAGCAAATCCATGGCACGGACAGTTTTGCCGTCCTCGTTTAATTTCATGTAAAATGGTTTCAAGGTACGCGGGTAATTATAGACCGTCACCGGACATTTGAAATGTTCTTCCGCAAGGAAGCGCTCGTGCTCGGATTGCAGATTGTCGCCCCATTTTACAGGGTGTTCCCACTTCTTGCCGCTTTTTTCGATTATTTCTATGGCCTCGGTATAGCTGCATCGCTGGAAAGGTCGCTCCAAGACGAAGTCGAGCCGTTGCATGAGTTCCTTGTCCACGAATTTGCTGAAAAACTCCAAGTCCGCCGCACAATGTTGCTTGGCGTCGCGAATAAGATACTTCACAAAATCTTCCGCGAGTTGCATATCCCCCGTTAGATCAAGAAATGCCGCCTCGGGCTCAACCATCCAAAACTCGGCAGCATGACGGGAAGTATTCGAGTTTTCCGCACGAAAAGTAGGACCAAAGGTGTAAATGTTGGAAAGGGCACAAGCAAAAGTCTCCCCCTCCAATTGGCCTGAAACGGTAAGATAAGCCTGCTTGCCAAAAAAATCCTGCGAGTAATCAATCGCCCCTTTCTCATTACGCGGCGGATTGGCAGGATCCAGAGTGGATACACGGAAGAGTTCGCCCGCGCCTTCACAATCACTAGCCGTAACAATCGGAGTGTGCACATAGACAAAGCTCCTATCCTGGAAAAACTGATGAATGGCATAAGCCAGTCGGCTACGGACACGAAAGACCGCACCGAAGAGGTTAGTGCGCGGACGCAGGTGGGCAATCTCACGGAGAAATTCCAAGGAATGCCCTTTTTTCTGGAGCGGATAAGATGCATCAGACTCACCCAACACGGCGTATTCCTCGGCGACAACTTCCCATTTTTGCCCGGCCCCTTGGGAAGGCACGAGCTTGCCTCGCACACTGACAGAGGCTCCTGTCGAGGATTTATGCATCAATGCTGCATAATCGGGGAGAGTGTCATTTACGATGACCTGCATTCCCTTGAGGTAGGAGCCGTCGTTAAGCTCGATAAAAGAAAACTTTTTGGAGTCACGGCGGGTACGAACCCATCCTTGCAGGAGAATCTCGTTACGCGACTCAGCAGCATCGTGGGCATCTTTGACAAGGGTACGTTGAAGCATGGGAGAGAAGTAAGAAGTTAATGGGGAAAATTAAACGGGGAGAAACCTCCGTTGGCAAATTCAGAAGTTGCGAGGGAACAATTCACCCAATGGGTCGAAGAATGCTGGCGGCAGGCTGGTTTTTCCCCTTGGCAAGATGCCGGTGCAGTTGCCATCCGTCAGGAATTGGCACCGTGAATTCGCCAGGCGCTTCAAGAATGATGCGTGCATCAACGCCAGTGGTCCATGTGGCCAATCGTTCGACCAGTAGAATGGCTTCGTTTTTCCAGAGTTCCCAAGGTGGATCGCAAAAAATCAAATCGTAGCGAGCACCCCGCAGAGGTGCCCACCGCAAGGCGTCGGACGTTGTAACCTCGGCTGGCAGTGTGTGTTGCCCACATGCCTTGGCGACAGCGACAATATTAGTCCGGATAGCTGCGATGGCAGCCGGATTTTTTTCGATCAGTTGCACCTTGGACGCACCCCGACTCATTGCCTCCAACCCATAGGCACCTGTTCCAGCAAATAGATCCAATACGGATGCTTGATCTACAAAAGCTCCCAACGATGAAAATACTGCTTCCCGCAGATAATCCGTCGCAGGACGGATTTCTCCACGCACAGGAAGCCGAAGTTGGATTCCACGAGCTTGTCCCCCAGTGATGCGCATGAGGCGAACAGTGATTTTAAATCCCCCAAAGAAAAGCTCACATTCTCACGAATGTGAGCCCAGGGATATATCCGGCATTGCCGGATATAAAACGTCGTTAGTTTTTTCGTTTTTTCCGGCGCGATACCATGACAGTAATGCCAAGGACAGCCCCGCCCATCACCGCATAGGTGGAGGGCTCGGGAATAGCGGTGAGCTTAAGCAGACGGTATTCGCCATCTTTAAGTATTTGCACAAGAATTTCCCCATTATTATTAATAGCTACTGCATCTGTGGTAGTGCACCCGCTAAGGTCCGCCAAATCACTCAATTGCTGCATTCCATTTTCATCATCCCAAATCGCAGCACGGTCCATACCACTAAAAAGGCTTCCGATT
>JAITVQ010000093.1 GCA_031285745.1 Puniceicoccales bacterium | reverse complement strand
CGTGGTGGAACTTTCTCGTCTGCCCGCGACCGAGGTTCACATTCTTCTGGGATGGTGCCAGGGAAGGAGGAAACCCTCCCTTCGGAGTGGAAAAGGCAAAGCTTTTGGTAAATATCATTCTGCATCGGAAAGCTTTGCTGCCCGGACTTATGCCGACGGGACTCCGGTAGGTTCAATATGCCAACGAAAAAACCCTCCGGAAAGCAGAGGGTTTTTCATGGGTGCCGATTCCGGCACCTGTGGAAAAGCAATTAAGCCTTGGTGACAAGACCGGCCTTGAGGGCCTTTGCGGACACCCACATGCGCTTGACCTGCCCGGAAGGCAGTTTCACACGGATGCGTTGGACATTCGGCTTGAATACGCGCTTGGTCTGCTTCACGAGCTGGAGACCGATACCGCCGCTCTTCTTGCTTTGACCTTTGTGAATGATGCGGCGGCCTTTGACTGGGCGCTTGCCGGTGATGGCGCAAATGCGGGACATGGCTGTCTAAAAGTTAGTGTTTCGTTTAAGGGGGGCGGAAAGTAGGGGCCAACTGTCACTTGACAAGCCCTTTTTCTGCAAAACTGACAGGCCGCTCATTGCAACAGGTTTGTTTTCAGGGCGAAAGGTGAAAATACCCCTGGAATATCTGGCTGGCTTGTGAAACCCGAGTCAGTCGATAACATTCCAGTCGAGTGGTTTATCAGCGAATGCTGGCGAGCCCATGCAACTGACGGAACTCAATCGGACGCGCGGTTAATTGGAGATATCGAACCAGGTGACGGCCATGCCATAGGGGGCGTATTGGCGAAGGAATGCGGCGCTAAAGGTGATTTTCATCCGATTCCCGTCGCGGACGATTTTAATGAAGCCTGTGTTACGCAGGACTTGGACATCGGACTGATTCCCGACCAGGGTCCGGGAGATGGATTCGTCCCCGAAACGAGTCCGAAGGATATAGTTGTCGGGAGTGACAATGCGCAGTTCGCTGATGTTGGAGGCCAACTGGGCGCTTGGTTTGGTCTGGATATTGAGAACAAGGTTGGCGGACGGAGCGGTCTCGTCATGTCGCTCAAGGCGGATGGTATTGCCTGAGCCAATTAACCAGTAGCCGCCGATGGCCGAATCATAACCAGCCTTGTCCGGGTCAAGCCGTACGCCCTGGCTGCAGAAGATTTCATATTCCGGGGTGGTGGGCGGAGGAGGCGGGCTGGTGCAGCCTGCGAGAAATACGGAAGAAACAAGGGCGAGGAACAGGAGGTTGAAAAGGTTTTTCATAATGAATGCATTTTGACGACACCAGTGGAGAAAACAATCACGGAAAACGCAGGATGAGAATGCAAAAGATTCTCGTATTTTAATTGCCCGGCGGAAAGGAGGGATTGTGCTAAGGCATATGCCAAGCATTCCCACGGTTGTAATTCGCCATGCCAATGAACGATTGTCCAAGTGCAGTCTAACCCCGTTGCATGGCAGGCCGGAGATAGAGTTTCTGACGGCCAAGGGGGAGATGCGATTCGATGCCACCGGTTACATTGTGCTGGCCGTGGATGCGCCGGTGTTGAGTGAGGCTGATGCCGGGAAACCGTTGTTGCTGCTCGATAGCACATGGCGGTTGCTGCCGAAGTTGCTCCGGCGGCTGGACGGTGCGCCTGTTTGCCGGAGCCTTCCGGCGAATATCCGCACGGCATATCCGCGGGTGAGCAAGGTATCCGAGGATCCAATGGGGGGGCTGGCGTCGGTCGAGGCCTTGTACTTAGCCAGAAAGATGCTGGGGGATGACGATGTTTCGCTCTTGGATGGATATTATTGGAAAGATGCGTTTCTGTCAGGGTTGGCGGAGGCGGGGGGATAGGCGCAAGTGACTTCGATTATGCTTCCCCGCTTTCCTTCTTCATCAAAACGGTTTCATTAAGATAAGTGAACTTCTACGATGCGCATAATCATTTGCAGGATGCGCGGCTGACACCTTTTCGGGAGCCGGTGGTGATGGATGCGCAACGCATTGGCGTGCGCAGGATGGTGGTGAATGGAACCGGGGAACATGATTGGCCCCAAGTGGCGGAATTGGCGGAGCGGTATCCTGATTTGGTGATTCCGGCATTCGGGTTACATCCGTGGCAAGTAGGGCAGCAGAGTACTCGCTGGCAGGAAGCACTGCGCAAATATTTGGAGTGCTTTCCGGCTGCGCCGGTGGGAGAGGTGGGTTTGGATCGTTGGGTGGAAGGGCACGATGTGGTTGCCCAGGCCCAAGCCTTGCAAGCACAGTTGGTATTGGCGCGGGAATTGAATCGCCCCGTAGTAATCCACTGCCTGAAGGCGTTCGGTGTATTGGAAAACCTGTTGCGAGAGTCGAAGCCGCTGCCGCGTGGATTTTTATTGCATAGCTATGGCGGTTCGCTGGAGCAGATGCGAAGCTTTGCCGCGTTGGGTGGATGGTTTTCCTGTTCGGGATATTTTTTCCACGATCGCAAGGCCGCGCAGCGAAAGGTTTTTGCCGAAGTGCCTTTGGACCGTTTGCTGGTGGAGACCGATGCGCCTGATATGTTGGGGCCGGAGGCTTGTATCACCAACGTACTTCCCGGGGGCGCTGCCAGTGTCGCGCTGAATCATCCGGCAAATCTATCCGCAATTTATGCCGCAGTAGCCCAATTGCGCGAAATCCCCTTGACCGAGTTTGTCGAAGGAATGGAAAAAAACTTTAAATGTTTTTTTGAAAAACCCTATACGAACATTGAAGAATATCAGGCTGGTTCATTTTGAGCCAAATGGGTGACTCTTTTCTTCCACGGACGTTTGCGAATTCCTATAAGCGCGCCAATGGCCAGGATAATCCCGAGGAAAAGTGAATAGGCCATCATAGCAAAAATCATATTGGTATATGATTTAAAAAAACACTCCTTCCCGATATAAATTTTGAGTGTTCCAGAAAACGGCTCTTGCGGTTGCCGATCCCTGATGCGAATGGCTTGGATTTCTTTATTTTTGACCAACGTGCTAATCAAGGGGCCAAAGCCCCACTCGTCGGCACCGAGGGTGACCTCTTGGGGAATATACTCCTGATTAAATTCCCTGTCGTCGCTGTCCACGAGTGAGAGCGTCCAGGGCATAGCCATCCGCGAATGTTGTGCCGGGTTTGTCAGCTCAAAGGTCAGGCTGACCTTGAATTCTGTTAGAAGACCCACGCCACCTTTTCGTTGGGAATCTTTT
This sequence comes from Puniceicoccales bacterium, assembly GCA_031285745.1. Lineage (GTDB taxonomy): Bacteria > Verrucomicrobiota > Verrucomicrobiia > Opitutales > UBA953 > CALNBE01. The sequence goes on along the minus strand of JAITVQ010000093.1, from coordinate 7,695 downwards.
TCCAGGATTTCATTCAAAAACTTCCAGTTTACGGGAATATCGGCCTTGGGAGTATTGGTATCAATCTGGATTGGACCTTCTGCCAAAGGCGTACCAGTAAGGAAGGCATACTCTTTTTGCCTTTTCCACCATCCTGGCAGACTTTCCAATGCACAACAACTAAGCCCTATTGCGCCAACAATGAGAAAAACCACCCCGGCTTTCCATCTATAAAGAATGATCGAGGCCGCGATGGTCGCTAAAAAAGATAAACCCCAGATGATGATTATTTCCATGCGAGAAATGGCTTTAATCAATCATGGAGAGTCTGTCCTCAGTAGCTTCTGCCATCACGATTCTCGTAATAATTAATGTAGGATCTATTCAGCGTAGCGTAGCCGCCAGGGGTCGGATACTCGCCGGTGAAATACCAGTCGCCAAGGCTGGTCGGGCAGGATTTATGCAGGCTGCCGATGGACTGGAAGACCAGCACCAGTTCGCCCTTCCAGTTGAGGCGGCGTGGAGTGACCAGTTCGGCGGCCTTGCGGGCCAATTGATCCTCGGTAAAGTCCTCGTAAATGCGTCCGACATGGTTGACCATTTCGCTCGGATGTTTCTTGGACTGGCGAATGCAGTCTTCGTAAACTTCGCGGAGTACCTCGGTCTTGCCGGTCTCCTTGCAGAGCTCGACGGCGGATTGGAAGATGAGGAATTTGCCCATTTCCGACATGTCGATGCCGTAGCAGTCGGGGTACCGGATTTGCGGGGCGGTCGAGGCGATGACAATGCGCCTGGGATTCGGGCTGGCGAGAATGCGGACAATGGATTGCCGGAGGGTTGTCCCCCGGACGATGGAGTCGTCCACCACCACGAGATTATCTCCCTCGCGCACGGCTCCGTAGGAAATATCGTATACGTGGGATGCCAGACGGGTGCGGCTCTTCTCGGCGGAGATAAAGGTGCGGAGTTTGATATCCTTGTGGGCCACCTTTTCACTGCGCGGCCAGGATTGGATGAATAGCTTGTCCAGCAGCGCCTCGTTGAGTGTGCCGTTGCGGGCTGCGGCCAGAATGGTTTCACGGGCGTCCGTTCGCCAGCGCCGGTAAATCTCGTGGATCAATCCGTAGAAGGCGACTTCGGAAGTATTCGGGATAAAAGAGAAAACGGTATGCTCCAAATCATGCTCCACGACATCCAGGACGTGGGGTGCCAATGCTGCGCCCAGGGCCTTGCGTTCCGCATAGATCTCAGGGTCGTTGCCCCGGGAGAAATAGATGCGCTCGAATGAGCAATGCTTCTTGGGTCGCGGTGGAATGATCTCTTCCAGGCTGGCTGTGCCATTGCTCTTTATGATGAAAGCATAGCCGGGAGGTAATTCGTGAACCTGGTCCTGCCCGACGTTGAAAATGGTCATCAACGCGGCCCGCTCGGACGCAACGGAGAAAACTTCCTCGTTGTGGATGTAGAAACAGGGCCGGATTCCGTTGGGGTCGCGGAGGACAAAACTATCACCATTACCGATCAACCCGATCAGCGCATACGCGCCGTCCCAGTTTTTGGAAGCTTGGCGGAGAATCTTGGCGACATCCAGGCGTTCGGAAATAATGGGAGGAATTTCGGGACCGGAGAGGTTCTCCTTGTCGCGCAGTTCGTGGTAAATCTCGGTATGCTCCTCATCGAGCCAGAACCCGATTTCCTCGAGAATAGACTGGGTGTCAGTGGAGAAAATCGGGTGGGCTCCGCGGGCGACCAGGCTTTCATTTAATTCACGGGAATTGGTAATGTTGAAATTCCCGGCCAGCATCAGATTGCGGGTCGGCCAGATGCTCTTGCGAAAATAGGGATGGCACGAACTGGCATCAAGATTGCCGGAGGTGCCGTAGCGGAGATGCCCGACCAGGATCTCTCCTCCGAAATCGAAGTGCTCTTTGACGGTCTGGGGAAATTCGGGAAGAATGGTGCCATCGGAAACCATGTTGTCGTAGGCTTCGGACTGGCGCGAAAAGACCTTGGTCAGCGCCTGCCCGGAGGGATCGCGGTCCCGGAACATGAATGCCTGTCCGTGGGGCATATCCAGCTTCACGCAACCTATGCCGGCTCCGTCCTGTCCCCGGTTGTGCTGTTTCTCCATGAGAAGAAAGAGCTGGTTGAATCCGTACAGTGGGGAACCTTGGGTTTGCTCATAATAGGCGAGGGGTTTGAGCAGCCGGACGAGGGCAATTCCACATTCGTGTTTTAAGGAGTCACTCATTGTTAAATGGGCGCAGAAGGCGCAAGGTTCGCCAGTTAAAAAGACACCTCCCGCAAGTCGAGCGGGAAGAGCAAATCCAGAGAATTTTTTAGGGTAAAATTATTTACAATCTGATCAAAACAATCTCCTTTTACGTTAGAAATCATTTTATGGGATGAAATTAGGCGCTATGCGATATGGGATGGGAAGCAATTGACAGATGAAGTTCAAATTGTATATTACAGATGAGTTTTATCCCGCCATGTTTCTTGCTTCCTCGCGTCGTCCTCTCGTAATGGTTTTGCTCGCATGTGCATCCACGATGGTGGCAAATGCCGCTATTTCTGAGTGGTATACAAGTGCCACTGGAACATCCAATAATATTGTTGCCAGCACAGGTGGAAGCGGTGGTGGCCAGACGGGAGCCAATGGCGGCGGATGGTTGTTGGATGGAACAGGGGGAGTTGCCTTTGATTATGGGAATCTTTCCGTGGGTTACAACTCTAGTGGAACCAATACAGGAAATAATGCCTATGGGGCATCATATGCGACGCTTGAGTTTGTTTTTAATTTGTCGGGCAGCACAGCCAGCAATGGCTCGATTACCCTAGGATCTTTCAGGGGATACGGCTCGGGCAGTACTTTTGAGAATTATGCGCTGAAACTTCAGCAGGGAAGCAGTTCTGTGTACGGAATAACTTCTGCGGGCGTTCGTGATGCCAAGTTTAACAGTGCCCCGAGTACGGTTGGAGCGTATACCCATGTGGCCTTTGTTTTATCAACAAACACTTGGAATATTTATGTGAACGGGGTCAGTATGGGGCAGGACTCCACGCCTAATAACTGGCGGCTAAATGGTGGTACTGGATTGTTAGGTGCGTTTAACTCGACTTCGGAATTTGCCACAGGGACCGTTTATAGCGTCGCTACCTATGATCGAGCTTTGACCTCAGCCGAGGTCAGTGCCAACTACAATCAATTGATGGTTGTTCCCGAAGCTTCCACCTATGCGTGGATAGGGGTTACTATGCTAATCGGAGGGGTTGCTTTGGTAACCCGCCGCCGGAAACACTAAGGGCTGTTGTAAATCAAGAGGGGTTTCCCCATCGGCTGCTGCACGATGGGCCACGGCTGAAAAATAGTGCTTAAATAGAGCATTAGGGGCCTGTGCTGCTTGGGGTAGTTGGTACAAACACTCAACAGCGGGCGCTTAACTTTTAGCGCCCGATGAAGAAAGTCTTAAAGTTTTCATCTGAACTTTCGCAATCCGGGGACTTTTCGTTTCCTGTCTAACATCTCCTTATCTCCATCCTGTAAATCCTGTCTTCCCCCTCAAACAATTGATTTATATGGAAACCTCTGATTTTCCGGCATCCACCATTTAAAATGAGTTTATTCCTCAATCGTAGCCGGGCGGTCGTCACTTTGGCTGGTTTCTTCCGAAAACAGACAAACCTGTCATATCATTGGAGGAGCTAATTTCGAACTCTCGGAAGGGCATAATCACATTTGAGAGGTCTCTTCCAAAAAGTTAAAAAACACCAACACCATTGGAGGAGATAGTTCCGACATTTGTCGAAAGAGGCATATCAATTGTTTTAGGCCTTCCGACAAATGTTGAAAGTATCTCCACAAAAGTTTTCAGACTTCCGACAAATGTCGGGAGAGACATTACAAAAGTGTTGGCGGTTTCGACAAAAGTCGGAGGAGGCAATTCAATTGGAATGGGTGTCGCGACAAAAGTCGGAAGGACCAACACAAAAGTTTTGGAGCTTCCCGAGATGTCGGAAGGAACGTTTCAGTTGGTGCTGGGCCTCTCTCAAATGTCTAACGTAGCAAATTTACAATGAGTTACTGTTTTTGAGGGAGGTACGCGGTTTTCTTGCTCTTAGCGGTACCACGGGCGATTTTTACTCACTGAAGCTCCCAAGGTCACAAAAGAAAGAGTCACACAGGTCGCGGATATTTCTTCCCTCTGTGTTTGTGCTCCTTTGTGTCCCTTGCCTTTCTCCTACGTGAGCTTTTAAGATAAGAGTTTTGCAAAGTTTAGTATCGGATGCCGAAAGGCCTGCGTATTTCTGTTACTAAGAAAATTAAGCATTTACTATATCAATTTTTTTATTGAAAATCTCCATTAATACATTCAATATCTGTCTAAAATAACCTATGAGATATTTTTTCCCACTTTTATTTATAACCATTGTCTGTTGGTTTCTAACAGTAAATATGATGTGGGCTTGTGGAATTAGTTGGAGTTTGCCCTCCACGCCTTTTGCGAGGGATGGAAATTATCAGTTCCGCTATTGGGAGTCGCTGGGAAATATAAAGGTGAGTGAAAAACTGGAAATACCGCTTCACATTGGTTTTAATCCTGCAGGAGGATATTCGCCGATTCTGGGGCGGGGATGGACTTTCGCGTTGTTTGATTCCCGCATTGAACAAATAGATGATAAGACTTACTTGATGAAATTGCCTGACGGATCTGAGGAGGAGCTGGAAACGACGAATAAGGCAGGGATACTGAAAGGAAGGGGCTGGATAGGGGAGATGAAAGGACAACAGATCACATGCAAAGCGTCGTGCGGCTGGCAAATGATCTTTCAGAAAGGCCTTCTGCAGCAAATGAAGTCTCCGGACGGAGTTGTCCTGAGGCCAGTGCTTGATGGAAAAGGGGGGAGGAGTCTGCTGGCAAACGGGACATCTATCGTGACATTAACGCCGGATTGGGATGCGGAAACTACGCTGAAATATTATCGTTTAAACTTCGGTGGAGAGAAATATTTGCTTAAAATGGGTATGCGTCCTGTATTAATCAAAAAAAAGGAAAAACCGGATTGGCGCGGACAGGAAGAATCATTGGTGTCTATCAGAAATTCTCGTGGCGAGAGAAAATTTTCCATTATAGAAGATCAGTTTAGGATCGATGATCGACTATATAAGTGGGATAATAGCTCTATGAAGTTGATTCAAGACGGGACGGATAAACTCTCGGTTGTTTCGGTTTCGGGGGTGCAATGTCTCAAGCGAACTTTGGCAGATGGACGGTTCACTATAGAGGGCCGGGATTTGGAAAAAAATACCTCCGTCAATACCACCAATGAGGGGATTGTGATTATAACCGAATTTTTGAATACAAATATCCTGTTCGAAAAGCCCAAAAATGTGTTTCATTTAAATAAGGATGGGTCCAAGGAGTTGAAGAAACGCTATTTTTATGATGAAAATTTTAATGTTACTAGAATTCAGGAAAATGATTCCAAAGGAAGTCGGATTTATATCTTTGGTGACCAAAAGGTCAGCTGCCTCGATGCAGTAACCAACCAGACAATTTGGGAAAAACAGTTTGATGATAAAAAGCGAATCACCAAGTATGCTTCAGGAACCAAGATCTACTTGTTTAAATATGAAAATGATAATAATGTAAAAATGACTGTAATCGACCAACACGGTACCAAAGAAAAGTATATTGCTTCGGAAAAACTTCAATCAATTCTTAACCTTCTTTAACTTAAAAACAAAATGAAAAAAGCACGTATCATACTATTTAGTGCATTGTCACTAATGTCTCTAGGAGTAGCTGTTTCCGCCTACGATATATCTTCGAATAAAAAACTTCAGCAAGCTGGTTATGTAAAAGCTGGAGCCTGTGAATATTGCCTTTCCGAGATAGGCGAAACAGGGTGCTTGGGGGCTAAGATGAAGGGAGACTGCAATCCCATCTCTTCGCCAACTCCATCACCAGACCAACCCCAATGTATAGATCCTAAGAAGAAAAAATTCACAGAGCCAGCAGATAAAAATAGAGGAGGATTTGATCCGGCTATAGCAAGCTCCTCTGTTCCTGATAATTGCCCGAAATCATGGATTCTGCTTACGTGTACAGGTGGAGGCAAATGGGGGCCTGCCCCGACCACTCCTGGCTCTGCTCTTTCATGCGGAAGTTATGCAGATACATGCACTCTCGGTATCCCTTGTGCTATATCATCTGTAGAATAGTGTGTTTAAGTGAAATAGTCTTATGAAAAAATTTGAAATAAAAATGCTAATAATATTAGCGCTTTTTTTGGTCTCTAACTCATGGCAAATCGTGGGAGCTGATGAGGCGACTTCAACTGTCCAGATGGCTAATGATAATAAGGACAGCAATCTTGATAAAGAAAAGGCAATTTTGCGTCAAATGATAACCGGATTTAATTGTATCGAATTTAAATATGAAATAGAGTTTTCCGAAAAGGAGGATAATTGGAAAAAAAGTAGCGAAGGCGAATTTGCCTGGGATAGGCAATCAGGCAATTTTAGATGGATAACTTGGGCTGCGGATTCCAAAAATAAGGATGTTACATGGATCTTTGAGAATACTTGTCGTAAAAACGAAAAAATTTCCATTCAGTATAAAAATGAAAAAAAGTTGTCGGGAGATTGGACTCTTCCGTCGAAAAATGATATTAATTTAAAAAATATGCATGTTTCAGTAGAGAGGCCTTCCCGATTTCCATTATTTTGCCAGTATATTCCAAACTTGGGATATCCTTTGTTTCATGGAGATGAAAATTTAACTGATCTCTTGAAACAAAACTTTCCGGACAAATCAGTTCAGATAAAAAAAGAATTTCATGGTGAGCGCGGTCTCCTGAATGTTATTGTTTTATATGCAGATAATACTTTTTCTCAGGAGTTTGTATTTGATTTAAAAAACAGAGTTTTTAAAAAACAAGTGAATAGTCGTTATTTTAAAGGAGCACTTTGGGACAGGACAACAAGTATTGCGGATGAGTATGTGGAAATTAATGGATGGAAATTTCCCTTGCGGATTACCCACACAGCGACTGACAAAGATGGGTTGCTTGTGAGATCGACTCGATATTCGATTCTAAAAGAGTCACTCAAGATAAATGAGCCAATTTCGGAGACTAAGTTTATTGCCAGAGTTCCGGATGAGGCCACCGTAAATGATCGAATTAAGGGGCTCGAATATGAAGGCATTAATATAAATTCTCCAACGGAAGAGATTGTTGTTAACGAGTTGGATCGGGTTTTTGAACAGGCGAATTTGTCGAAATAAAAGTGGCAATTAAAAGTGCAGCATTTTTTGTTTTTACCAGCTTTCTGTTTATTGCAAACGCATGCGGTAACGAAAACCTCTCCAAACTATGTTCTGTTAATTCTTTGTATTTATGCCTTAAATTTATTGACGAGAACCCTCCGAGTTACGGAGAATTATTGGATAGCTTTCCTGATGCTAAGAAGGAGGGTGGAAGCTTAAAGCAGTTGCAGAAGTATCTTGAGGCAAGGGGAAAGTATTGCGAAATAGTAAGCATTACTGAGGCGCAAATTGCTGCTTCCAATAAGAAACTAATTGCCTTCATCTTATAGTTAATCCTGTAAATAATTGGACGTGATAATGGCGTCGCTAAGAGAGAGGTAAGCATGGTTTCGCCAGAAGCGTTTCAGGTTGGCCCAGAGTTGTTCGATCGGGTTGAGGTGTG
>JAITVQ010000246.1 GCA_031285745.1 Puniceicoccales bacterium | reverse complement strand
AAACGGAATAGGACAGTTTCGTTTTCCTAGTGCCTTTTTCGCAAATAAGCAGGTGGAATCTTGAGTGCGTCGCGATATTTGGCGACTGTCCGCCGGGCAATGCGAATGCCCTTGGCAGCCAGGGCTTCGACGAGGGTTTCGTCGCTAAGAGGATTGGTCGGATCCTCGGCCGCGACAATATCGGCAAGTACCTCTTTTATGCTGGTATTTGCCATGGCCTCGCCATCATCCGTGGTAACTCCCGATGTAAAAAAGAAACGCAGTTCGAATATCCCGAATGGGGTCTGGATATATTTATTGGCAATGGCCCGGCTGACTGTGGTTTCGTGAACATTAAGTTTCACCGCAAGTTGAGCCATGGTGAGGGGATGAAGTTTGGAAACGCCCTCAACGAAAAAGTCAGCTTGGTATTTCAATAACAAGCGGGCGATACGCTCAAGGGTCTGCTGCCGCTGTTCGATGGCGCCGATGAGAAACCGCCCGGCTCTCATTTTTTCCGTGATGTAGGCCCTGTCCTTGGCACTCAGTTTTTCCCCGGCCAGCAGATTTTTGTAGGTGTGATTCAGCCGAAGACGGGGAATGTTCTCATTGTTCAGGATGATTTCCCAGTCCGTATCGTCGGGATTGTGCCGAACAATAATGTCGGGTGTTATGATCCGATTCTCATCCTGGGCATATTTTCGGGCTGGCGCGGTATCGAGAAGTGCAATGGCGGTAATGGCCTCCCTTACGGCTTCCGGGGTCATGTCCAAGGCGCGGGCGATCTCAGGGATCCTCCGTTTGAGCAATAATGGAAAATATTCATCCACGATAAGCGCGGCAGGCGTATGGCGGCGGCCCGAGTGGATGAGTTGGATCAGAAAACATTCGCGCAAATCGGCGGCACCAATGCCAGGCGGATCAAAGGTTTTGAGCAACCGCCATGCTTCCTCAAGATCGGCCCGTTTTTGGCCAGTTTCCAAGCCAAGCGTTCCCAGGTCAGCCGTCATGAACCCACGTTCATCAAGATTTCCCACCAAGATTTGTATGGCTGTCAGTATGGCCGGGGTGGGGGCTGCGAGCCGGGCTTGCGCGAGTAGTTTTTCCTGCAGCGATTCCTCGCCAACGGCAGAATCGAAGAAATGCTGGCGGCGTTCGGCATCTTCGGCGGTATAGCTTTGCGAGCGATGCTCATCGTAGTAGCTATCCTGCCAATCCTCTTCCATTTTTTGCAATGCCCGGAAATCGTTATCATTGATCGCCAACTCATCATGGGTGGATGTTGGTGGGTCGATATCGTCGAAAGGAGAACTTTCCGAAATAGTGGTATTTGCTTCGGAATTAGGGACGTTTTCTTCAGGAGGGATTTCTTCCAGTAAAGGGTTTGCTGCCAGTTCTCCCGCGATCTCTTGGTGTAGTTCGGTGGCAGGAACCTGTAGAATACGCAACGACTGACGCAACTGGGGTGTAAGGACAAGCCCCTGCGTCTGACGTTGTGTTTGCTGCAATCCTTGGGAATTCATGAAATGCAAGGGTGGAGCTATCCACCAAGCGACTGCTTTCGCAAGCCAAAGTAACAATTAGGGCTCTTTCACTTACTCCGCGCTTGCCAAGAGGCCGCTCTTGAAAAAACTAGAGTCAGCGTTGCTTACATGGAATCTCAACAATACTCATTTTTCCTCGAAAACGAAGTTAAAGGTCCATTTTCCCGGGTGGAAGCCGAGGCCATGGTTGCACGAAGGGAGATTTCAGCAGACACCCCCTGTGCCCCGGTTGGCTCAACAGAATGGGAGCCGTCCTCGAAATTCTTTACTTTTTCCAATGGCGGTATCCGGCTTAATACGCGGGTTCGAAGGGAAGCAACGGTTGAACATAAAACAGAGGATGATCGTCCTTCACTGGATGCCGAAACCCGCAAGAAGGTGATCCAGTTGGGCATTGCGGATGCTGCCTCTTTGGATAGTTTAACTGTCGAGCAGGCGCAGGCTGCAATCCATGCTTATGAAAAGGGAGTAGAAAAAGCGAAAAAGGGGAAGATTATCGGAGGTATTTCCGCTTTGGTCGGTTCATTTGTGGTGGGTATTATCTTTGGAATGACTGGACCGGGCGAGTCTTTCAACAACTGGGTTGCCAATAAATTTGTCAAGGAATCGCCGACCTATTTGAAACAGCGGGAAGAAATCAATCGTGATTTGTCCGCAATTGAAGAGGCTCGCAAAACGCTGGCTGAGTCCCAGCTCAAACAGCCGGAAGGTCGCCCGGGAAAGGATTATTTTGGTTCACGAGTTGTGATTCCTTCCCAGAAATCAACGGAACTTCTTTTTCATATAGAGTACGCAAAACTTTCCGAATACACCAGTGATAAGCCGACGGTTCTTTATCTAAAGCGGATGCCCTCCGATATTAAGAAAGAAATGATCCGGCAGGCTGAATTAGTCTGGAAGTACACGCATCCTGATTCCTTGACGGATCCACTTACTGCCGAGGAATTGGCTGCATCTTGGGAGATTTTCAAAACCCGGGTCGGCAATACGCTTCCCAATTTTATCAAGGAAAATACCCAAGATGTCGCAAAAGAAGTGGAAGATGGGGATATAAGTGTGAACGGAAGCTATGCTGAAAATCTTGTGGCTACTGTGACAGTAAATGATTTCCCACTCTATTTTCCTTACGATAAAACACAAAAATATGTAAGTTTCTCCAAACCGCAGCAGCATGTGGTGACACAGGAGGAAGCACTTGAAGTGGAGCGTTATGCCGTAACCTCCAAGGAAACTGCCGGTGGTGGCTTTTATGGGCTAAAGGTTCGTTTCATGGGGCAACAGTATACCTTGAAACGTCCTGCTCCTGTTTGGCATTACGTGGCCTTGGCCAGAAAGGGGATTGATTCCAGCCCATCGTGGATTATGGTTTCGTCCGATGACTATGAGAAAACTGCCATCGATACCGAATACCCCACAAAACAGCTCTTCACATACACAGTCTTTGATAATCCGCTTCCATCACCGTTGACCGGGATGTTCGAGTTGATTCAGCAGTAGGGATAAGACTGTTTCTGCGCCAAGGATTGGCAGGCTTGTGTTCAAACAAGCCCTTCGTTGCGGGCATAGAAGAGGAGCGCGTGAAAGATAAGGCCGAGAATGGTAAAAACCCCGCAAAGAATGAATTGAAGGCGGGCAGGTTCGCGTACACCGATGGATTGAAGGCGGAATGCGATCCAAAGAGCCGGGAGGCTTGCGATGATCGGCAGGACAAATGTTGTGCCGCAGAGGATGTAGCCGATGAGGACCAGTTTCTCAAGGCGGCCAAGATGAGGAGGGCGACGGATGGAGGCGACCGGTGGCGTGGATGAGGAAGACGGCAGCCGGAGTTCTTCAGAGGTGGGGTCGGAATTAGGTTCGATGGCCCGGATCCGGAGACGGTTTCTGTCAAGAAACTCACTGACACTCTGCCAGCGACCCTCGAACTCCAGGCGATGCACTAGGCTAACCTCGCCACGTTCGAGCATGTCATCAAGTTCGATTCGCGTATAGGGGCCGGTGGTGACGCCTTTCCATTGAATTCGGAGGCTGCGCTCGGTGTCTGGCATGGGTGGAAGGGGCGAAAAAGTTGCGTTTGGGATTAGTTTCCAGTGGAAACTGCAGGAGCTAGAACGAAGTTGTCCCATCCGGAAACCGGAGCCGGGACATCTTCGGGGAATTGAACTTGTTTGGCAGCCTCCATGGGAGTGGTGGCGAGCATGAGAACTGGAGAGTAGGAAACGAAGGGGACGGAGACGAGAAAGCCCCGGGTGGAATCTTCGGTTCTTAATTCGCCGAGGGATTTGTCCGCCACGCAAGTAGCGAGACGTCCGTCGGGCGTAAGGCCAACAAGATAACCGGTGAGAATGTGCTTGGTAGATTGGTGAAGGCGTCCCTCGCTGTTCATATAGCCGACAAAAACAAAACCAGGCTTGGCAAGACGCTGAAAGACCCGGAAGTAGGCAGAGGCTTCCTGCATATAGGAAAGCTGGGGTGGAGCATAGTGCCGCTGGAGGGCAGGGTAGCGATCTGCCCATCGTTCAGGGTAGAGCCAATCGTTGAGGGTAATGCTGTTTTGGGTAATCTGGGCCAGGGCCGTCGCATCCTTTTGGGCAGTGGGCGAGAAGATAATGCCCCATTCGTCAGGGCGATTCTCGGTAATCCGCAATATTTCCTGCTGGAGATATGCCTTGAGGAGTGCCGAGATGTTTTGTGTTTCGCGGATGCGATCAAGAGTGGCAAGCAGGGGTTCGGTGATACGACCGGAGTTGCGATCATAGAAGCGGGAGAATCTCAGGAGAAAATTACTCTCCGGCGCCGGATTTCCATCGGAAAGAAGTTCCCCGCGAGCCTCCCGTCCGCCGAATTGGCGCATATTGTAAACACGGTGATCGGATGTGCCGTCTGCCTGGAGAACATCGACTTCCTGGCGAAGTTCGAAGCCGTCCCCAATGGGAAGACGCTCGTTTTTGGATTGGCCGACCGTGTAGATGGTGACAGGTTTGTTTGTGGCGGAAATGGGGAGTTGCTGAAGTGAATAACGCCAGAGTCGCTGGAATATTTTACTCTGGGCCAGCTTGGATGCCTCGACCATTTCGCCGGGAAGTGATTCGGCAGGGAGGAACGGAGTGGCTCCTTGGGAATGCTGTTCGGCAACCCGCCAGAGTTTACGCGCCAGTGGTGAGACTAGACGTTCGACAGGATCAATGAAGGCAGTCTCATTGGCTGTGATAACCTTGTTGGCGATATTTTGCTCCACAACAGGTCGGACGAGCTCAAGGTAGGTTTCCAGATTGGTGGCCCCTGCAAGGGTTACCTCGGCATTGGCGACACGATCCCATTTGGTCGTATCGGCGATGATATTATCGCGAAGTGTTTTCCAGCGGGTGCTGACTTCATCGGAAAGAATGGACTCAATTCGTTGACCGGTTTCGTTGATTTTAACCATGGTAGGGGCCATGGCATCGAGTGCTTGAGCTCGTAATCGGGGGTTGGGGAGGGCCAGCGCGTTGGCGAACAACTTGTCGGCATCGTCCAACCTTGCTGCGAAAGTCGGGGAGAAATCAGCGGAAAGGCGTTTGTAGATTTCCTGAAGATGAGCTTCGGCCTCGAATACGGCAGTGCTGGCCTCGGTGCGGGTATCGGGAGAAATTTCCTCAAGGGATTGCCTGAGAGTGGCGAGCGAGGCGCGGCTTTTGGCCAGGGATTCAGGCGTGGACGCATTGACAGGCTGCCCTTTTATTTGTTCAGCCTTGTTGAGGAGGATGGATAGCTTGGAGCGCTTATCGTTGACCCAGCTTTCGAGACGTCCCCTGGCGGAGTGAAATTCCTCGTTGGATTCCCATCGGTTTCCAATACTTTTCAAGAGATCCTCGGCTTCGAGCAACTGGCTTGTCTCGACCAGCTCGTCCATGCGGGCCATGACTTTTTCGCGACGGTCGGCGCTGGTGCGGGATTCGTAAAAAACCATTCCTGCGATGACCAATGCTGCCAAACTGATGGCGATTCCGGAGACAAAGGCAATGTCACGACGCTGGATTTTCCCCTCGATTCGTCTGTGGCGTTCCCGGGCAGCCTTGAGTAATTTCTGGTCAGTGTCTCCGTCAAGATTCTCGGATTGCGCGATGGCCTGCTGTAATTCCAGGGAAAACCCTTTCAGGCTGGTACGGGTGATGCGGGAAGGAAGCGGTGCGTTGACGAGAGTGGAGAGTTCGTTGTCCGCATTCCGAACTGCCTCTTGTCGGGCCAGATTCTGAGCGTGTTCACTCTGATGTTTGCCCGCCCAGTTTTCGAGCATCTCCATTTGCTTATGGGTCAGGTCATCGAAGACGAGGCGATGATCGCGCTCAAGGACGCGGCAGCGGGCTAAAAGTGGAGTTGCAGCCTGCCAGTCATTGGTTTCATAGAGCGGAGCAGCCTGTTTAAGTGCGTCGAGGGCCTCGACCATGGCTTGGTCTCGTTCCTGTTTTTCACGACGTTCGCGGGTTTTTTGAAAAGCAGGCGCTTCGGCAACGCCGGGAATGTTGGCTCGTTCCAGTGCGTCCAGGAGTTCAAATGCCTCTGCATCGCTTCCGTCCGTGAGAAGGTCTTCGAGTTTTTGAATATAGTTTGCGCGGGTTTTCTGGGAGAGGCGAAAGGTTTCAGCGCGGGCATTCTTGTCACCGGGATTGACCCGCAGGATGGATGCCAGGACGGCAAGAGCCTTGAGGTCGTCTCGTTCTCGAATAGCCTGGCGATAGTCGCGATAAAGGGGGTGGGATTCGCTGATCTGTTTACCGTAAAGGCTGTTGACGAGATCAACATGGTGTTGGTCGATCTTGGTCGGGTAGGGGAGATTTTTTTCGCGACAAAGATTGATCCATTCCGGCGCGTCAAAAAAAGCGAGCTGTGCGGCAGTATCGAGGAGAGGAGGAGGAGATTCGGCTACTTGGAGTGCTGCGTAGTCATTACCAGCCCGGATGAGGGCGACACATTGTTCAAGACGGTCGCGGACATGCATGACCATGTCTGCGTATTCGATGGCCAGGGCCTGTATTTCAAAATGTCCGCTATCACCATTGAGGACTGCCTTTATCCGGCTGATAAGTTTGTCGGTATGCATGGTTTCAGTCGCGGGTGGCAGACGGGTTAAGCACGTGGGTGGGGAATGACAAAGTGTCGAAGTTCTGTGTTTTAAGCGAAGTGTTTGGAAAAAGCCAATATTCTTTAGAGTTTTCAACAAGGATGGAAGTTCCATCGAAAGGGGTACTTTTCCTCAATTTCTCCGCAGGGAACAAAAATAAACAAAAAAAGTCTAAAAAGTACCGTTAAGGCAAAATGCGTCAGCGTTTAGCTGGGATTGGGATGCAGCAAGATTGTCATCCTGATTTAATCTCTCCTTTGTCTTATGCCTCTTCTGTCCAATGGTTTTTCCTACAGTCATTCCTGCGTCGGTGTTGGGTTCCAATGCTCCGTCCAAGCGTATTAATATCGGTGTCGTCGGCGTCGGCAACATGGGCATCCCGGATATGGAGAATGCCATCGGGCAGCGAGCCCAGGGAGCTTATGTGCTGGCGGTATGCGATGTGGATGGAGTCCATCGGCGAAAGGCTGCCCAGATTGTCAATGACTCATACGAGGATACTGCTTGCCGGGAATACGGCGATTTCCGGGAGATTACCCGAAATCCCGATATTGACGCCGTGATTGTGGCTACTCCCGATCATTGGCATGCATTACCGGCCATTGATGCCGTGAGGCATGGAAAAGATATCTATGTGGAGAAGCCGTTGACATTGACGGTGGAGGAGGGCCGTGTACTCGTTGCCGAGATGCGCAAGCATAAGCGAATAGGGCAGACCGGGACGCAACAGCGGTCGGGGCGCTATTTTCTGAGGGCCGCCGAGTTGGTTCGCAACGGAAGATTGGGAAAGATCAGGCATGTGGATATAACGATTCCGTCAAATAACCGGTAGTGCCCGAGTTCCTGGCAGGAAGAG
>JAITVQ010000243.1 GCA_031285745.1 Puniceicoccales bacterium | reverse complement strand
CAATCACCGGTGACACCGCAAACGGCAAATCGATCAGCGTGATCAATATGCTTTTTCCGTAAAAATTAAACTTCGCGATACACCATGCGGCGGCTACGCCGAAAACAAGATTGGCCGGCACCGAAATTGCCGAGGTAATCAGGGTCAACCAGATTGCCTTTTGGGCATCGCTATCCCAGAAGGTTTCAAAGTATGCGCCTACTCCTTTCCGCAATGCCTCGGCGAAAACCGCCGCTGCTGGCAGCAACAAAAAGAAAACCAGGAAAACAAAGGCACTCCCGATCAGCGTATAGCGTAGCCAGGCCGGGTCCCTGGTCAGGGGGGAATTGCGGCTGGTGTCTTGCCCCGGATTTTTCCAACGATTTATAATGGCAGCCATAAACAAAGACGGTTTGGCAAGGTCGGGTCAGACGGCCTGATAACGGCGACTCCACTTCTGCAATAAATTAATCACCAGTAGGAGCAGGAACGATGCTACCAGCATTACCACCGCTACGGCGGTCGCCCCCGCATAATCATACTGCTCCAGTTTGATGATAATCATCATGGGGGTTATCTCGTCGTACAACGGACGATTGCTTGAGATAAACACGACAGAGCCGTATTCACCCAGTGACCGGGCGAACGCCATGGCAATGCCGGTTAGTAACGCCGGAAGGATTTGCGGAAAAATTATCCGTGTGATGGTCTGGATCCGGTTTGCCCCGAGAATCGCGGAAGCCTCCTCCAATTCCGGTTCAAGCTCTTCCAATACGGGTTGAAGTGTCCGGACGATAAACGGCAGCCCGACGAATGCCAGTGCGACAAACACACCTGCCCGGTCGTAGGCAATCCCCGTGCCCAGCCATTCATTCCACGGGATCACAGGTAGCCAGTTGTTTAACTGGGTGACGCCCCAGTTCCATGCCGGATTCAGCCAGGCGCCGACCCAGCCATTTTTGGCATACACCGCGGTGAGGGCAATTCCCGCAATAGCTGTTGGCAGGGCAAAAGGCAGGTCAATCAGCGCATCCAGGAATCTCTTTCCCGGAAACGAATAGCGTACCAGTACCCATGCAACCACTAGCCCGATCACGGCATTCGCCAGCGTGGCCAAGCCCGAAACGCCAAAGCTGAACCAATATGAAGCCACTACGCGGGGCGAAGCGATCGCCTCGACAAACGTCGCCCATGTCATCCCCGATGCTTTCAGAAAAACTGCGGAAAGCGGAATCAGGACAATCAGACCCAGATAGGCCAGGGTAAATCCCAGCGACAGCCCGAACCCGGGAATGACAGAGCGGCGTGATTTGAAAAACATGCAGGCGGGAATTCCTTTGCTGCGAGATAACGAGGTCTTAGACTTAGGGCCAAGGACCTGTCTTTATTTCAAATAGATTTGGTCGAAGGTCCCTCCCTCGGCGAAATGTGTTTTCGTGGCATTAGGCCATCCTCCGAATGCGCTGTCTATCGTGACCAAGTCCAGCTTGGGGAAAACAGACGCATAGTGGTTTTTTGCTTTTTCGGATGTCGGGCGGTAAAAATGCTTCCCTGCCAATTCCTGTGCTGCGTCGGAATAAAGATAATCAAGATACGCCTGCGCGACTGGCCGTGTTCCCTTCTTGTCCACGTTCTTGTCCACCAGCGACACGGTTGGCTCTGCCAGGATACTCACGGAAGGAATCACGATCTCGAACTTATCCTTGCCGAATTCCTTCAATGCGAGAAATGCCTCGTTTTCCCACGCCAGCAGTACGTCTCCGACGCCCCGCTGTACAAATGTGGTCGTCGCCCCCCGCGCTCCACTATCCAATACAGGAACGTTCTTGAATAATTTGCCGACATATTCCTTCCCGCCTGTTTCGCCGCCGAATGTCCGCCGCCCGTATTCCCATGCGGCCAGATAATTCCACTGCGCGCCTCCCGACGTTTTCGGATTGGGGGTTACCACGCCAATCCCCGGTTTTATCAAATCGCCCCAGTCCTTAATGTGCTTCGGATTTCCTGCCCTGACCAGAAACACAATCGTGCTGGTATAGGGCGCGGAATTATTCGGCAGCCGCTTTTGCCAGTCTGCCGGGAGAAGCTTGGCCTTGTCGTGAATGGCGTTTACGTCCGAGGCGAGGGCGAGTGTGACCACATCGGCCTTGATTCCATCAATGACACTGCGGGCCTGTTTTCCAGATCCTCCATGGGATTGTTTCACCTTTACGATGTCGCCCGTTTTTTCTTTCCAGTATTTGGCGAACGCCTCGTTATACTCGACGTAGAATTCACGGGTTGGGTCATAGGAGACATTGAGCAATTCAATATCCTTGGCGGACAAAGGAGCGATGATGCCGACGGCCAATGTCAACGCGCCAACTTTGGTGAGTCGTCCGCGTTGCAGTGGATGAATGAATTTCTCGAAGGTTTTTTGTAGTAACTTTTTCACGACAGGTAAGGTTGGTTGGTTTTAGAAAACAATTTGAAAACGGGAAAAGACGTAGAGTTCATCATCGCGAACACCGGTTTGACCTGTAGGGGCTCCGCCGCCCCGGTAGTCGGTTTTCTCGACGTTGAATAACACGCGAATGTTGCGGTTCAGGTACCAGTTGAGGCCGAGTCCGTAGGCGAACGCTCCCTTGGCGTTGGTTGTTCCGTTCAATCCGGCCGGGTCGTCGAATATATCGTTATCCAAATAAAGTCCGCTCAGGCGTCCGACGACCTCGAATGCGCCCCAGGTTCCTTTACCCAAGTCAAACGGACTGTCGGGATTGACGCCGTTTCTGGTGGCCGTCTCTCCGGTCAGGACATAACCGAGATTCACCCGCCAGCCGAAGTTATCGACGGTACGGGAGAACCCGGCGTCATTGGCCAGATCCTGGCGTTCCCAGATAAACTCAGTCACGAAACTAAGCGGACTATCCGTGTACCATTCAATCGCCGGTGACAGCCGGATGTGTTGTCCATCCGCGTAAAGGCCATTCCCCGAGGACCAATTCAAAAGGGTCTGTTGCCCATTGCTCACGATATTGGTCAGCCCTCGCGTACTGGCGTCTCCCCGCTCATTGCCAATGCTTCCGCCGATGCCGAGGGAGAGGTCGGAAAAGAAACCCTCGGTGTTTTTGAATGGAGTCAGGGTCAGTCGTCCTCCTCCGGTAAAATCGCCATCGGACAATCCCGGGGACTGGCCTCCAAAGTTCTGCGTGTTATTCGGAGCCCCGTTATAAATTCCCAGCCGGTAATTGATGATGCCGCCACCGAATGCGCCAAAGAACTCGAATCCCAGATCACGATTCGGGGCCAGCGTATTGGGATAGGCGGACTCCAGAAAGTAACGATCCTGACCTGGGTTCAGTACCACGGGAGAAATGAATTTTCCTCCCTTGATACCGATCCATGGCGTGATTCTTGCCGCCAGAAATGCATCCACCAACCCGGCGCTGGTGGATGTGTTTGTTCCTGTGGAAAATTCAGGCGTAACATTAAAATCGAAAATACTGGCAACTGTTCCGGTAAGTGGAGTCCTTACCCGCCTTAAGAGGAACGAGTCACGGTTGGCCGCGCCATCATCAAGAAAGAAACGCGCGTCGGCCTGCACCAGTGCCCAGATTTTGACTGAATAGGCCTTGTCTGCGCTGGAAATATTCAGGCCCTTGTCATCCAGGGAGACCGAGGGCAGGGATGGAGCTGTTTTGTTCTCCGAAGCCTCCTCCCTGAGTTCCTGTTTTCTTTCCAGAATACGCAGTTTCTGGTCTAATTGCTGGATCTGTTCGCGCAATGCGACCGTGGATTCGTTTTCGACGGCATCCTGTGCTCCCAGTGATGAGAAGGTTGATGCTGATGCGAGAAATAACACGAGTGTGTGTTTTCCGGTTACTGAAGTCATGGATTGTTGGATGATACATCCGGCAATCCTCCCGAGGTCGGGTCGGTAGATGTTTTTCTACGATGTTTGTGAAGCCCGCCGGATGTCCGGTCGGGAAGGTTTCGATACGAAAAGGTTAGCCTTCGCGGGATGAGGCGATGCGGGTCTTTTCGGTTCTCTCGACCTGCGTGACCTTGCCGTCGTGGACGACAATTTGCACGGCGCCGTAACGAAGTCCTTCGACTTTGGCCCGGACAACCGTCAGCCAGTCTTGAGGCAGGATGTCGTGAAAAGCAGTTTTTTCTGTGGAGGAGTAGCTCATGGGAACAGGTGGATTTGGCAGAGTTGGAAAGGGATTAGCGCCTCCTGTGAATGATCGCTGGCGGCATCGGAGATATTGGTGAGCCAGCATTTGATCACACACGGGGAGAGACACCGGAAATTGTGTCTGGGGAATAGCTTCCCTGAATCACGGAAGCCTTGGCACGCCAGGCGTGTCTTAGGCCAGTGTTTCCGGCGTCACGTGAAAGGGACTACACATTCGCGCCTCCGATGTTGGCCGGCGCGACGGAGCATCCGCGCACTGGAGCGTTTCACGGAGATTGTGTTTCATATA
>JAITVQ010000175.1 GCA_031285745.1 Puniceicoccales bacterium | reverse complement strand
CCCCACTCACCCATGTCATTCTCATCACGCTTGGCTGTGCTGGCTTTGGCCTTGGCAGCGATTCTGCCCGGTAATTCTATCTATGCTGCAGAATCAACGACAACCCAAGGCGCAGCAATAGCGCCAATCCGTGTCGATGCAGCCGTGCTCACGGCCATCACCCCGGAAAAATATCCCGACGCCGACTATGTCCTCGTCGATAACTTCATCCAGACACGGTATCTCGCCGACGGCACCGGAACATCCCGGGACGACTCTGTCACCAAAATCCTGACCGAGAAAGGTCGCCGCCAGAACCGGACCCAATCCTTAAACTACAATGTTTTTTATGAGGGACAGAAAATTATCCTGGCCCGGATCATCAAACCTGACGGAACCCTGATTGATATTGATATTGAAAAGAACAGCAAGGAGATGACCGACCGGAGTTCGATGGACGCCAATATTTACGATCCCAATGACAAACTGGTTACCCTCGCCATTCCCGATTTGCAAATCGGTGACGCGCTGCAGGTCGTGGTCGAAAAAACCACCAAACGCGCCCGCATGGTCAACACCTTCTGCGACTGGCAAAGTCTGGAAAGCACCAACCCTATTTTAAACATTCGCTACGAGATACGCGGGCCACTCGAGAAACCGCTTCGTTCCTTTGCGGTATTGGACAAAGTCGGCGACACAGTCACTCACAGCGTCCGTGAAGAGGGAAAAGAACGTGTTTACACTTGGATTGCCAAGGATGTGCCCCAGGCGTTTCCGGAACCCGGCATGCCTGCGTTCTATACCTGTGCCCAACGGCTGCTGGTCAGCACGGCTGGCAGTTGGGAAGAAGTTTCAAAATGGTACTGGGATATCTCCGAGCCACATCTGGCCACCACGCCCGAAATCACAGCCAAGGTAAAGGAGCTGATCAACGGGGCCTCCGACGATTCCGACAAAATCAACCGCATCTTCAAATTCGTCTCCCAGGAAGTTCGCTACATGGGCATCACCGTTGAAAAAGAAGCCCCCGGCTACGAGCCCCATGATGTAAAACTCACCTTCGACAATCGCTACGGGGTCTGCCGCGACAAGGCCGCCCTGCTGGTTACCATGTTGCGGGAAGCCGGACTGGACGCCTACCCAGTTCTAATGCGGGTCGGCCCGTTAATGGATGGAGAAGTTCCGCAGCCTTATTTCAACCACGCCATCACCGCCGTGCGTAATCCGGATGGGACCTATCAGCTCATGGATACGACGGATGAAAACACCGCCGACTTACTGCCGTCTTATCTCTTCAATAAAAGCTACCTCGTGGCCAACCCCAAGGGTGAAACACTCCACGCCTCGCCGGTAGCGCCTCCCGAGGACAACATGGTTTTTGCCAAGACCAAACTGGATGTCGCCAAGGACGGCGGAGTCACCGGGACAGTCTCCATCAAATTCACCGGCATTAATGACAATGCTTTTCGCGGCAGCTTTGCCAAGGCCAAGCCCGAGGATATCCGGCGTTTCTTTGAAACCATCATCAAACGAAGTATCTCCGGGGCAACTCTCAACACCTTCGAGATCACTCCGAAAAACATGATGGATACCTCGCAAAAGATGCAGGTGAAACTCGAGTTTTCCGCGCCTGATTTCTTTGTCATCAGCCAGGACAAAACAGTCCTTCCCATGCCGTGGACCGGCTCCAATGTTTCCATCGCCTCGATGATTTTGGGCAACGGGTGCGGCCTGGAAAAACGCCGCTTTCCCCTGGAGATTGACTATACAGCCGGGCTCAGCGAGCAGCTTATCATCAACCTCCCCGATAACATCGGCAAGACACTGGCGCTGCCTTCCCCCTGTTCCGTGGACACTCCCGCCGTAACTTTTGCCCAGATCTTTACCCGTGATGACCTGGCGCTGGTTGGTTCGTTGGAAATGCGCCTTCGCGCACCCCAGGTAAGACCTGAAGACTACGCCCAACTCAAGAACGCCCTCAAGGAAATCGAATATGCCGGACGGCAATCACCCGTTCTTGCCGCGCGGGAACAAACCAAGCCCCAGGCCGATGTCCGCATCCTTGAAAACAAAACCGATATCGTCTTGCAGGATGCGAATAACTGGACGACCCGGCAATACGTCCGCAAGGAAATCCTCACCTACGCCGGAAAAAAATCCAGCGGCGAACTGCACCTCGATTACAATCCCATCTGGGAGGACGTGAAACTTGAAAACGTCAAGGTAACGCTCAAGGATGGCAGTGTGCGCACCCTCCAACCGGAGGAAATGAACCTCATGGACGCCTCATGGGTTGCCGCAGCACCCCGCTATCCGGCAGGGAAAACCCTCGTGGTGTCACTCCCCGGCGTCGAGGAAGGCGCCACTGTCCAATACGAGATTGTCCGGGTGAACAAAAACAAAGTCTCATTCCAAGTGGAGAAATCCTTCTTCGGATTTGACCCTGTGGACAAGGACACCTTTACGCTGAGCATTCCCGAGAATGTCCGCCTCTACGTTTCCAATGGATTCGATGGCACCGACAAGGACAATACCGGACCTCGCGTCTATAAATTCGAACAAAGTCGCGAGTTGACCAAACGTGAAGGCAACCTGCCTCCGTACGCCTATCTGGGGCCAACATTCCAAGCCTCGACATTCGACAACCTGGAGACCTATGCAAAGATCATCAACGATGCGGTTTCACCGCTTTGCAAGGCAACCGATGCCGTCAAGGCCAAGGCCAACGAACTCACGGCCAATTGCAGCACCGATACCGAAAAAGTCACGGCCATCCGTGACTATGTAGCCAAGTATGTTCGCAACGCCGGGCCGAACTTCACCAGCCTCCCCCTGAATTGTCTTACTCCTGCGGGGACAACCCTGACCGATGGCTACGGCAATGAGGCTGACCGGAGCATCCTGCTGGTATCGTTGCTGGAAGCAGCCGGATTTCAGCCGCACCTCTTCCTGTCAGCCACCTCTCCTTCCTCAGAAATCTTCTGGTCGGCGAAAAATCTTTTTCCGACTAATTTGTTTCCACGGCTGATTGTTGAAGTGCTGGCAGACAACACTTCTTACTATCTCGATAACCTCAGCATCTATTCTGAACTGGGCACCACAGGACTCGATGGATGCATGGCCATCCGGATTGACTCTCCGCACCTGCGGAAAATCTCAACCAGCCAGAAATTCATGGATTGTGATTCAGTTCACTACACCATGACCATCGACGCCAACGGTGATGCTGAAATCAAAGTGGAGCGAACCTTCCCCGGAATTTCGTTCGAGGGATTCAAACGTGGTTTTACGGAAATAACTCCCGAGGAGCGCAATCGCTATCACCAGCAATGCATCACCTCGGTTGCGCAATCCGCAGTCCCGGCAAGCGAACTCGTCACGGACCTTGCCTATCCGGGAAAGCTTTCCTACTCGGCCAAGGTATCACGTTATGCGGTGCGTAGCGGAAACTATCTCTACTTTGACCTCCCGGGAGCTACCACTAGCGCCACTCCGGCAGGCGCAGACACCCGCGCGTTACCCCTGTTTGCCTCAAGCAAGGTCGATTCGCAAATAAGCTGGAATATCACTCTTCCTGCCGGTGTCGTTGTCCAGGCTGCCCCCGAGGAAATCTCCTGGATTGGGCCCGGTGACTACGGAGCCGTGAATGTCTCCCGGAAAACACTTCCCGGGCAAGACAACAGGCAGGTTCTTGAAGTTAATGAGAACATGGCCTTTGAACCTTTCATCATCCCGGCAGGCA
>JAITVQ010000126.1 GCA_031285745.1 Puniceicoccales bacterium | reverse complement strand
CCTCATCTTCAACAGGATTAGCTTTTAGAGCAGGCTCTAATTTAATTATTAATGGCAGGGTAGAAACTTATCGCGATAATACTTTTCACTCTACCCAAGGCAATATTAACGTCACCCTTAATGCAGGTGGAGTATTGGAACAACAATCGGGGGCAACGGGTAATATATCAGGGTTACTAACTCTAAATGGAGGAACCGTATCTTCAACAGGAACAGAAAGCAGCTGGGGAAGTTGGAAATTATACAAAGTTAATATCACTGCCGATTCCACTATTAACGCAGCATCAATTCGATTGGGAAATGACGGTTACTTCGATGTCGCTGACGGCGTCACCTTAACGATGAATACCGTCATAGGAAATAACGACAACGGCGGGAGTTTTATCAAGAAAGGAACTGGGACTATAAACCTCACGAAATCCAGTACAAATTATACAGGGCAAACTATTGTTGAGGCCGGCACCTTGAACTTTGCAGTAGCCAAAGCAATCATCGGCCCCATTACCGTCAAGGAAGGCGGTGTTTTACGTTTCTCCGTTGGTGAGGCAACAGGATACTCTGGGACTATGCTGACCAAGATCAACCTCGAAGGAGGTATATTGGACATCCAGAATGCTTCGGGTAATCAAACATTCACTGGTGTAAAGGTCACCATGACAGGTGGAACCATTACAGGCATCTCGGGCAAGAATATAGACTTGATGAATAACTCCACCATAACAGTCATCGGTTCCGATAAAACGTCCGTGATTGAAAATGTAAAATTGGGGCTCCGTCAGGACACCACCACGTTTGATGTTTCCCAAGGCACTTCTGCCAGCGGCGTAGATCTTAACATTACTTCTGTTCTGGCACCGGGGAGCTATCAACCGGAAACGCATGCCCAAAATCTGGTCAAAACCGGAGATGGAACAATGCGTATCAGTAGCCTTAGCACCTACACGGGAACAACTACAGTCGCAGCCGGAACCTTGGAATTGAATGCCGGGGGTGCAAACGGAGCCATCCAAGGCACTGTCAATGTCGAAACCGGCGCAACGCTACGCTTTTTAGCAACAGATTCAGCCGGGTACAGTGGAAGGAAGATTACTGAACTGAATCTAAACGGAGGAACACTAGACATCGCTACAACGAGTTCTGGAGGCAATCAGGCATTTTCCACGACTTTGATTACTATGACAGGTGGAAAAATCACCGGCATCGCCGACCGCGCCGTGGAATTCACCGACAATGTTGCGGTAGCGACAAATAGCTCCTCGCAAACCTCGGTTATTGAAAACATAACCCTCAAAATTCTGACCAATACGACATTTGCCGTTGCTGCCGGAACGACCTCCAATGGCGTTGATCTTGAAATTTCTTCAAGAATAACCCCCGGATACGGTTCACCCGCTGTCGGCATTACCAAAACGGGAACCGGCACCATGCTGCTTTCCGGCACCAACACCTACACTGGAGCAACCATTGTCAACGAGGGCAAACTACTCATCAACGGGAACAATAGTTCTGCCACAGGACTGGTTACCGTGAACACCGGTGCCACCTTGGGTGGTTCGGGAACCATTGGCGGCGATATTGTTATTGAGGCAGGAGGATTTCTCGCCCCTGGCAATAGCATTGGAACCCTGAATGCCAACGGGAACGTTTCGCTGAAAAGTGGAGCCACCCTCGTAATCGAGATCAACTCCTCCGATGGCGCCACTCTGAGCAGCAGCGATCAATTGCTTCTCGCGGCAGGGAAAAACATAGATTTTGAGAGCGGTGCAAACTTGCAGCTCGTGTTCACAGACCAGGCAATGGATTCCATTCTGGTGAGTGACATCTTCGGAACACTGGGAGACTACTCCTCCTTGATAAATGCGACTATCACCGGAAACGGCAGCGCCTACCAATTCAACGGGAGCCACCTCACGGCCATTCCCGAACCATCCACCTATGCCCTCTTTGGAGCGATGGGCGGATTGGCCCTGGTTATGCTGCGCAGGAGGAAAAAATCCTCTCATTAAGAGAACCCCTACAAAGCAGGCAGGAATTATGCCCTGCCTGTTTTGTGCTCGGACATTTCAAATAAAATACAACGTCTCTCAAGGAGACGAACTCTACCTTGCAGGCACGCCGTCCCTTACATATTCCATTCTTGGATCAGTGATGAAATAATTTTGGACAAAATGATAGAGCTTATTTACAGGTGTTAAAACATGAAGACTGAATACCAAAAATGCCTGGATGGAGAATTCTTCAACGGCAGTGATAAAGAGCTGGCCGATATGACGCTTCGAACAAAACGATTACTGGTTAAGTTAAATACATTGGATTACGCGGACGCGGAACAAAAAGAACGCATCCTTCGCGACATATTCGGACATTTGGGAAACCATGTCTATGTAGACATTGATTTCCACTGTGAATACGGAAAAAACATCTTCATCGGAAATAAAGTTATCATTAACATGAACTGCACATTTGTTGACAATAACCGTATAGAAATCGGAAACAACGTACTTATTGCGTCCAATGTTCAGATATATACCGCTACCCATCCAACAAAAGCAGTGGAAAGAATTGTCCAAGATTGGGACAAAAATTCAGGAAGATCATATTGTAACACTTATGCGCTGCCTGTGAAAATTAGTGATAACAGCTGGATAGGCGGAGGCTCCATAATATTGCCAGGGGTCACTATAGGAGAAAACAGCGTGATAGGCGCTGGAAGTGTCGTTACTCGATCCATTCCCGAAAACAGTATCGCGGTTGGTAATCCATGCAGGGTCATAAAAAGCATTTAGAAAATATATAATTCCTGATGCGGCTGAAAAGATTTCCGCCCTCGGGAGGAGATCTTTATTACGCAATAAATGCCCTGGCAAAAGTAGCGCCAGACACTATCCCAAACGGGTAAGAAGACGGGCTTTGGCTCTCTTACATTCGGGATTCGGGTTATTGCGAATATGGCACAAACGACATGATTATTGCAACCATTGCTCGCCAATGATGTCGTCGAATCTCATGAAAACCGAATTTCAAAAAATGGTTTCGGAAGAAATCTACAACCCCCGCGACCCGGAAATCTGTGCAGCCCGGGACAGGGCTCACGAGATTTGCGCCCAGCTTAACAAAACCAGCGACACCGACCGACCTGCAAGGCAGGCGCTCGTCCAGAAACTATTCAATGCCCCGACCAACGCCTGGATAGAATCACCGTTTCTCTGCGACTACGGGGTCAACACGACACTCGGCAACAACGTCTACTTCAACTTCGACTGCCTCATCCTTGATACTGCTCCTGTCCGCATTGGGAACAACGTGATGTTCGCCCCCGGAGTCCACATCTACACCGCCACCCACCCCATCGACGCAGACAAACGACGTAACCTGATCGAGTTTGGAAAATCTGTCGAAATCGGAGATGATGTCTGGATTGGGGGAAGAACAGTCATATGCCCGGGCGTCAAAATCGGGGCTCGTACTGTCATCGGGGCCGGCAGTGTCGTCACCAAGGACATCCCCGCCGACGTCGTCGCCGCCGGAAATCCCTGCCGCGTCATTCGGAAAATCGAGAAAAAAACCTCCTCTACCTAGCCGTCGCACTGCGCTGCCGCACTGCCTCATACAGACAGATCGCCCCGGCCGTGGCGACATTCAGCGAGTCGGACAATCCCGCCTGGGGAATGGAAATCTTTTTGACATTCGCCATCGTCAACCACGATTCCGAAAGCCCGTCCTTCTCGCTCCCCAGCAAAATCGCCGACGCGCCGCGAAAATCCATCGCCCAATAAACCTCCGTCGCCGCCGGAGCCGTCGCAAACACAGAAACATTCCGGTCGCGCAGAAACGCCTCGACCGTCGACACCGTCGACACGGCAAACGGCATGGAAAACAAAGCCCCTTGGGACGCCCGCACCACGCTGGGATTAAAGGCGTCCGTGACCGGATCACAACAAATCAAGGCCGAACACCCGGCGGAATCAGCCGTGCGGAACAACGCCCCAAGATTTCCCGGTTTTTCCACCGCCTCGATCACCAGCAACAACGGGTTTTCCGGCAACTTAAGCACATCGAGCGAAACATCCCACATCTTCGCCACCCCCAACAATCCATCCGCCCCTTCGCGTCCACTCACCTTTTCAAATGCACTCTCTCCGAGTTCACACAGAGTAATCCCGCGCTGCATCGCTCCATCCAGCAACGAGTGGGATTCAGAATTCTTGAAAAGCGCCGGACAAAAATAAATCTCCGCCATTTCGACTCTGGATGCCAGCGCACGACTCAACTCCCGAAAACCTTCCACAAGGAAAACTCCGCGCTCACGCCGGTCTCCCCGTTCACGTAAACGGGCCAACGCCTGCACTCGCGGATTCTGCCGACTGGAAATAACCTCGTGCGCCTTCATTCGCTTCCGTGTGTTACTTTAATCAAAATTAATTACAATAAAGTAACCATACCTGTCGTATCTCCCATGGGCATAGTCTCCAATACCCAGACATCCATTTCGCATAAATTCCACCTCAACCTCCAGAGAACGTCCTCAAAATGCCAGCATGAATCAATTACAGATAGGGTTTGGGAAAGAAATCTGCGTCGGCAACAAGCGAAGGGGAGTCCTGTATGACCTGTCTTTCCTGATCTAATTTTAGAATAGGATACTTGAGTAGAGTATATCCGTGGTTTGAAATTCATCATTCATCCATTGAACATATCCCTCCTGAAGAAAGAAAAGCTCCATGCGCAGTTGGCGAGGTTGGTTTCGCGGTTTGGGAAGGTCGAAAAACCAAGTGCAGAGTCGTTTCCGCGAAAGTAAAAAATCCCAGTGCAATTAGCAGAGTAACTTCCGCGGGTCGCGGAAGTACCAATGCTGTTGGCAGACCTATTTTCGCGGGTCGCGGAAGCAACCCTGCCAGTTGCATTCATGTTTTCGCGGTCCGCGGAACTAACTCTGCCAGTTGCACGGACATTTCCGCGTTCCGCGGAAAGAC
>JAITVQ010000083.1 GCA_031285745.1 Puniceicoccales bacterium | reverse complement strand
AATATGACAAGATCATAGATTCATTAAAAACAGAAACCATCAGGAAAATCTGTGAGTTTGAAAACATATCTCAAAATGAATACTATTCTGGAAAGTATTTGGATAAATATTCGGAACAGTCAGGAAAAACTCAGACTAAAGGCGAGTATATCAAAGAGCGGCCTTTTACTTATGGTCCGGTACTTCAGACACAATGGCACCAAGATGTCCCATATAATGACAGTTGTCCAAAACGCTCTTGTTACACGTTTAATTCAAGGACTTTGGCTGGTTGTGTTCCCATTGCGATTGCCCAGATATTTAGCTATTATCAGGCACGCCCTATCAACCAGTTTGTTACCAATGTGCCTTATAACTATGACTTTTTTTGTCATTATGGAAATATTCCGGTAAGTGGAGATCCCGTTGCAACAAAAGCTGTGAGTGCCATGATTTATGATATCGGAGTTAAAACCAACACCATCTACGGGTGTGAGCAAACAGCAACGGCTTCTGCCCCTGCAATCGCGTTTATGAATAATTTCGTTGAATGGAGAAGTGGAAAAAGCCAACGATTTAAAGGCATAAAGATGAATCATATTCCATTAATAGCCGATGGGCTGGTGATCGCATTTGGGCAAAATAGCGGAGGGAGGCATTGTTGGGTTATTGAAGGGGGAAATTAGATATAAGAGATAATTGGATTGGCAATAAACATATAGTTATCGAAAGTCGTAACGCGTATTGTAATTTTGGCTGGAACAAACGCTCCGATGGCTGGTATCGACTCACCGAATCTATATTAGGATTTGCTCAGATTGAAGCATGGGGTTATTTTACACGGTAGAGTGGATTTAACGTACCCATGATATCGTTTTTGTGGGAAAGATAAAGATTGGGCTTTTGCAAATGGTGGGAAAACCATCTGATTCGTCAATTTATCGAGGTGGCCATTGGTTGGATCAGACCTGCGAAATGGCGACAGCCGTCCCGTTAAGAACGGAACATGGTGCCATGTCTTCTCCATGTTCCGTCTTCTAACTGGATGGCCACCATTGAGTAGTGTATCGTAAAGCGCGAACAAGACGGAGTAAAGCGC
Organism: Puniceicoccales bacterium; assembly: GCA_031285745.1. GTDB lineage: Bacteria > Verrucomicrobiota > Verrucomicrobiia > Opitutales > UBA953 > CALNBE01. The sequence goes on along the minus strand of JAITVQ010000083.1, from coordinate 1,651 downwards.
GAGTAAGCAGAAGTTGCTGCTACGGTCGTTTCCGTCTATGAATATACGCCCGAAAAACGGGTCGTCTACGTTGTGTCGGAAGTCTACTGATATGCTTTGCATTTGTGGACAAAGGAGATACCTTTGCCGGGTATATGAACACGAACTGTAAACAATAAATATCGATCAAATGGGACAATTTTTGGCAATGGGACTGGCGCACGAGATGAGAATTTCTCTCGACGGGATGCGCAAAGAAAAAATTTCGAAGGAGGAATTGCGGCAGGGGATTCAAGAATCTCTTCTGTTCGACCTGACACTGTATGACGAGGCGGAAATGGGCGAATATCTTTTATTCACCATCAAAAACGAGGTTCTTGAAACGGGTTTGATCCCGTTTTTGGAGGTATTATATCCGATGGTTTACAGAGAACATGGTGTCGAAGACTACCGCAACCTGCTAAAACAACTCAGGTCAACACCATTGGCAGAATGGCTGAATTTAGCACAGGAAGACCGCCACTATGCCTTTCAATTCGACAGGTATGGCAAATCGGACTACATCAGGATTCCAAAGGACTTTCGTCCGGTTATCCGTGTACATCCCAATTATCTGATGCTTTACGCTGGAAGTGGGAAAATTGCAACCGAGGGGATTGAAGATTTCATGCGTTTCTTCAAGCTCTGCATTCACGCAACGTTCAAAGAGCACCCTTTGGCAAAAGCCATTCGAGTGTATATAACCGGATAATTGTCCCATAAGGAAATGAAGCAGCCGTCCCGTCAGGGACGGCTGCTTTGGACGTTCGTTGTTTTCCACTATTCCCTAACATTGGGGACAGTCGCTCCCTAACGCTGGGGACAGCCATTCCCTAACGCTGGGGACAGCCATTCCCTGCATTATCAGGAAACCGTCAGCGGCCGATCATATTCGATGGTGCGCTTTTCTTTCAATAGGGCGCTTTTCGCATATCGCGTTACTACGTATATCCGGTAGGTTCCCGGAGCGAGCGCGGGCACGCGGGCAATCACGCGCTTGGGATCGTTCACCGTCAGGCGGTGCGTTACGGGCGAGATTTCGCCGGCTTCGTTCACGAAGAAGATGCCGAGGTTTTCGTCATCATCGGGGGCAATCTTGAGCCGGTCGCCTTCGATAATGATGTCATCACCTGCGGTAATGGTGCCGTCGGCAGCGCCGGTGGCGGCATCGGTGATCAAGCCGATGTAGGCGCCGCCGTCCTTCACGCCCAGCACTTCAACGCCTACTTCCTTCAAGGCTTCGCGCATTTCGGCGGAGGGGGTAATGTCCAGCGTAACCTTGTGCACGGTGGGGTCGAACGCGGCATTGGCGCCAATCCACGTGCCGGTAACGCGCGGCGAAAACTGTGCACAGCCGGTAAGCACGCTATAACCTGCTTGCAACTGTTCGCGGACGATGCGGTCGCCCTGGTCGAGCACGCTCAGGATGGTTTCGTACTTCAGCTCCGACCCCGCGTCCTTGATGTGGCGCGCAATGTCGGCGTTGCGCAGGGAGGTCTTCCCCGCTGTGGACACTTCGGCGATATAGTCGTTGTCCACATCTTTGGTCAGCAGGTTGAGCCGCAGCCAAAGTTTCCAGTTAAATCGGATCATACTCATGGTAATGATTTGGTTAATAATAGAGTGATGGATA
>JAITVQ010000070.1 GCA_031285745.1 Puniceicoccales bacterium | reverse complement strand
GGAAAAAGTCTTGGAGTTGGGCGTACTGAATTTTCTTGATGTTGATTTCTCCCCAAGCAGCGATGGCTTTTGTGACTCCCGCTGCCAGGGAGCGCCAGGACGACCGCTTGACTTCAGCGGCCTTGAAATCAAGCCATTCTGACGCAAGGCGCTTGAATGACAGTGGTTTTGATTTGTCCTGGTAATCCCGGACGTCAAATCTTCCGGAGCCCTCTTCGTAGCGGAGCCCGTTAAGCACCTGCAAGGCGGCTTCGTAATTGTCAAACCGCTTGGTTATTTTTCGGCCATACCGCAAGACGAATCGAGTGGGAACGATTTTTGGATGATTGGGGCAGGACGGGGGACGCCTGCCGTCACTGGGGGTGAACCGCTGGCCGCAGATAGGGCACGACTGGTCGGAATGGATGCTTCCTTTCATGACCGCCTCATATTTGAGATATGATGTGCCCGTGGGTTTCAAGGGTGCTCCCAGGGCCGGTCTATTATGGGCGACCGGCCGGAAATTTGCTATCTGTAAGATTTTGCGCTAGTCTGATAGGTTGGGGTAGTTTTGGGGTTACTCAAACCCCCGGTAGTAGGCGGCCAGGTACTCTTCGGGGCTTTTGCAGCCCTTTTGCCACCGCTTAGTACAAAACCATTCCGTAACCACCTTTTCAAAAATCCGAAATATGGCTGGCCATCTGTCTTTGGCTCGCTGTAGGCGTTTCTGGGTAGCCGGGCCAGGCCCCACGATAAACGGGCATATCACGCAACCGATGCGCCCAAAGCCCTCATCATAGAGAGATGGATACGCCAGGCCCCGGTATTCGATGAAATCCCAGACGTGCCACTCCGCCCAACCTAAAATCGGCTTGTACAGGATTTGCTTGCCGTTGTACTGGTCAACCCGGGGACGGGACGCCCGCTTAAAGCTCTCCTCTGCTCTGATGCCCATAACTCGATGCTTTAGGGGGATGTGTTTTGATGGTGATTTTTTAAGCGTGTCGCAGCACCACCGCCGTATTCTGAGAGGTGGTCCATTACGTCGCGTCCCCTCCCAAAACGTCATTTTCGGCCGCAAAAACGTCACCTCCGGATATTCCCTCCGAATGAACTTGACCACCTCCGGCGGGTCAATGCCGGTGGCGCTGTAAAAAGCCTGGTGTTTGATCCCGGCCATGCGGCATAGTTCCAGGGTGACGATGGAGTCTTTACCGCCCGAAAACCCGACGAAATAGCCCTCTGGCGGCTCATGCTGCCGAAGGAAGCCGATGGACTCATTCACCACGTCTTCCAGCGGGAACAGCGACGGATTCAGCCGGCGGTGCCGGGATTCGAGGGCGGTCATTTTTTGCACTCCGTTTGGGTTAAATCTGCGCCTTATAGACCACCCAGACCATATACCCGAAAAACCACAACCAAACAATCAACACCGGGACGCCGAATACCCACCCGTCTTTTTCGTGGAAATGGTGGACGGCCAATGCCGGGAGCCAAGAAAACAGCGTTAAAAATATTATTGCTTTAATCATTCTTCCACCCTCCTAAATTCCACGGGCCACACCCATGGATTCGCCTCCCATGAGCATCCGGGGCGCTTGCCGTTGATGGAGTCCCAGAGCGCCTTAAATGCATCGAGACAGCTAAAGTATGGCATTGCACCCATTCCGATGCGCACCCCTTCGGCTATCGCGTCCTCTTCGCTGATCTCCCGCAACCGCTCCACCCTGATCCCCGTCACCTCCAGGGTGATCCGGCTGGCCCATCGGGGCATGTGGATTGAGGGGCGCCAGCGTTCCGGTGCTTGTGACAACCCCCTATCAGAGTCGGCTTTATAGATCACTTCCCCTTCGCCGGAAATTTCTTCGCCATCCCCGGATATAAACGCCCAGGTTTCCCGAACCCACAGACGGTCGCCGTAACTGCCGTAAGGGCTTATACGCCATTCGTCTTCTCCTTTAAAAAGTCCCCTACACCCTTGCTCATCCCAGTGCATTGCAAATAGGTAAGTAGGCTCTATAGGCTGCGGCTTCACCACCCGCCGCGTCTGGGTTTTTCTGCCGTCCAGAATGGCCCGTACCATTTCACCGCTGAAAAGGATTGGTTTTTCGGTCATCAATTCCCCCTTCCTGCCCTTGCTCGATCAATCCGTTGAAGGCAACCATTGCAAACAACTTTGTCGTGAAACATTCGCTCTTCGTAGCGATCTTCAATGGCAACGGTTATCCATCCATGAGGAATGCCACTCTTTGTTTCGGATTTTCCGCAAAGATCACAAGTATATTTTTTCAGTTGTTCTATTGGCATTTCATATTCCCTCCACCTCCTCCGGGGCGTAGGCCCATTGCAAGATCTCCTCTATGCAATTTTCTTTGGCACCAATTTCGCAAACACCATCATTATCACCGTCAAAGGGACAGCTACAACAGCAAGCAGCGCCACTGATATTCTCCGCCAGCTTTTCAGCGGCGGCGCGGGCCTGGGCGAGTCCGGCCCTCATCCGATTAAATTCGGTCTCCAACTGATTATAGGCAATGCGAGCCTGGTCAAGTTTGGCATCGACTTTTTCCAACTCGATATTCGCCTCCGCAAGCAATTCCTCCCGCGCCTTTGTCCGATCATCGGAATCAGGGATAACACCCAAATCACTTTGGATCTTATGTATCGCATTCAGCCGCCGAAACTTGTCGCGGCTATCATCAAGCATCGCCTGCAACTCCTTCACCCGCGCCTCTAGGGCGGATTCGAGGGGGCGGGTGTTCCAGTCATCGCCATACACATTAACTTCGGCGTGGCAGTCTCCACAAAATACATCTATTGTCATCCCGTCTTTGGGGATTGCCGAAACACAATCGCTCCCGCAGAACGGGCAATTACGCAGCTTTTCCGTCATGGCGTCACCTCATTTCCTCTTGGTTGTGTGCTTCCCATATATTCCTGTACATGTTATTGCTTATGTTTCTGGCAGCTTTGCACCATATCGACAGCATGAATTCTGATGGGTTGAGGCACCATCCAAAGATTCCAAGCTGTTCCGCTAAAAAAGCGTAGAACATCATCTCACCTCACTTCCGACCGGGCCGGGGTTGTTATGGGCGGCCAGGATAGCCCGGCTTCAAAAATACCATCCAGTGCGTTCCCGCCTTTTTGCCCGAGGTGTTGCCGAAAAGAGGC
>JAITVQ010000039.1 GCA_031285745.1 Puniceicoccales bacterium | reverse complement strand
AACTCCGTCTCAGCGGCCCAACTTCAACCCGGCCGGGATAACTTCAAAGTGGGCGACGGCGTAAAAGTTTACACCAAAGTTCGCGAAGGCGATAAAGAACGCGTCCAGATTTTTGCTGGCATTGTCATTTCACGCAAGGGCTCCGGCATTGCCGAGACTTTCACTGTCCGCCGCATTTCCTACGGCGAGGGCGTCGAGCGCGTTTTCCCCGTGCACACACCCCGCATTGAAAAGATCGTTGTCGAGCGCGAGTCCGTGCCGATGAAGGCCCGCCTCAACTATCTCCGCGGACGGCTCGGCAAGAAGGCCACCAAGGTAAAGGAAAAGGGTTACACCGCTGCTGCTGCCACTGCAGAAGCCTAAGCCTGCAACACATTTTGAAAAAAGCCGCCGGAAATTCCGGCGGCTTTTTATTTGCATACAATGATCACAGATCACCCGGCATACTCCATGCACGGGTAAATTATTCTCGGGCTGCTCTTCTGGCAGGTCTCTCACTGCGTCCACGGACTTCATTGCGTCCTTCACCCCCACGGCGTTCCTGCATCCTTTTCTGAGTTTCTTCCCGCTTCTTGAGAGGAGCATCAGGGCCCTTGGCGGTCATCTTTTTTTCGGCCTCTACATTACTTTGGACAACTTCACGAAGTCGCTGGTTGGCAGCCTCCGCTTTCTCTTGGGCCAGTTGAGCTCTTTCGGCAGCAAGTTGTGCTCGTTCCCGGGCGATCTGCGCCCGCTCGCGCGCTAGTTGGGCGGCCCTTCGGGCTTGTCTGACCTCAACCTCGGCCTTGATGACCTCCGGATTAATCTTACGATTGTTAACCACAACTTCGACCTTGCGGGGCTCTCTCTGGACATGCACACCCCGTGGGTTCATTTCCCGGGAGCCAGCATTGCGCTGTTCACGAGCAGGAGGAGATGCAATAGCATCGTTATCTTCAGCGTTGGCTGAAAAAGGTATCGCCACCAATGCAGCGATCATGAGTGGAAGGATAAAGTGAAACTTTTTCATGGCAGCTTTTTTAAAGGTGAATGAACTTGGGTTTAGTACCGTCATGTGGGCAAACCCCACCATTGGAGGCCGGTTGCAGGCAATCATCGTATTTCTCTAAAACCAGATGCCTAGACCGCAGATAAACTCAATGACCTGTGAATGACTTCGTGGCGTCCTGCTGCGTATTTCTATTTCTAATTTTTAACTCTGCTTGCCTCCTGCCTTGCCAAGGAAGCGCTCTAATCATTTCCTCACAGCAACCATGCAATCATATCAAGTCATCCGCAACGCCCTGGACAAAGGCGCCCCCAAGCAAATTGCCAGCGACTTGAATGTTTCGCTTTCCCTCGTCTACAAATGGGCGGAACCCTCCGACGGGAAAAGCGGCACAGTCAACCCCCTCGAGCGTGCTGCCCAACTTCATCAAGCCACGGGTGATCCCGAGATCATCCATTGGCTTTGCAAAGCCGCCAATGGTTACTTCATTCCCGAGAGTGGCGATCACGTTGATACACCCTTGAACGAATCAGTTCACAAGTTGGTCGGACAATTTGCCGGACTTCTCGGGGAAATTGCCCAGGCAGCGAGCGACAATCACATCTCGCGGGAAGAAGCCATCCAACTTCGCCGACTTTGGGATTCTCTTAGAACAGCGACCGAGGGTTTTGTCCGCGGCTGTGAAAAGGGAGATTTCGTTGCCATTCGTGAAAATCTGCAAAACACACCTTAAGCATGCGTATAATCTGGCGGATATCTTTCTATTTCCGGAAACACCGGGCCCTCTTTATCCTCACCCTGCTTCTCGCACTCGTCATGACTGGTGCGGCCCTGGCCATTCCTGCGGTGGTGAGGGAAGTGCTCGAGCGCCTTGAACAAGGCACGGATGGAAAGACTTTCGTCCTCGGGGCGCTGGCGATATTGGGTCTTCAGTTTTGTCGCGAAGTCTTCAACTGTTTCCGTATCCGGATCAACAATACAGCCGAACAACGCATCCTCGCCGACATCCGGAAGGATTTGCACGAGCGACTTCTCGACCTCCCCCTTTCTTTTTACGACAAACGCAAAAGCGGCGAAATCGCCTCCCGGGTCATTGACGATGTTGCCAATGTTGAGCGCGCCCTCCTTGACGGGACCGAACAAGGACTCAGTGCCGTCATCACCCTCGTCGGAGTCGTGTCTCTTCTTTTCTGGATCAATCCGCTCCTGGCGCTCGGCGTCTGCCTTCCGCTCCCCATTGTTCTTATCATCAGCATCTGGTACAACTCCCGCTTGAGCAAACGATGGAAGGGCGTTCGCGAGGCCGCCGCCGACCTAAACAGCCTTCTGGTCGAAGATATCCAGGGCAATCGGCTCATCCAGTCCTTCGCGCTCCAGAGCAGGGAAAGGACACGTTTCAAGGGCAAAATCGCCGATCTCGCCCGGCAGACCCTCAAGGCAATGTTCCAATGGTCCGTCTACAGTCCCGGCACCAGTTTCATCGCCAGCCTTGGTGTGATCTCGGTATTCATTTTCGGCGGATGGATGATTGCCGAACAAAAAGCCGGCTTCGGATTCCCCGATCTCGTCGCCTTCTACATGTATGCGGTCATGCTCTACGAGCCGCTCTCGCGCATGACCATGCTTAACCAGCTTCTGGCCGCAGGCAAGGCATCGGGCAACCGTGTCTTTGAAATACTCGACCACCCTGTCGATGTCGCCTCCCCGGAGAAACCAGTACCTTTCCCCCAAGGAGAAATCACCGCCTCGCTCACCAACGTCACTTTTGCCTATGACGGACGCGGGGACATCCTCAAGGACTTCACCCTCGACATTCCTTCCGGAAAAACCACCGCACTGGTTGGCCACACCGGAGCCGGCAAGACTACCGTCGCGGCGCTCCTCATGCGTTCCTATGACGTACAGCAGGGTTCCGTCCAACTCAATGGTACCGATGTCAGGCAGTTTGAATTATCCACCCTGCGCCAGAACATAGGCCATGTCGCGCAAGACCCATTTCTCTTCGATGGCACGGTTGAGGAAAATCTCCGACTGGCCAAGGAAAACGCCACCGAAGAAGAATTACGCACAGCCCTCCAATCCGCCGCAGCCTGGGACTTCGTTTCACGACTTCCAGAACAACTCAAAACGCAGATCGGCGAAAAAGGCATCCGGCTCAGCCAAGGTGAAAAACAACGTCTGACCATTGCCCGTGTCCTTTTAAAAAATCCCCGCCTAGTCATCCTCGACGAAGCCACTGCCAGCGTAGATACTATCACGGAGCGACAAATCCAACAGGCGCTTGATAACCTCCGGCGTGACCGGACACTGCTGGTGATCGCCCACCGCCTCTCCACCGTTCGCAAAGCCGACCAAATTGTGGTGCTGGAACGTGGCCAAATCCTCGAGCAAGGCACCCACGACGAACTCATCGCCCAAGGCGGACACTACGCGGAACTCTGGCGGCATCAGTCGGACGTGATCTCCGATTTTGAATGATCGGCAGCCTCTCCCGATAAGAGGATAAAAAGCACGTCGGTTTTGCTAAAATCGATTTAACTGATAAAAGGAATTTGGGATGGTCTTGCAGGACAGAAATTCTGTCTTATACATTCAAACATAGCAGAATTCATTCAATATATTCAATTTTATTTAACAATCATGCATCATATAATGATTTTATTTTCAACAAGTTGAAAATATATATTTCCACAGAGAAATTTCTATTACGATTTGAAATACTTTTATTTGCATGTTTTTCATCTCTAGGCAAAAATTTCTCAACTTTGGGTATATATCTCCATCTCGTTTCAACATACCCAAGGCTTGTCTATCTATGAATACTTCTCTTCCCTTTGCGAAAACTTTGTTAATTTCCGCAGCTGTCTTGGCGTTTAGTAGTGCTGCGATAGCCAGTACCTATTCTTGGAATGGCGGAAATGGAAACTGGACCACCGATAGCAAATGGTTGGTTGATGGCGGACCGACGCCCGCCATGTGGCAAGATGGCAATGATGTCTTACTGGACAATGCATCCAGCGGAACACTTACGCTCGGGAGCACTATTTCTCAGACTGGCATCACCGTCAATGGTGACAATGATTGGACGATCTCCGGCGCAGGCGTCATCAGCGGAGCCGGACAACTTATCAAAAATGGATCCGGCATACTGACCATTGCCAACACCAACAACAACACCTTCACTGGAGACACCGTCATCAACGGAGGCACCATCGCTCTTGGCACTGGCGGCACCGGCAGTGATACGGCTACCGCAGCAGCACTGGGAACGGGAGATGTGGCGATTAACTCCGGCGGCACCTTGAAATTGTGGATCCAGAACTCCAAGACCTTCACCATCGCCAATAAACTCCATGTCGATGGAGGCACGATTTACGCAGAAGATGGAAAATACATTTTGACTGGAGACATTGCCTTAGGCACCAACGGCATGACCCTGCAAAACAGGTGGGATGGAAAGAACATCACCGTTAACAGCGTTATCTCAGGCGCGGGTGCAGTCACAATCAAGGGCAGCTCGAGTTCGACTGCGGCCGTGGTTTTTTCCCAAAAAAACACTTATACCGGAGGAACTATTGTTCAGAGCGGCTGGCTGGATTTGAACAGTGGCGGCGCAACTGGAGCCATCCGTGGGACTGTCACAGTACAAAGTGGAGCAACCCTGCGTTTAACCGTCGGCGATGCCACCGGCTACGGGACAACCAACCAGCTCAACAAGATTGTGCTGAATGGCGGAACCCTCCTCGTCAATACCGGCGGAACAGGGTCCAATCAGACCTTTTCTAACTTGGAGATGGTTCTGACCGGGGCTTCGGTCACTGGTATTGCCAATAGCAATATCGACATGTTCAGCGGCAGTACGAAGGTGACAACGCTGGCGTCGGGCATCACCTCTCAGATCTCAGTAACCACGCTTTCCTTGCGACAAGCCAACAGTGTTTTTGATGTCGCCCAAGGCACCACTACATCGGGTGTAGACCTGAATATAGTCTCCAACATACAGGAAAAGGAAGGCGTCAGAAACTTGACCAAACAAGGCGATGGCGTGTTGTCCTTCTCGGGAGCCAACACTTACACCGGCACCACACAAATCAACGGTGGGACACTCAAACTCGCCGCCTCGGGAACCTTGGCCACTTCTGCTATCATTGTAAACTCCGGAGGCACCTTTCAGATTGATACCACAGGCAAAACACTGAAAGCACTCACCCTGAACGACGGCTCCATCCTGAATATTACAGGAACGGTGGGAGAAACCACGACGGTTACAGGAGAGCTGACAATCGGTACCGGAAACATTACCGTCATAGCGCCGATCTCCGGTGCCGCCAATGTCAACGATGTCATTGACCTGATTACCGCCGGTAGCATCGTCAACAATGGAACTCTGACAGGAGCAAACATTGCCGGTTCGCGAATCCAGGGAACCATCAGTGTCAATAGTAACAAACTACAGTTTCTCGTCACCCAGGCTGCTGCCAATCTGGTTTGGGCCAACACCCAGGGTAACGGCATCTGGGAGACCAACGGCAACGCTAATTTTAGCGGGATCGCTGACGGAAAATTCATGACCTATGACAGTGTGACATTTGACGATACTGTCGGAGCTGGAGATAAAACCATCACTCTCACCAGCGACCTGAATTCCGGAGGCATCACCGTCAATAACTCCAATGGTGATTACACCTTTGGCGGCACCGGTAAAATTAACGGCAATGGCGAACTGGTGAAATCGGGTACCGGCAAGCTCACCTTTGGTAGCGGAATCACTTATCTGGCCGGCGGGCCGATTACTGTAAATGCAGGCACGCTGAACTTGGGAAGCAAAAGCATTACCACCAGTGGAGTCACGCTCGTAGATGGCACGATTGAGGCCGGCACGATTACGGCATCACTGGTCAATCTCCAAAGCGGAACTCTCTCGGCAAATCTGGCGGGAGCCACCAATCTGGGAAAAACCACCACGGAAACGGCAACGATCTCCGGCACCAATACTCACACCGGCACGAATTTGGTCTCGGCAGGCACCTTGGTCGTGGCTTCCACCGGCGCTCTCGGAACAGGCGCAACTGTAATCAATTCCGGTGCTCAACTCAATGTTGAGGTCAATAATTACGCCAGCAGTGGCCACGGAAAAATTCAGATTGCCGGAGGAACCTTGGCACTGAAGGGAGGAAATTCCTTTAGCGGAAACATGGGGAGCGCCGTTGAATTTACTGCCCCGGATTCCAAGATGACAACCTATGGCGCCGGTACTGCTACCTACAGCGGATACAACGATGTCAATGGTTCCAGTATCAACGTCCTCAGTGGCGTTACCGGAGCTGAAATAGGCGAAAACATCATCCTTAAAAGCGGTGGGAGCTATGGCTTCCGCATGGACGTGGATGGCGAGATAACCGTCAAGGGAACCATCAATGCCACAGGTTCGGCGCATGGAGCAGCCCAATCAGGTTCAAGCACCGTCGGGGATGCATCATACGCAAAACCCAGCTTATGGAAAAAAGGATCTGGTAACTTAACACTAACAGGTGTTGCCACACTGGATTACGGTTTAAGCCTGCAAGCAGGCACCTTGACTCTTTCCGGTAGCGACAATCGGCTTGCGGCAAATACTAGTGTATCGGGCGGCATGGATAATCTCTTTATTTATCTTGGTTCCACTGCCAACACCAACGGCACTCTTGCGCTGGACGGCATCAACCAGACTGTCGGCGGGATCAAGGTGATTGGCACAGGGACTGGTAACGCCATTGTCGGCGCATCCACGACCATGAGTACATTGACTGTCAATAATGGCACGGCGGATTCAACCTACACCGGAAGAATCGGCGGCACGGGAGCCAATCAGAATAATATCTCTTTGGCCAAGGCCGGAGCCAGTACTTTGACTCTGAGTGGGACCAACACCTACACTGGCACCACCACCATCACCGGCGGCACCCTGAAGCTCAGCAGCACGGGCAGCATCGCGCAGAGTAACCTGATCTCCGTACAGACCGGAGCGTTCTTCGACGTGACGGATGTTGCCAACTTCACCATTGGCTCCGGGCAAACCTTGGGCGGGACCGGCACCGTAATGGGAGCAGTCACCGTGGCCTCCGGCGGCATCCTTTCTCCGGGAAATTCACCCGGCACGCTCAGCTTTGCCGACAACGTGACACTGCAAAGCGGAGCAAAGTTGGTAATCGAGATCAACGGCAACGGAGCGGGTCAGCACGATATGCTGAATTTCACCGGAACCAATAAAACGCTGACCTTCGAAGACGGCTCACAGCTCTATTTTGATATCGGCGCCGGGGTAACGGCGAATGACATTAATAATCTTTTAATCACCTCGTCCGGATCCTCTGTCGTTAAAGAAGGCCTTGTCGGTATTTCGAGTAGCAACGGATGGACCCTCGAATTGACCCAGTCTGGGCAAGTCTCAGTTATCGCCATTCCTGAGCCATCCACTTACGCATTGATCGGTGCAGCCCTGGCAATCGGCATAGTGGCAATCCGTCGCCGACGAAAGAGCTAATTCTCGATTTGCTCCAAGAAAAAACCGCGAAGCGCAAGCCTCGCGGTTTTTCTTTGCCCATGGACTATACATTAGGACAGCAACGAAGGCCACACTCTCAAAGGGCAGGCAGAAGGCACAAAGGAGCAAAGGCACAGAGGGAAAATGCAAAATTTAGAATAACCTTTTATATCCCGAATCGCAGTCATCTTCAACATCTATAGATGCCTTCGATCCGCATGGACATTGTACGACAGGAAAGAACCCAGACTCCTCTTCCACCTCGACAGGATCAATAAAGCTGATATCGGCCAATGGACAGAGTGTTTTTTTCAACGGGGTGGCCCATCTGTTGGGACATGGCTATCTTTCCCGGAATGACTTGGACGCCGTCCTTGCCGATTATCAAGACATTCATGACTTTATAACTCTAAAACTCCAGGCAATGACAGCTTCACAACAGTTGGAGAGTCCCCATCGTGACTTCCATGATTGGGCCATATCGTTCGATTTCTCATTTGCTTGGGCTCATGACGCAACCTTTCCGTGCGCAGGATCCAAATATTTGTTACATGACGAGGCCATATCATTTGATTTCCTATTTGCTTGGACTCATGAAAACGAGAAATCCAAGGGAAAGTCATTTGCTTGGCTTCATGATCGGGACTCGGCAAAGGATTTTGCCAAATCATGATCCTCATGATCGGGTCATATCATTGGAAGGAACCCATCATGAAGACTACAATGGAGACTCTGCATCCTGCTTTTATGCCTCTAGAGGCTGTCGTGAACTAAGGGAAGAAAGAGAGTAGAAAAAGGGAGGCCAAGGATGATAAGATGGGCGGATGGAGAAAGGGAGAAAAAGCTATCCGAGTGATGTGAGCGATGCGGAG
>JAITVQ010000271.1 GCA_031285745.1 Puniceicoccales bacterium | reverse complement strand
ATGCAAAGTACGGCATCAGGCTTGGGGGTACCGGAAATAAGTCCGCACAAGGCATCCACCACAACCCGCTCATCCAGCGATGTGGCTGCCAGGCTATACAGGCCCGGCAAATCCAATAGCTCCGCCCGGGTGCCATCTGGCAAATTGACTGTGCCGGATTTCTTGGCAACCGTTACACCGGGATAATTCCCAACTCGCTGGCGCAGACCCGTCAGTGCATTAAATAAAGTTGTCTTTCCGGTATTGGGATTGCCGACTAGAGCGATGAGCGGGCGTCGTTGAATAGATGCGCTCATGGGTTCTGCTCTCCCCGAATGGGAAACGGTTCCACCTTGACCGCCTCTGCCTCTGCTTTCCGCAAGCTCACACACTGATTATGAAATTCAATAGCAATAGGGTCGCCGAGCGGGGCAACTCGCACCAGCTTGACAGTCATGCCAGGCATCAAACCGAGCGCCATGAGACGCTGGTCCACAGGTCGAACAGCATTGAGCTGGACGACCTGGCCCTCTTGGCCGACGACAAGTGACGAAAGTGGAATCACGTTTGTGAGAATTTATCTCAGCATGGGAACCGTCAAGGCACTTCCTGTCCAGAGAAAAAGCGACTGAGTCTGGATAGCCTTCGATCCCGAGCCTTTGGCAGGGGCACCAACTCCGAATTATCCTTTATTTTGCAAACTGCGCGATGCCAGAAATGCGTTTAGCAAATTTCGACCACCTTCCACATGTGCAGTGGTCTGTTTCAACGGGAGGAGTATATTAAAGGTAGTTCCCTTTTCAGGAGAAGAAATGCATTGGACACTGCCATTATGCGCGTCGATAAAAGCCTTGGCAATGGATAGCCCGAGGCCCGTACCTCCAGCTTTCCCGTGAGTGAAGAATGGCTCCCAGAGGCGTTTTTGAACAGCAGGAGGAATTCCCGGTCCATTGTCACTGATACTCAGCAACACACTCTGACCCTCAGGAGAAAGAGACCCCTTGATGGTGACTTTGCCTGCAGGGGTGCTCGACAGAGCCTCGACGGCATTGCCAATGATATTCTGCAAAACACGTAGCAGTTTTTTGGGCTCTGCTTCCAACTCAATCGGGGGAATATCAATCTCTATACTGGGTGTCCCCTGTTCAAAAAGGGCGGCATTTAAAAAATGAAATGTCTTGGCGAGTTCCTGCAAATTCACTTTCGAAAATACCGTACGCTCGCCACTCTTGGAAAATTCGCCTATTTCCATGGACATGGCAGACATCCGTTCTACCTGGGCTTCAATTGTCCGGCAAAGCACTTGGGTGCGGGGATCCGGGTGCTCTTGCGCAATTAATTGGGAATTCAAGGTCACCAGCATCAACGGATTCTTGAAATCATGCAGCACGCTGTTCACCAAGGTTCCGAGCATCGCCAGGTTTTCCTGTTGGGCAATATCGCGGATGTAGTTGTCAGTAGTAGTAGTAAGATGCCCGGCAATAATGCGAACCAAAGCCACAAGGATTGAGGAGCCGGATTCTATCACCGGCCTGATGGCACCAACCGGGATCACCCCGTAAACACAATCGGAAATGGCAGTTGCCCTGGCACTTCTGGTCCGGCCCATGATAATGGCCATTTCACCAAAACATACGCCGGGCTTGGCATAATTTACGAATCTGCGTGTTCCATCCGGTTGGCGTCTGCTGATGGCAACCGTCCCATCAAGAACAAGGTACAAACCGTCGCAGGATGACCCCTCGTCAAAAATCACTGTTTCAGGTGGCACGCGATGGACGCTGGCTACCGAAATCAGAGAATTTCGATCTTTCTCTGGTAAATTGACAAAAAACGGATGCTCAGCTAAGTCCATGAGGAAACCTCTTACTTGTATTTTAGGGGTTATAATTATGGAAAAATAGCTTCAAGCAAGCCGGAACGTTACAAAGTTGTTAAAAACTGGGGGAATTGCATCAAAAATACCCTAGGGATTTATCATCAGAACACCACTAGCACGCAAACATATTCGTAATGATATTTACAAAAAAGGGGTTCCTTTTCCAAACACGTCTTTTCCGGCAACAAAAAAGCTCTTCCATCCGAATTATTAATTGTCCATAGTTTACGATGCATATGCCCATAAAAAAATACTTCCAAGAAGAGTTTGGAGAAGCCCCCTCCTTCATCGCCCACGCCCCCGGTCGCCTGGAGTTCATTGGTAATCACTTGGATTACAATGGCGGTCCAGTCCTGGGAGCTGCCATTGACCGCTATGTGACAGTAGCCATTTCGGCACGCAAGGATGACAAAATCGTCCTCGTCAGTGAAGCGCAGTCGATTAAAGTTGAAACTTCCCTCGGTGAAATTGCCCCCATGTGCGGCGACACCTCCTGGGGAAATTATCCCTTGGGAATGTTGAAGGTCATGCGCGACGCCGGAATGAATGTTCCCCATGGATTCAATCTCGCCGTTGCCAACGATCTGCCCATCGGGGCCGGCCTCTCGAGCAGTGCAGCCATAGAATTGGCTACGGGGTATGCGCTCGCGACACTCTACAAGTTTGCCATAGACAAAAAGAGCATCGCGATTCTGGGCCGCGCTGCGGAGAACACCTTCGTCGGCATGCCATGCGGGATCCTTGACCAAGGCTGCAGCTCTTTCGGACAGGCAGGCGCCCTCGTGCTGATTGACTGCACCAGCAACACTTTTTCGACAAAACCCATGCCCGATGGCACTCACTTCTGGGTCTTCAATACCCAAAAGAAGCATGCACTCATCGATTCTTTCTACGCCACCCGCAACAAGGAATGCATGGAGTCCACGGAGATCCTGCGTCGCAAAAATCCCAACCTGGCCAATTTGGCTGCCGCGACAGAAGCAATGCTCGAATACTCCAAGACAGAACTGGGGCCCGACCGCTATAAGCGTGCCCTGCACGTCGTCCGGGAAACCGCCCGCGTCAAGGATACCATTGCCGCCCTTGACTCCGGCGACATCAAGCGCGTGGGAAAAAATCTCACGGCCTCACACGAGAGCTCTCGGGACCTTTTTGAAAATAGCTGCGCCGAGCTAGACTTCCTCGTCGCTGATGTCACCAAGATGCCCGGCGTCTATGGCGCCCGCTTAAGCGGAGGTGGTTTCGGTGGGGCGATCATGGCACTCACCGACGGCAGCTTCAGCGAATCCGCCGCAGCCAAGCTAGTTGCTGATTATGCAGCCAAATTCGGCAACTCGCCGACCATCTTCCACACGAAGACGGGAGACGGGGCAGGGTTGCTTTAAGCGCCTGTCCGGACTTTCTTTTTCCGTCATGTTGAAAAAACTGTTGCTCGGGCTGATCCTCTGCGGATTTGTCACAGCCACGGCTCAAGTGGCGGAAAAAGGGAAATCCTTTTCCTATGACAATGTTGTGGCAGAGGCCAAGGCGCTCTTTGCCACAACCTATGTCCCCGAGTCTGAGAGAGTGCCCCGGTTTTATCTCGAACTCTTTTACGATCAATTCCGACAGATACGATTTCTCCCTGAAAAGAGCATTTGGACCAATTCCGACTCTCCCTGGCGTATCCAGTTTTTTCACCCCGGGTTGTATTTTAACCGGATTGCCAAGATCTACACCGTGGAATCCGGGGTTGTCCGGGAAATCGCCTATGACCCCTCGCGCTTCGAATTCGGCAGCCTGGGGGCCAGAACCAGTGAAAGGCCCGCCGGACATGCAGGGTTCCGGTTACACGGGGAAGTGAACCAAAAAGATATCTGGGATGAATTTGCCGTCTTTGTCGGCGCTTCATATTTCCGCCTCATCCCGACACAAGTCGGGGCTACCTATGGTCTTTCCGCAAGAGGCATTGCCATCAACACCTCTGCCTCCGGCGTAGCCGAGGATTTTCCCTTCTTTAAAAAATTCTGGATCGAGCGCAAAGCGAACGGAGAAAACGAATCCGTAGTCTATGCCTTGATGGACAGTCCCAATGTCTGCGGGGCATATAAATTCAACATCCGCCCCGGCAAAAAAACCATCACCGAGGTCGAGGCCACGGTCTTTTTTCGGGAAAGCGTCGACCGGGTGGGACTCGCCCCATTCTCCTCCATGTACTGGTACGGGGAAAACTCATTAAAAAAACCCAGTGATTTTCGTCCCGAAGTGCACGACTCCGACGGAGTCATCGTCCAGGAAACAACCGGGCGGACTTGGTGGCGTCCGATTTCCATCGGGCGCGAAACCCGCCACAGCTCATTTGAGATCGGGCAATTAAAAGGGTTTGGGGTCCGCCAGCGCGACCTCTCCTTCGCCAGTTACCAAGACCTTGAGGCTTGGTATCACAAGCGGCCCGGAGTATGGGTGGAACCTCTGGAAGGCTGGCCCAATGGTGCGGTTCACATCATCGAACTACCCACCTCCGAGGAAGTCTGGGATAACGTGGTTTGCTACTGGCAACCGAATCCGCTTCCGGCCAAGGGGGCACAGCTCCACTTCCGTTACCGGATCACCTGGGCTCTTGAATCGGAATTCCCCACTTCTTTATCCAAGGTCACCGCCACCCACATCGGAAAAAAAACGAACGAACCCAAGGTGTTTCATCACGTCATTGATTTCTCCCCCATCCCCAACGACACTCATACCACTCCGCCCCAGCTCAAGGCATCGGTATCGGGAGCCGCAAAACTGAAATTGCAAAACATCTTCTTCAATCCGGAAACCCAAGGCTGGCGTGTAGTCCTTGATGCAGAGCCTGTATCAGCAAAATCCACCTATGAGATGAAAGCCGTCCTTGTCAGGGACGACCGTGAGGTTTCTGAAAACTGGGACTATCTGGCCACTGCGGCGCCCGAATAGCCATAACAGCCCAATGGTTCAAAATTCGCCAACCAACCCACGCCCGCCGGAATCATGACAGACAATTCTGAAAATCTGGACAAGCACACTGGGCCGACGGAATCATCCCCGTTGCCGATGATCATCAAGTTCTCCCCCCAATCCGGCACAGATGCCGAATGGAACGAGGCGCTTACCCGTGTTGAGGATTATCTCCGGGCCAACCGTATCCACAGCCGGATTCACCAGAATATACTCATATTACGCATTCTGAAAAAAGCGGCGGCTCGCCATGCCGAATCTCCCAAATTGAACCCGACCGTCATTGCCGTCGAGGAAGCCCGCGAACTGGTGGATCGGCGCATGGCTCAACTTTCCGGGTTGTTTGACATCAAGCCTTACCGTCCCGACCTGGCCGGGCGGGTCGCATTCATGCTGGCGGACGGACCCTCCCGTTCGCCTGAGTATCTCCTGCGGGATGACGACGTCCCCGAACAACTCTCCCAGAGCATCCGCAAGCATAGTCTCCAGGCCAGTCCCGACATGGCGGTCTCCGCCATGGTTCCCCGCCCCATCGACCTTGGCCTCATCCCCGATGTCGCGGAATTCACCTGGGACCTGATCGACCGGCGACCCTTGCTGCGAATGTTTGTCCTCTGGGCGATCTTCCTCCTCATGATGCTCGGCCTCTTCTTCATCATTCGCGGGCGATTCTGACAATGGAGCAACGCACCAGCAAATACCGGCTCCAGCGCAGGCGCATCACCTACTTCACCCTGGTCTTTATCACCACGGTTGTCGGGACCTGGCTTTTCGCGGATAATATCTGGGGCAAGACCAGCGACCTTACCGCACTGCAATGGGCGCTCTTGCTGGTCTTTATTCCTCTTTTCTACCAACTCGCGAGCGGAAGTTGGGTCGCCGCCCTTGGCGTCTGGGTCCGCTATGTCCAACGGAAAAACCCCCTCTCGATTGAGGCAACCCTGCCACTGGAGAAGGAACATGAAGTTCCACTAGCCAGTACCGCCATCATCGTTCCTGTCTTCAATGAGGATGTAGACCGCGTTTTCGCCGGGGTTCGCAGTGTCTATGAATCAGTCAAGCGAACGGGCAACCTGGATTCCTTCGACATTTTTATCCTAAGTGATTCCGACAACCCCAACCGGTGGGTCGAGGAAGAAATCGCCTGGATGAACCTGGTGCAAAGTCTCGACGCCTTTGGAAAGATTTTTTATCGCAAGCGCCGCCAGGCTATTAATCGCAAAAGCGGAAATGTCGCCGATTTTTGCCGACGCTGGGGCAAGCGCTATCGGTACATGATTGTCTTTGACGCCGACTCGGTGATGAGTGGCGAGACCATGTCACGCATGGTGCGGCTCATGGAAAAAAATCCCCAATGCGGCATCCTGCAGACTCCCCCGCGCCATGTTAATGCCGATACCATATTCGGGAGAATATTCCAATTCGCGAACTCCCTTTACGGCCCCATCTTCATGGCCGGGCTTAATTACTGGCAGGCTGGCGAGAGCACCTTCTGGGGCCATAACGCCATCATTCGCCTGGCCCCGTTCATCCAGTACTGCGCCCTTCCCGACCTTCCCGGCAAAGAACCCTTCGGCGGACGTATCCTGAGTCATGACCTCGTGGAGGCTGCGCTCATGCGCAAGGCCGGCTACGCTGTCTGGCTGGCCCCGGAGTTGACAGGGAGTTTCGAGGAAGGCCCCCCGACGCTGGTGGATAGCCTGAAGCGGGACCGCCGGTGGTGCCAGGGGAATCTTCAACACTCATGGCTTCTCTTTGCCAAGGGCTGGCGAGGCATGTCCCGGTTGAACTTGTTCCAAGGCGTCCTCAGTTACCTTGTTTCTCCATTGTGGTTCAGTTTCCTTATTCTGGCCACGCTGTCTGCCAGCCACTGGCGGGACGTCTCCGTGGTAAAGCCCGATCCCGATTCGTTCCATATCGTGGAACAGATTTTTCCATCCTCCAATCCGGAAAAACCACTCGACCCGCAGGAGCAGGCTTGGGCAAACGCACTCAAGGACGTCTTCCGCACCGTACGCAATTTCACAGACGAGACTCCCAGCGAAATGCCCATGTATGTGCTGTTGGGACTGACCGTCTGCCTGCTTTTTCTTCCCAAGTTCGGTATCGCATTCCTAGTCCTCTGCAGCCGGAGGCGCAGTCTGCTTTTTGGCGGAAGGGGAGCGTTCATTCTTAGTTTTATCCTGGAGTCGATTTTCTTCTTCCTTCTCGCTCCCATCCTGATGGTGTTTCACGCACGATTCGTTCTGCTCATCCTGTTCGGACAGGGGGTGCGCTGGATAACGCAGCGCCGTAATATCAGCGGCGGCCTGGACTGGCGCGAGCCGGTTCTTACCTTCGGGGGAACCACCTTGCTGGGACTCGCCTGGGGCGCCAGCGCCTACATGGTCTATCCTGTATTCTTTTGGTGGATACTGCCGGTGTTGCTAGGCATGGTGCTTTCCATCCCCTTTGCCATCATCACCTCGCATCCCATGCGCTATGCGCCCAAGTCCCGTTCCGGATTATTCCGCACGCCGGAACTGGTGGCCGAGCCGCTCGTGCTTCGTGAACTGCGCGCCAACCTGGCGGCGATGTCGAGCAAGCAGGCCATCTTCGACCCCATTGGCACCGACCACGCCATGCAGCTTGCCCGGCTCGACCCTTATATCAATTCGCTCTATAATTCACTCGTCAGCGAAAACAAATCCCTGCCCGAGGATACCCGAAGATCCTATGAACGCCTCCTCGACCAGACATTGGGCGAGCTGAGAAGAAACGTGGCCAGTATCGCCAACCGTTACGAACCCATCGATGTCCTGCGCGCCGACCATGGACTCGCCCTGGTCATGCTGGATCCTTATATCAACGCATTGCACTGTGTCCTGTTGCGTGAGCGCAAGTCACTTCCCTCCGAATCGCGCATCTATTACGGGCGCATCCGGGCGCGTATTCTGTCCGAAGGTCCCGGTGTCGTTGCCCGCAAGGACAAGCTCGCGCTCCTCTACGACGCCGACTCCCTGGCTTGGTTACATCGCAAGCTCTGGTCATTGCCTGCCTCGCAAATCGCTGAATGTTGGCGTGTTGCCATGCGCCAATACAACATTATCAGCAAGGAAGAACCGCTGGAACGGGTCTAGATTCCCGAATACTGGATATTATTTTAATTACTGAAATGACCGGACCCCATAACTTGGTACCCGACCCAGAAAAAGAGCTGGAACCCGTCAATTCTACCAACATCCTCTGCCACGTCTTTGTTTCCCTACAATGAAAGCTCTCGTTAAAAAAGAAGCTGCCGAAGGTCTCTGGCTCATGGACGTTCCAGAGCCCACCTATGGCCCTCACGATGTCCTCATCCGCATAAAGAAAACCTCCATTTGCGGCACTGATGTCCACATTTGGAAATGGGATGAATGGGCACAGAAAACCATTCCGGTCCCGATGGTCGTCGGGCATGAATACGCCGGCATCATCGAAGCCGTCGGCTCGGAAGTCACTGCGTTCAAGGTCGGCCAATTGGTTTCCGGCGAAGGGCACATTGTCTGCGGACACTGCCGCAACTGCCGCGCAGGTCGCCGCCACCTCTGCCCCAACACGCAGGGTGTCGGTGTCAACCGCCCCGGGGCATTTGCCGAACTTCTCAGCATTCCGGCAGACAATGTCGTTCCCATTCCCGAAGGAATTTCCCACGACATCATTTCCACCTTCGATCCATTGGGCAATGCCGTGCACACCGCCCTGAGCTTTGATCTCGTCGGCGAAGACGTGCTCATTACCGGGGCAGGTCCTATCGGTATCATGGCCATCGCGGTTGCCAAGGCCGCCGGGGCGCGTAATGTCGTCATCACCGACGTCAATGAGTATCGCCTCAATCTCGCCCGCAAACTGGGCCCCACCCGGGCCGTTGATGTTTCCAAGGAAGACCTCAAGAAAGTTCAGGCTGAATTGGGCATGACCGAAGGCTTCGACGTCGCATTGGAAATGTCCGGCAATGCCCGCGCCTTGGGACAGATCATCGACAACATGAGCTGCGGCGGAAAAATTGCCCTGCTTGGCATAATCCCCGGAAATGCCGCCATTGACTGGAACAAGGTCATCTTCAAATGCCTCCACCTAAAAGGCATCTATGGCCGTGAAATGTTCGAGACCTGGTACAAGATGATTGCGCTCGTCCAGCGCGGCATGGACATCTCTCCGGTTATCACCCACAAACTTCACTACACCGACTTCGCCAAGGGCTTCGAGGCCATGATATCCGGCCAATCGGGCAAAGTGGTGCTCGACTGGACAAAGTAACTTCTCAGGGATTACCCGTACCGCAAAGGCCGGAAAGAGTTCTGATCTTCCCGGCCTTTGTTCTTTGGAAAACTGAATGAGGTATAACTTAGAGCCTTTTTAACTAAGCGGGTCAGGCTCTAATCCACGTTGCTTTATGCCAGAGTCCCTCAAGTACGCCGAGACGGTGCGAGGCCAGCCACCACTGACAGAATTTGATCTGCAGGAACATCACGATTAACCCGATTATGAAGCTTCCGGCAAAACCGGCATGCGGAGCCAGATTCAGGGCATACGGGAAAAAGATCAGTGAACCGATGATCGATTGGGAAACATAATTGGTCAGGCTCATCTTGCCGTAGGATTGCAGCCCGGTGGTGATTTTTTGAAACCAATCGACCCGGAATAGCAGAACAAACGCCGCGACCAGAATTCCGGTGAAGGCGATGTTGTACCACATCGTGAAGATTGTGGTCAGTGGGGCAGGTATTCCAGCCATGCTCTTGGCGACGTACAGTATGAACGAGGCCAGCGCAGAAATCACCAGGGTACGGGTCCAAAACAAGCGGTTGGCATCCGTGGTTGTGAAGTAATTGCCACGCCCGAGGATGGCGCCGAGCAGGAATAATCCGGGAGCCTGCAACATCCGCCCCGCATCCATGGCCCAGAAGAAACTCGCCAGTTGGCCGGTCGTGATATTTGCCCAGGCCATTTCCCAGAAATTACCACTGTCGACGACGGTCTTGAGTGCAGGATAATAGGCATTATTCAACATCACCGGAGGTGCCCATGTGGGATCAATCCACATGCGGATGGTATAGAAAATCTCCAATGGTTGAACGAGGAATACCAGTGCGACGATGAGCAATCCTGTTTGCCCCAGCTTGCGCAAAGGAACCAACACCAGCCCCATGATGGCGAATAAGACCAGAACATCTCCGCCCGGGAAAAACGCGGCGTTCAGCGTCCCAAACAAAAATAGCAGCAACATGCGCCAGACGAACCGACCGCAAAAGTCCTTTCCCTTGGTTGCCTGGTTACGGTATTGAATCGCAAAAGTGAAGCCGAAGAGCAGGGCAAATATGGAATAAGACTTTCCTGCAAAAAGGAAGAACATCGCATCTTTTACCGACTGGTCGATGCTGGCCAGCAACGGAGAGGTGCCGGTCGGATAGACATCGTAAATAAAGTGCTCGATGAAATGGAGCAGCATGATGGCCGCGACTGCGAAGCCGCGTAATGCGTCGACTAAGACAATGCGATTGTTTTCCCTGGAAAGAGAGAGGGTTCCACTCATGGAGAAGTATAGACAATCTGGACAATGGAAGTTCCGCCAATTTAAATAAAAGTTATCAGGACGACAATGATTCTAAAAGAGAAGCGCGATGGATGAGCGTTCTTGCATGAAAGTACGTGAATAAATCGAATACCAAAGCCATTCGTAATTCGTCATTCATAATTCCTAATTAAATTGGTGGGCCCTGTCGGACTCGAACCGACAACCAAAGGATTATGAGTCCTCTGCTCTAACCATTGAGCTAAAGGCCCGAAAGGAAACCGCATGTTGAACGCCCCGTTGCTCTTGTCAAGGAGTGCGTCAGGAAGAGCCAAATTTTTCAGAGGGTCAGGCGTTTTGCGATTCTGCAAGGGTCTTCAAAAGAGGGGAGAGGTTTGATAAATAAGAAGCTTTCCCCATGTTGGCGGCATACCCTTTATGAAAAAAATCACTTTGTTTCTCATCTTGATCGCGGTTGCGCTTATCGGAGTCGCTACGGGATGGTTTGCGGCCAGGCAGGGCGCGGCGCATTCCCATGGCAATGTTTCCAGCAACAAGACCGGGGAAAAGAAGATACTGTTTTACCAGTCGCCGATGCATCCGTGGATCAAATCGGACAAACCGGGGAAATGCACAATCTGTGGAATGGACCTTGCGCCTGTCTATGAAGGTGGCCCGAGTTATGACAAGGGAGACCCCAATCTGGTCACATTAACACCTGCGTCTGCCTCGGTAATCGGGGTAGCGACATCGCCGGTCAGGGTTGCTCCACTGGAAAGGTCCATCCGGGTTTCGGGAATCATAGATGACGATGAAACCCGCCATCGGATTTTATCCGCCCGGGTTCCCGGTCGCATCGAAAAGCTTTTCATCAATCAGGTGGGCATTGAGGTGGTAAGCGGACAGGAGTTGGCGAAGATTTACAGTCCTGACATGCTTACCGCCCAGCGGGTCTATTTGGAGAACCTGCGGGTAGGGGCAGGGGCGGTCTCCGCCTCGATAATCAACACCAGCCGGGAAAAGCTGCTGGCGCTGGGATTGACCGATGAGGATATTCACCAGCTGGAGAAAACCAAAACTCCCGTGGATACCCTTTCGATTCGTGCCCCATTCAACGGCACCGTGGTTTCTAGAAAGGCTTACGAAGGGCAATATGTGAACGTGAACGATGAGTTGTTTGAAATAGGGGATTTCTCGGAACTGTGGTTTGTGTTCGACGCCTACGAGGCAGATCTGCCGTATCTCGCCCTCAACCAGCAGGTCAAAGTCAACCTCCCTTCATTGCCCGGCGAGGTCATTACTGCGCCCATTACCTTTATCGACCCGAATCTAAATGAAGCAACCCGCACAGCGCGGGTACGGGTCGTACTGCCCAACCCCCAACGCCGGATATTACATCGGCAGACTGCCAACGGGGTGGTTCAAATAGAAACGGCCCCGGTGTTGCTCGCCCCACGCAGTGCCATCCTTTACACGCGTAGTGAGCCAATCGCCTATGTGGACAAAGGAGGCGGGGCTTATGAGTTGCGGGCTTTGCATCTTGGCAGGGCGGGTGATTCCGATGTGGAGATATTGCATGGGCTGAAGGAAGGCGAGAAAGTGGTCACGCAGGCTGCGCTGCTGGTAGACAGCCAGGCGCAAATCGCCCGGGTGGCGATGGGCCACGAAGCCACCCCTGCCGGGCATTCTCATTCCTCGCAGCCGACTCCGGTCGCGAAACCAGACGCCGCCAACGCTGTTCCCTCAATGGAACTGGTGCATGCCGCGATTGCGGTTACCGACGCATTGAGCAGTGATGATCTGGCGGCCTATAAAAAGCACCTTCCCGTGATGCTGGAGGCCTTTCGGAAGTCCGACGATACGGTCAAGGCCCGATTGCAATCCTTGGTGGATAAACTGGTGAACGGTCCTGATTTGAAAACAATCCGCCGACCCTTTGAGCCATTCAGCAATGCGTTGGCAGATTTGGTTCGCAGCCAGCCGGTGGAGAAGCGGCATGCCAAAATATACCAATGTCCCATGACCCCGGTACTGGGTACCGCCCGCTGGTTGCAAAAGGGCGAGCCGCTGAAGAATCCCTTCTTCGGGGCTGAAATGCTGGAATGCGGAGAAGAGTTGCAATGATCTCCTCCATTATCCGCTGGTCATTGCATAACCGGTTTCTCGTCATCGCTGTCTTTCTCGGCGTATGCGCATGGGGGATTCATGCCCTGCGAACGACACCGGTGGATGCGATCCCCGACCTTTCCGAAAACCAGGTCATTGTCTATGCCGACTGGCCTGGGCGTTCGCCACAGGAAGTTGAGGATCAGATTACCTATCCGCTCTCGGTATCCTTGCAGGGGTTGGCTGGCGTCAAAACAGTGCGCGCGACGTCGATGTTCGGATTTTCATTTCTCACCGTTATCTTCCATGATGATGTGGAAAACTATTTCGCCCGAACCCGCGTGCTGGAACGGCTCAATTCATTGGGCGCCTTGTTGCCGGAGAATGTGGCCGCCCGGCTGGGGCCGGATGCCACGGGGCTTGGCTGGGTTTATCAGTATTATCTCAAGGTGGACGAAAACGTCGCCAAGAATGTCGATCTTGGCTCATTGCGAACCTTGCAGGACACCTATGTCCGGTACCAACTGGCGGCGGTTCCCGGAGTAGCCGAGGTGGGCAGCATCGGGGGATTTGTCCGCCAGTATCAGGTCGAAGTCTCATCCCTCAAGCTCAAGCAGTATAATATCACGCTGGGCGACGTCATGGATGCGCTGGTTGCCAGCAATCTCAACGTCGGAGGAAAGACCATTGAGGAGAATGGCACCGAGTTCGTGGTGCGTGGCATTGGACTTGTCGACAGCACAGGCGATCTTGAGAAAGTGCCGTTGGTTGCGCGAGGAGGAGTTCCCCTGTATCTGCGTGACGTGGCGCATGTCGAAATAGGCGGCGATTTCCGGCGCGGCGCGCTTGATATTAACGGACGCGAAGCGGTGGGCGGCATTGTGGTCATGCGTTATGGCGAAAACGCCTATCAGGTGATCCAAGATATCAAGTCTCGCATTGCAGCAATCAGCCCCGGCATGCCGACAGGGGTTACCATAGAATCTTTTTATGATCGCAGTGATTTGATTGGGCGGGCGATAGACACCCTGAAGGGCGCATTGCTGGAGGAAATCATCCTGGTTACCCTGGCCCACATTCTTTTCCTTTTTCATTTCCGCTCCATTCTGATTGTCACCATTCCCCTGCCAGCCTCGATCTTGATTTCATTCATTCTGATGAAGGAATTTGGCATCCCGTCGAATATCATGTCGCTCACGGGCATTGCCATTTCCATCGGGGTTCTGGTCGATGCTGGGATCGTAATGACGGAAAATGTCATCCGCCATTGCGAGCAGGCGGTAGAGAGACGGGGCAAGCTGTCCTCAACGGAAATATTCCAGCTTACGCTTGAAGCAGCGACCCAGGTGGGGCGTCCGATCTTCTTCTCGATGGCGATTATCATCCTCGCCTTTGTCCCGGTGTTTTTGCTGACGGGACAGGAGGGCAAGCTCTTTCACCCTCTGGCCTATACCAAGAGCTTTGCGCTGATTGGAGCCGTCCTGCTGGCGATTACGGTGGTGCCGGTTTTCTGTACTTTGCTGGTGCGCGGGCCTTTCAAGCCGGAAAGTGAGAATTGGGTGATGCGTATTCTGCTGCGTCTCTACGATCCGGCTTTGGATTGGGCATTGAGGCATGGGAAAACGGTTTTGAGTGGAGCTGTCCTCTTGTTTGTCGGTTCATTGGTCATCGTATTCGGACTGCCTGAGAAGATTGTCGCCCGGCTGGAAAGCTGGAACATGCCGCGTACTGCCAAGGTTGCCTCGGGATTCGGGAGCGAGTTCATGCCCACGCTGGAAGAAGGCAGCCTGCTTTTCATGCCGGTCTTATTACCCGCCACGTCCTTGACCGAAGTGAACCGGATCATGGCCTGGCAGGACAAGGTGATGGGCGAGTATCCGGAAGTCCTCATGTCTGCCGGGAAGCTGGGAAGGGCGGATACGGCTACCGATCCGGCGCCTGTGGAAATGATAGAGACGACTATCACCCTGAAGCCACAAAGCGAATGGCGACCCGGTGTGACCAAGCAGAAAATCATCAGTGACCTCAGCGAGCTTCTTACCCAGGTGCCGGGTTATGTCCCCGGCTTTCTTCAACCGATAGAGAATCGTATTTTGATGACCAGCACGGGCATTCGGGCTCAGGTGGGAGTGAAGATTTTCGGAGACAATCTGGATGCGCTGCAGAAGAAGGCAGCGGAGGTGGAGCAGGTTATTTCAGGAATCCTTGGCGCGGTTGGGGTGGCTCCGTCGAGGGATATCGGGAAGCCCTATCTGGAAATCGCGGTTAATCGTGATGCCATGGGCCGCTACGGGCTGCGTGCCGCCGACATCCTGCGCTACGTGGAAACCGGACTGGGCGGCAGCAATGTTTCTACGACAATCAAAGGACGTGAGCGATGGCCGATTCAAGTCCGGCTGGACCGGGCCGACCGGGATGACATCGAAAAGATCGGGGAATTGTTGATTCCTACTCCCAGTGGCCCGTATGTGCCCCTGGCTCAGGTGGCAGAGATCAAGCGGGTCATCGGTCCCAATGAGATATCCAGTGAGAACGGACGCCTGCGGGTCTTTGTCCAAGCTAATGTGCAGGGTCGTGATCTGGGTGGGTTTGTCGAGGAGATCAAGGAACGTATTCAAAAAAATATTACACTGGAACCCGGACAGTCCATTGAATACAGCGGACAATACGAGCATCAGATCAGTGCCAGGAACACTTTGTTCATTGTTTTTCCCACGGTGATACTGGTGATCTTTCTCCTGCTGGTAATGACATTCAAATCGGTTGGCGAGGCGGCGCACGTGTTGCTGGCGGTGCCATTTGCCCTGACGGGAGGGATCATTTTGCAGGCGATTCTGGGATTTAACCTCAGCGTAGCGGTTTGGGTGGGGTATATTGCCCTTTTCGGAACGGCCATCCAGACCGGCATTGTCATGGTGATTTATCTGGAGGAGGCCGTGCAAAAAGCCCGGACGGAAAAAGGCGCATCTTTGACGCGACAGGAATTTGTGAATGCCGTCAAGGCCGGGGCGCGTTTGCGACTCCGCCCGAAAGTAATGACGGTGGCGACGACTATCGCGTCATTGCTGCCGATTTTCTGGAGCACCCGCACCGGGGTGGAAATCATGCAGCCGCTGGCAACGCCGGTGGTGGGTGGCATGATCTCCAGTTTGCTGCATATCCTGGTGGTGACCCCGGTGCTCTTTGTGATGCTGCATTGGCGGAAGGAAGCATCACGCGCAGCGGATACGAGGGAGTTATAAAACTAGAGTAAAATCAGTAAACAAGAAGGGCCGCCTCTCCGAGGCGGCCCTTCTTGTTTGGTTACATCTTCATTTAAAAAACGCTAAAGGACGGATACCTTTAGATTTTTTAGCTCACCTTGGAATTTCCCGATTTTTTCCAGGGGGAAGACCAATGTGCGCACTTGGGCAATGGTGCTCTTGCCGTCTTTTGACCGGGGGACTTTGATAATATCCAGTGATTCCTGCAATGTGCCGTTCACATAAAGCTTGGTGCTGCGTGAGGTGCCCTCAATGGCCAACACAACGTCTTGGTTTTCGGGAACCGTATAGTCAAAGGTGAAAAGGTAGCCATCGCGCGAGAAACCTAATTTCCCGTTTTTCGGATCGGACATATAGACAATTGCATTGGGAGACTCGAACAATGTGGCACCTTTTTGGTTTTTTCCGGCACGCAGGTTGAATTCTACCCGATACCCGTACCCGATTTCCGTCAGCCCGGTTTTTTCACCGGTGAGCAACTGTGCTTTTTCTAAAACGATGCCGGTTTTGCCTTTGACGGTTCCCATGATGTTGACGCCAGGGGCTTCGCTCAAATTTGTGCGAAGCTTGTCAAACTCATCAAAGGGCACGAGTCCCTGGCTTCCGGTCCACATCTTTACAGCCAAAGTTTGCATGGCCGGCCAGACCCGATGGTGCACGTCTTTTTCCGAGATGCCGTTGCCGACATGGTCATTCCACACGGCGAACATGCCGCCCTTGATTTGAGGGTCTCCCTCGTCGAATGTTTCTTTGCCGATGTTGCGGGGCTCCCAGTTGTTATAGAGATGTTTTATGTTAAGATAATTATAGTAATAGCCTGCTTCAGGAACAATGTAGAGCAATCCGTCCGGGATGCTGATCATATCATATCCTAATTTCTTCATATCGCGGGGCTGGGCATAGGGGTTGTGCCACATATACATCAACACGTTATCCGACTTGACGGGAGTATCTCCCTTGGCGTGGGTCAAGGCTCCCCAAACTACTGCCTGTTTCCCAAATTTCTCCACGTAGCGGATGTAGTAATCCGTAAAGTAGCGGAATTTTTCCACGACTTCTTTTTTGCGATTGGAGTATTCATCGGTCCCAACGTGCACTTGCTTGCCGCGAAATACCGGTTGGGGGCCTTCCAGATATTCTTTAAAAAGACCGTCCAGAAATTCGTAAGTCTTGGGATTGAAAAGATCGAGGTGATCCATCCCGTATTCCTTGCTGCCAATCTCCGGCAGGTAGTGGGCAAATGCCAGAGAATGGGCGGGAACATCAATCTCAGGAATGATGTTCACCCCACGAACCTCGGCGGATTTTTGCAGGTCGATAAACTCCTGCTTGGAATATGAACCGTCTTTGGCCGTTAATCCGGGATAGGTGGTGCTTTCCAGGCGGAAGGCGGCGTAGGTTTTATCCCAATCGTTGTCAAAAAACTGCCGGAATCCGTTGTCATTGAGATGAACGCTGAACGTGTTCATCTTGTAATAGGCCATGAATTTTACGTAGTCGTTAAGGAATTCTATCCGGAAGAATTTACGCGCGCAATCAAGCGAGAAGCCGCGCACCGGATATTTGGGATAGTCGAGGGTTGTCCCTTTCATGAGATGAAACTCCTGCGACTGCTCCAGCATTTGCAGTATGGTCCGGGTGCCCCAGAATACGCCGGTTGCGGTGTTTCCCTTGATCTCGACCCGACCGGAGACAGTCAGTTTGTAGGCTTCTGAATTATCGGAATCAATAGACCCTAGTGTGAGCACAATGTCGTTTACCTGCCCTTGGCCAACCGCGACGGCAAATGTCCGTCCGAACATGGTTTTAATGTCCTCGGCTAGCATCTTGGCGACAGGTCCCAATACCTGCTGGTGTTCGGGGGTAACCACGATCCTTCCACCGGACGCCATGTCCAAGGTACCTTCTCCTCCAGTCCATTCCCGTAATTCGGGAATAACAAATGGCTTGGCGTTGGGTGCTGCCAAAAGGATGCCAGCAGGGCTGGCAAAAATGGCGATCAGGAACAATGTCTTTTTCATGTTAACGAAAGAGGGCTGGTTTTAAAAAAAGATATTTATGTAGCATGAGAGAACAGCTATTCCTGCAATACGTTCCCACTATATCATGTTTTCCAATGGGTAGGAGCAATTTGTTTTAAAGACTGTTTGTTAAATTAATCTCGCCACAAATCCTTCCCTGTTGGCAGATTGCTGGTGACGTATGCTTTCCATTGTTCATTCAGGCGCGTTGGTCGGTGTGGAATCGGTACCGGTGACTGTTGAGGTCAATTCGGGTGGCGAGGGCGAATTCAGATATTATATCGTGGGACTCCCGGATACGGCGGTAAAGGAATCCATCGACCGAGTGGTTTCGGCGATTCACAACAGCGGGTTTCGCAATCCCGGCTGCAAGACCACGGTAAACCTGGCACCGGGCGACCTGCGCAAGGAAGGCGCCAT
>JAITVQ010000252.1 GCA_031285745.1 Puniceicoccales bacterium | reverse complement strand
TGAGGTAAGAATGATGTCATGAGTATGCCTAAGCGTGGCTTCCGCCTTTTTGGCAAGAGCTTGTCTTCTTTCATCCTCAAGTCGTTTGACTTTGGCATCAGCCTGTGCCTGTGCTTCGGCAATGGTTCGTTTTTTCTGCTCAAACATCTTCCTTGTCCTGGATTTTTTCTTTTTCTTCTTATTAATGTATACAATTACTGCAATAACTCCGAATATCACTGTAACCCCGAGCATGTGGTTGGGAAATTTAAGCAACAACAGAAGACAAGCCATTATGACTGTAGCTGAAAGTGCCCATTTCATATAATATGCTCTTTAGGGGTTAAGGAGTTTTTGCTGAAGGGGCTGGGCTATGGGCGGATTTGACTTTAATTTACTGTGCGGCGCTTGTTGTCCAACTTGCAAAAAACGGCATGATTAAAAGTTTTTTAGTGAAGAAATAAAGGCACTGGGATGAATATTACAAAAGAGCTGTATGAATGCAATAAAATCCCCTAATAGGAAAATTCATTTACTTCTGGATGCCATTTAACAGATAATTTAGTGACTGAGACCAATCTCATCTTTTCTATTATGGGTTGATGTCATGATGGCTCATGCATTGCTTGTCCCACATAAACAGCAAGTTTGGAAAATGGAGTTGGGGTCTGACTGCGACTCCCAGACCTCCAATGTTATTCAGAGCCCTTGCGAGGTCATGTTTTATGTTTTGGGTGCAGGATGGTATTTGGAGGCTTCAGTGCCAATCTATACATCAAAATTGAAAGTCCCTTGTTCCAGTCCGGCCTTGATTTGGGTGATCTTCTCCGATGTTGGCGGGGTGCCCTGTTCCTTGGATGCTTTGAGCAGGATGGCATTTCTGGTGGTTTCAATTTCTGGAATGGAGGCTGCTGCCGCCGGAGGCGCGAAAAGGTGAAGTTTGCCTCGGAAAATCCAGTGAATGTTCCTCCATCCCTTGAAGAATTTCATTGAGAGTGTGTTTCCGTGATAGATTTCGGCAGGGATGCCCCACAGGGTTGTGTTGATATAACACATGTCGCAAGCAACCTTGCTGACATCAATCGCAGTGACTCTGAGGCGGTGCAGCGCCTCCTTGGGAATAACTTTTGCACATGCGAGAATCATTGCTCCACCTCCGCAGGCAGGTTCCAGCACCGTGATCTCTTTTTCTCCTGATAGAATGACATCACCCATTATCATCTGAGCCATCATTTCGCAGACTGGTTGGGGTGTGTGATACTCTCCGTTCCACTGTTTACTTTTGTTGGACACGATTTCCATATAGAAGCCTCCCAAGATGTCGGAGTGGGGCTGCTCCTGCATTTCACCAATCAATGCATGGAAAGCCTCTTTGAAGATCATCAATTCCTCTTTCTTCCATCCCTTGATGGTCTCCATGTATTCCTCCTCGCGAGTCTGCAATGACAAGGCGCACGCTGCCATTGCGCAGAACGTCGAGAATACTTTATAAACGTCGTGGGTTCTCGCCAGTTGTTCAATCAGTGTCTTGAATGTGGAAACCTTCGGTTCGGTAGTAGCCATAGGACTGTTGCGAATGCAGGCAGTCTATGGTTCCGGTCGCATACCGGGTTATCGCATGTCTGCCCGCGATTCACAGGCAATCGAAGGCGGCGAGTCGTGAGCGTGCGCTGAGGAGCGTTAGCGACGAAGGGGAAGCACCGAACGCAAAGGTGGAGACACGAAGTGTTCGACCTTGACCGCCGCCACATAATCGGGGACACGGTGCGGGCTAAATTGACGCAGCAAGTCTGCTGATGAAAATACGGGGCTAATTAATGTATTTCTTGCGGGGGAGATACTACTTTTCGGTGATTCGATTTCTCGAACCTTGGAGACAGATCCCAACCACGATGGCATAGACAATCTGACTGCCTATGCCTTCGATTTACCCCCGCTCGGTGCCCTTACTGAAACTGAATTGGCCAGGCTCCCCCAACTTGTCCGGCAAAACGACAACACGCTCAGGTTTGAATTTACTCAAAACGCACTCTTGACGGATATTTCCTATGAAGTTGAGACTTCGGTTGATTTGAAAACATGGGAATTAGCATCATCGGAAATAATCAGCCAGGACGACAATATCGAAAGACATGGAGTGAGAATTAATGAAAATGAGCCTAGACGCTTTTATAGAGTCAAATTACTCCTATAACCCAGAGTAACCCATACCATGAAAACCCCCGAACGATTTCAACATCACAGAAACTTCACCCAAGCCGACATGGGGATTCACTTCATGCAGCTTTGTCGCACATCTAAAAAAGCTGCTTCACCCGAACTCATGGCATGGCTCAATGAACTAAGCAGGCAGCAATCCCGATTCACGAGGGTCATACATGCCAATGCGTCGAAACTTCTCACATGGACAGGCGCATACCTTATACTTGTAACCTTGGTGCTTCCAATGGTCTATTGCACGATCTGGCCGACAATGCCTAAATGGGTTTCTTCGCCAATAATCATCAGCGCATTTCTACCCGTTGAAATCGCCGTTATTATTGCGTTACTAAATCTCGGATGGATGGTTCATCATGCCTCGGGAAAATCTTCGGAATTAACCTATAATTATATGCGCACAAGGATGCATGAGTTCTGTTTTGATTCAAAAGACGACTTGATAAAAGGGTATCATATTGCGTATCGGAATATCAAGGCACTCGGATATAAAATAGGGATTTCCTTTGGAACCGTGTGCCTTCTTATAAAATGTCGCGATGAACCGATTGCGGCCCCGTTTAGATTTTTGACAGATACTTTGCTGTCCATGCCGGATTCCCTAATCGTAAAATCCCTTGGGATCTTAGCCTCGTTTCTTCTATTTGCGTATGTGTTCCTTGTTTTCAAGCCGCTATATCATCTCAAGCGACTCGGGAAAGTTATGGACGAGCACACGGCAAAATAAGGGCAGGATATTTGCATCTTAGCATATTGCAGGGACGCATCCGCAATCGGATGCAGGTGCCACGGCGCGGGAAACCACTTGACGCTAGGGTGAATTTCGTGCCAGACACGGAGTGTTTCACTTAATTGCGTGTCCTGCCCGGGTCGCTTGCCCCTGTCGATGGCCAAAAACGGCGGACACAAGCGTGCTTTTGAATGTGACGGGAAAATCGCTTGGAGTGCATATGAGGCTCTGTAAAAGACTTGCACATGTATACCGCGTCAACAATCTCTGCATGCCATGCAAACCCGACACTACCCCTGGCAGATGGAGGAAACCAAGCGGCAATTACCCGCTGATTTTGCCCCAATTTAGCATACCTGTGTTACTCCCATACTGCTGAGATCACCATGAAAATCATTAAATTGAATGGAGAAGATCAACAGCTTTATGATCTGGTCGCGCACCTTGTCATGAGCGAGGACGTGCTGGGCTACAACCTGAACTACCCCTATAAGACATCGCCTGAATATTTATGGTTCATTGCCACAGATGAGGGCAACACCCTTGGTTTTATGCCTGTAAAACAGGAAAAAGACAGGGGCAAGGCGAAGATAAACAACTATTACGTGGCGGATGACAATGGCGCGGTTTTTTCCGCATTGCTCCAGGAAATCATCGAGACACTTTCAGCGGGTTTTGAAATCGAGGCGGTCACGCAAACCCGGCATATTCCGGATTTTGAACGGAATGGTTTTTCCATCGCGCTACATTGGAAACGGTATGCCAAAATGAAAGCGATGCCGGATGGATAAGAATGTCCATGAGCTGGCCATGCAAAGGATAGGGATATTATTCAACGAGTTTGATAATATCTATGTATCCTTCTCCGGCGGCAAGGACAGTGGCGTGATGCTCAACCTTTGCATCCAGTATATACGGGAGAACAATTTGAAGCGAAAGATCGGTGTTTTTTACATGGACTATGAGGTGCAGTACGCCGAAACGGTCAGGTATGTTGACAGGGTATTGCAGGCAAATTCCGACCTCCTTGAGGTATACCATGTATGTGTGCCGTTCAAGGTGACCACCTGCACCTCGATGCACCAGACGTATTGGCGTCCTTGGGACGACGAGTGCAAGGAGTTTTGGGTAAGGGAAATGCCCGGAGGAAGTTATCAAAAATCAGACTTTCCCTTCTACAGCCCGGCAATGTGGGACTATGATTTTTATATTCACTTTGCCCGGTGGCATCACTTTCTGAAAAACGCCAATAGAACCTGTTGTCTGGTGGGAATACGCACGCAGGAAAGCGTGCATCGCTGGAGAACGATATACAGCAACAGGAGGCATCAGATGTATCGCGGCCTGAAGTGGACGAGGCGGCTGTCGAAAGGCATTTATAACGCCTACGTGATATACGATTGGCTGACGACGGATATATGGACGGCGAACGGACGTTTTGGATGGGATTACAATCGGTTGTATGACCTGTACTATCAAGCGGGAGTGCCCTTGGAGCGGCAGCGCGTGGCGAGCCCTTTTCTTCTGGCAGCGCAGGAAAGCCTGCGGCTTTACAGGGCCATCGACCCGGACATGTGGGGCAAAATGGTGTCCCGGGTCAATGGCATCAATTTCACGGCTCTCTATGGGCATACAAATGCGGTGGCGTAGAAAAAGATCGTGCTGCCGCCGGGGCATACGTGGGAGAGTTACATGCACTTTCTCCTGTCCACCTTGCCGGAGGAGACGCGGGAGAATTATTTGCGGAAGCTGGCCGTAAGCATCCATTTCTGGCGCACTCGCGGCGGGTGTTTGTCCGAGGAAACGATAGAAAAACTGCGAGCCAGCGGGATCGAGATAGAGGTATTGGATGGGTCGAACTACAAAACCACCAAGCGGCCCGTCCGGATGGAGTATTTTGATGATATTGATGCTCCTGAATTCAGGAATCTGCCGACTTTTAAGCGGATATGCATGTGCATCCTGAGAAATGACCACCAATGCAAATACATGGGATTTGCATTGACCAAAAAG
Organism: Puniceicoccales bacterium; assembly: GCA_031285745.1. Taxonomy (GTDB): domain Bacteria; phylum Verrucomicrobiota; class Verrucomicrobiia; order Opitutales; family UBA953; genus CALNBE01. Next base: position 24,304 of record JAITVQ010000252.1, on the reverse strand, counting down.
GAGATGCAGGCGCGTAAAAAAATCATGAATCTGTATGAGGTTATAAAGGCATGAGTGACGGACAAAAATACATAAGCCCGGCGTATACGGTGAGGGCGGTCCCGATTGAGAAAATACAGGCAAACGCCTACAATCCCAATGTGGTGGCTCCGCCTGAGATGGAATTGCTCGAATTGTCGATATGGGAGGACGGTTACACGATGCCGTGCGTCTGCTATTACCTTCCGCAAGAGGATAGGTATGAACTGGTGGATGGGTTTCATCGGTATATGGTGATGAAGACGTCCAAGCGCATCCATGAGCGGGAGAAAGGGTGCCTGCCGGTGACTGTCATAAATAAAGACCTGTCGAACCGCATGGCATCAACCATAAGGCATAACCGCGCTCGTGGCACCCACAACATTGAGTTGATGACCAATATTGTGGCCGAACTCAAAAAGGCGGGTATGAGCGACGCGTGGATCAGGGAAAGCCTGGGAATGGACAAGGACGAGTTGCTTCGGCTCAAGCAGATTTCAGGTTTGGCCGCTCTGTTCGCCGACAAGGATTTCAGCATCCCCATCCAGTAGCAGGCTGTTGGGACTTCGAGTGTATCCCAATCCTATGATTTGATTCGGGATGAACCAAGGGTATTTCCAGCCGTGGATTTCGGTCTGCCGGGTCGCTTGTCGCGGTCGATTCCGTGTTGCAGGCAAAATCTTCGAATATCCTTTTCTTCCACGGGGAGCTTTTGGCTCATGAGGTATTGGCGGAACTCCCGCGTGCAATACTTGGGCTTGGGGTTGTTCAGAATATAATGGAGTAAAACCAATTTCCACCAGTTGGCATAACCGTATTTTTCACGGGTGAGTGTGCCGACTGGTTTTTCATGGAAAAAATCCGCGGCCCGTGCAAGTTGCCGAATTAAGTGGGGGCGATCCTCGGTAATGGAGGAGCGCAGGAACAATTCGCCGATTTTCAGGATATTGGCAGGCGTGTGATTTGGGAGAACCTGCCGCCATGCGGTCGCGGTGAGAAAGGCGGCGATGTCGATCTTTCCGGCCTGATATTTCCTAATATATAAAATCACCTGAGAGCGGGTGAGTCCGCCGTAGCGACGGGCATGTTTGTTTTCCGTGTGCTCGTTCCGGTCGATTTCGTCGAGGATTTCCAAGTCGGGACTGGCCAGCCATGCGAGAAGGCTATGGCCCGTCCGATGGGGCGGAGGCTTTAGTTTTCCCGAAACATATCCCTGCACGTTGTCGAGCGCATCAGGGTCGGAGTAAACAATGCGCAGCCACTGCCTGAGGCCGGGAGTATTGCGAAGCAGGGAGAAAAACAAGGCGACGGCGGCGGACTCCTGCGTGTCGGAAAGAGTTGTGAAGATGGCGTCAGAAAGTTGTTTTGGTAACATTTTTAAAACTTGGGAAAATAAACGGCGGCAGATCCTTTCGCATGGAAACAATCTGCCGCCGTGGTTGTTGGGTGTGTTTATACCTTTACCCCGGCAGGCTGGCGCATGGCCTGCTTCACCATTTCATCCTTGGCGATGGTGACGCGAGCGCGCTCCTGCCTTTCGGGTGAAAGACGCGCGACACGTTCCTCAACCCGTGCGCTGATTTCCGGGTTTTGCTCCAGCCAGTTTTTCACCTCTTCATTTTGCCGTTGAGCATAATCACTCTGGTTCATCTTCGAGAGCATTTGTTTTCGGACCAGTTGTTCCTTGGACATTTCACAGTAGTATTCATACAATTTCGGATTGTCCTTGATGAACTGGTTGAGTCTTGCGTCGATCTCCGGGTTCACGCGGGGACCTTCTTTTTCCGTATTACCTGCTGCTTTTTTCAGTGCCATAGTATGTGTGTTTTTTTAGCCCCAGCCAGTTTGTGCAAGGCGGCTGGTCGCCATAGGCAATCGTCCTTGTCCAGGCAGGGATGCCCGAAAGTTTAGAGTTTGAGGAGAATCTGGTCCTCCTCCTCGGCGGTTCCGGCGAGATCGCTGCCGGTGATGTTCAAAACCGATTCCTCAAAGAATCGCATCACATCCCAGGACGACGCGCCTGAAAGCCACATGCGTATCAGTTCCTCGTCGGTGGGTGATTTGCCGTAAGTCTCGGTGATTTTGTCTCGGGCCTTCTGGAATACCTCGCGATGGGCCGGGGTGATCGTGAGGGGCGTTGCCGGGTTTTCGGCAACCGTAGTTGGAGCGAGTGCTGCTGTTGCGGGTGTTGTCATGGTTGTTTTTCAGTGGTGGGTTTGGATTCGCGGAGCTTTGAAAGCTCCTTGTTAAGCCGGGTGATTTCGGCGGTGAGGGTTTCGTTTTGCTCGATGAGCGCGGACATGAGGCGTTCCTGTGAGGAGATTTTTTGCTCGATCTCCGCCTGATTGATTCGGGTGCGTTCCGCCGGGTCGGACAAAGCCATCACGGGACCGAGCGGAACGACGGTCGGGGAGTGTGATTCGAGATTCCACGCGGCGGACGCCTCCTTGCGGTAAACAAGATGCGACTCGTGCAGCAAATTTTTGTCTGCCGGATCAATGTATCGGGCGACCGGATACGCCTTGAGGGTTTCCCCGAAACGGACTTTCACCAAATTGGATTGGTCAAGCTCGGTGCCGGAAACCGGAACGGCAACCGTGGCGGGAGGGGCAGGCGGCGCGGGCCGGGTGTGGCATCCTGCAAATAAAACACAGGTCAATGCGGCAATGATAATCAATGATGTGGTTTTGTGGTATTTCATGGGTGGAATGGGATTAGTCGGGTTGGTCTTTCTGGTTAAAAAGGTCGGCGCGCAGATTGCCCCTCGTTGCCTTCCCCTTGTCCAAGGTCTCGGTGACATAGATATAAAATTGTTTTCCCGCAGAGACGCGGACGTAGAAACCATCCGCGGCAATCATCTTGGCGATCTGCGCGGCGTAGGTGTTGAGCACGTCGGAGGTGCCTTGTAGGGCGGCGTTTTTTGCGGACGCCTCCGGCACTTGGGAAACACTGCCAAACGCAGTCGTCTGATCGCGCATCTCCTGCAAACCGCTCGCCATGCCTGCGAGAAACGTGGACGCGAATAGTTTTATCTCCTGCCATTCGTCCGTTTTAATAACGTGACCGACAATGCCCGCGCTGCCATCGCGCAGGCCGTATTCCCCGGTCACGTCGTCGCGCTGTCTGTCGAGCGCGACACCGCTAATGACAAGCTCGGTGCCATTGCCCGGGGAACGATCACGCCGGACAATCACCCACTTTCCCGAGGCGGAAATCCTCTCCCTCGCCCTGTCGGTGGCGGCGCGTCCATGTACCTCCGCGCCTGCGGGAATAATCAATCGCCCGTCGTGCCAGACATCCTCGGTGACGAGGCCAATAATCGGCGTCTCAATCTTGGATGACTCAAGTGTGATGACTGTCTCGCATGGAATGAGTCGGCCATAGGGTGCAAAGTCCTGGGATAGATTTGCGACAATGGCATTGGAATTGTTTTCCGTGATGAGACTGATTGGGAGAACCTTCGACTGATTCTGCTGTGTCTCCGGTGCCTGTTCTCCCCGTGCCGCACGGGGACGGGATACGGTTTCGGGCTTTGGTGTTTCCGGCGGGGTTGCACCCGACTGTTGTATCTTCGCCGAGTCGGGAATCTTAAGCGGCAGCGTGTCGCGGGTGATGGTGTGGTGTTCCATCGGAGCCGATGATACATTGCTGGTGGACACGGGGGCTTGGTCGTTGGAGTTTGCGCCCATTATCAACAATGCGCCGACAATAATAAACACGATCAAGGCGGTCATGCTCCCCATCGGTGTCTTGATAAACTTTTTGATACGGTGCATGGCGTGGGGGCGGAAGGGGAGGGTCAACGGGGCGCGAGCAAACGGACATCGCGGGTAACACGGGGCACAATCACCGTGAACTCATTTTTAATACTGAGATTTGCCCTGCCTCCGTCCGGTGTTCCGGTGATGGCAAAAAACGCGGTCGTTGTTGCCTGCGGCGGGATAATGCCGGACGCATCCACAATGGATGCCTGATAGACACGATTGCCGACACGAACCGCGATGCTCTGCGGCTGATAAAACACCTCCTCGTTTCCGGTGTTTTCGAGTTTGATTTTGAAGACGAGTGTGTCCTCCGGGTCGAAGCGATAGACCTCCTCAACCGTCACATTAAAATCACGGTAGCGTGTGACGTTGCCGGGTGCGCTGTGTTCAATTTGCTGAACCGCCTCGGGGTATTGCTCATTGACGAGACGGTAACTCTTGGCGCGGTCAAGTAATCCAAGAAGCACCTCGGGGGTGACACGTTTTTTGAGGGCTGCGCTGCGTCCTGCAATGCGGTCCTCGTAGAAAGTGACGGAACCATAGGGATTTTCCGAAACGGCAAAACGAATGATATACGTCCGGTTTTGATAAATAACATTCAGAGTTGCATGGGCATCCTTGGCGAGTGCCCTGACGCTGAAATAATACCTGCCGGGAACATGGGACAAAAGGACGGGCGCGGGATTTTCCGGGTTGATGGTGATATTGGCACCCTCCAATGCGGAAAGTGACGAGGGAAACATCAACGTCGTGGGGGCGTTCGTGCTGATGGGGATTTCATAGACGATGCGCTCGTCCAGAGGGAGTTGCTTGACCGCAATCTGTCCGGCGTGCAGGGCGGAATTGATAAAAATCAAAAATAGAACGGCGTGGCGAATCATAGAATGGAGAAGTCGTAGTTCCATACGGCGAGGGGGTAGCGTTTGTTTGAGGCCATGTCCGGGTTTCGGACAAGGGTGAGGGAAAGACTGAAGCGCGGTGACTCGGTGAATGCCTGCCGATCAAAGACGCCTGTGCGAATCAACTGACCCTCCAGTTTCACGAGAACCTGATCTTCGCGGGTGCGGAGGATTTCGATTTTGAAAATCTCGGGCTTCTGGTGGAGTTGTTTCACCTCGGCCTCCTCGCGTGATTTTAATAAATCATCCTGCGCCTTCGTCGCGGCCTCGGTGAGATAGATGCGTTGAAGCAGGTCGGGAAAATCAAAATTGCGCGGATTGCGTTGCAGGAGCGCGAGGGCGGCCCAGACAGCCATTGTTTCATGCAATGTCTTGGCCTCCTCGAACCCCAGCAACGGTGAAATCGTAAACGAGCCGCCGCCATCAAGGATGATGACACGTTCCCGCGTGCGATATGCCTCTATAATCAAAAACGGCTGAATGACAGTGAATCCAAGAGCGACAACGGCGACGAGTGCCCATGCACGGGCGGCACAGGTGGCACGGGCGGTGATGGTACGGGTGGTACGGGCGGCACAGGTGGCGACGGCACAGGCGGCACAGGTGGCACGGGCGGTGATGGTACGGGCGGTACGGGCGGCACAGGTGGGGGTGATGATAAGGACGGGGATGATAAAGAAAAGCCTCCCAACTCCACGGCGGAACAGGACGCGAAAAACGCCATGAATGAGATGGGAAGTAAGAACTATCTGGGCGGGGTGACTATTGGTGACAAGAATGTCACGACTGATGGGGAAATTGGGGATTGGACATTTAACATAGCGGGGAAGGATTTTGATTTTAATCCTACGAATGAGGTCTCGAAATGGTCAGGCTCTGGCTGGGTCAAGGCGAGTATCACGGTTGTGATCGGGTTTACCCTCTTTGTCATTTTATTTAAGACGATTCAAGGCGCGCAACGTACTTTGCAGGTACAATCCGAAATTATCGGGAACACGAATGCGTCGGTTACTTTTTTGGGGCTGGGGGTCACTTCGACATCAATTGCGGCATTAACTAAGCTGGCGATTTACGGGGCTATCGTGGCGACACTGGCGGTGACTATTTGGGCCATTGGTGCTTCTTATGGCGTGGTTCCTACCTTGTCGGGGATTTTGTTTTCGGACGGCGCGCCTGCCTTTGCATGGGCCTTTTTCAATGTTTTCCTCCCAATGGAATTAATCGGTACGGCTCCAATTACGGCGGTGCTGATTAAGTTTTTTGGATGGGGTGCGGCTATGGTCTCTTCAATGGTCATGAAGGCGGCTTCAACGATTTAATGTAATAAAACTATGGATACAGAACAAACGCAAACGGTCATTTATCAGGTGGCGGAAATCCCAAGCTATAATCTGCCAATTGAGGCGCAAACGCTTTACGCTTCAATCGGCTTGGGCCTTGCGGCTGCGTTGGTGGCTCCGCTTCTGGTCATGACAATTTTGTCCAAGGCTCATCGAGCTGGGGAGGGTGCCAACTATGATTAATTTTTTAATCGGGAAACCGGGCGACGGAAAAACGATGCGGGCGGTTCGTGGGATGCTGATGCATCTTCGCTCCCTCGACCCTCGTCCAATCGTAACAAATATCATTTTGAAGGAGGAGTTTTCTGTGCAATGGCTGGTGGAAAACTCTGATCGGCCTTCTGATTTTTGGTATGCCTATTTTAAGCGGCAGGTCTTTTATTTGGAAGAGGAACAATTGACAGAATTTTATCGCTATCGAGGTGATTTGATTCTCACGAAAGATACGGATATATCGGTGCCGTCGTGGGGTGGTGCCAATGATAAGTTTCCTGCCTTTAAGTTCGTGAAAACCGGGGTCGTGTACTTCATCGATGAGATTCATATCCCTTTTTCATCGTACAAGGGGCAAGACCGGGGGCCGCAAGTTTCCTATTACTTGTCCCAACATCGTCATATGTGCGATGATGTCTGGTGCATCACGCAGCACCCTGATCAAGTGGCGGTGGCATTGCGGCGGTTGACGTTCGCTTATATACAGGTGCGGAATATGTACCGTTTGAAGTTTGGGCCTTTTAAAATGCCGGGCAAGTTTGTGGAAAAGCATTTTCCTGAGGTGCCAAGGCGTGGGCAGGTGGCTATGCTGCATGAATCTTTCCCATTGGAACCGTTGATCGGGAAATGTTATGACACGACGGCAAGTATTGGGATTGGGGCGAATCGTGCGCCTGAATTGGTAAAGGCAAAGGGCATTCCCCTCAATGTGCTATGGGTCGCTGGCTTGGTCGTTTTGATATTGATTACGCTGGGGCCTTACTTGGCTGCCAAGGCGTTTTTCCCATCGCCTGAGAGTATCCCGCAAGCGCAGAAAGAATTTTCCAAAAAGGTCGTTTCCGCTCCGGCCCCTGTGACTCCGTCCGCATCGGTTGCGTCGGTGCCTGCGGTTCCTTCCGGTGGAAATGTCCAATCGGTGCCTGCGGTGCTTCCTGCGGTCAAGGTGGTGCGCTTGGGGGCATCTCGTCAGGTTACTCTGATTTTAGAGGACGGGCGGGAAGTTGCGGCGGTTGAATCTGGTTACTCCGTTTCTGTTTTAGGTGATACTGCCACGGTCAACGGGGTGCCTGTTATGCTGGTGAAAACTCGCCCAATGACGATAAAGTGAGATTGTGCCGTACCGTTTATTTGCGGGGGCGAATCTGGTGGGGACGGTATCGAGTACCGGGAAAGGAATTAAAATGCCTATCACTCGAAACAACCGATAGGCATGTTGCTGAGGTGAAATTGATTGCGATCTATGAACAGGAGGAGCGGGAACAGTATGGGCTGGTGGTGCCTCGCTCCCTGCGTGAATCTTCAATAAAACCCCTTCATTCTCATCTTGCGGAATACCTCGCCAACTTGCGTGCCTTGGGACGCACTGCAAAACACGTTCACGACACAGAGACGCGCATCACACGCGTCTTTGTGTCGTTAGGGTGGGAATACCTCCGGGATGTCTCTGCTGACGCCTTTATGACGTGGCGTTCACGTCAGAGAAAGCTGGCGGCAAAAACCCTGCACGAGTATCAAGTCGCCTGCACTGCGTTCTTCTCGTGGCTGGAAAAATGTGGTCGTTCGCTCGGCAATCCTCTCCGCTTTGTGCAACGGGTGGAAACGCGTGGGCGCGAAAAAATCCACCGTCGGGCGTTGTTGCTGGAAGAATTGCGGCGGCTTGTTTCGATCAATCGGGGTCATCGTGGCCTTGTCTACTTCTTCGCGGCTTATACTGGCCTGCGGCGCTCTGAAATCGCCTCTCTGCGCTGGTCTGATCTGAACCTTGAGGGTAAGACTCCTTTTGTGCTGGTTCGGGCTTCCACGGCCAAAAATCGCAAGTCTGCGGCCATTCCCTTACACCCTGAATTAGTCGCCTCGCTCCGATTCTACCAACAATCCCAAAAAACGCTTTCCGGGCCTGTCTTCCCATCGATGCCGACAGATAAGACGTTCAACGGCGACTTAATGCGGTGCGGCATTGAAAAACACGACTGCGACGGGCGAAAAATCGACTTTCACGCGCTCCGGGTGACATTTGCCACATTGCTTAATTTACAGGGGGTCGCGCCTCGCTCGGCGATGGAGTTAATGCGGCACTCGGACATGAGATTAACACACAAGGTTTATACTGATGTCTCGGCTTTGCCGCTAGTGGAGGACGTGGGGAAGCTGCCGTGGGTTGTAAGCGCTGCTGACAAAAAAGGGCTGTAAAATGCCTTGTTAGACACTTTACAGCCCTGCTGAGATGGCGGGATGGACGGGACTCGAACCCGCGGCCTCCTGCGTGACAGGCAGGCGCTCTAACCAACTGAGCTACCACCCCTCAAGAGGTGCGCTAAAGAATGGGCGGATTATTTTTCGTCAAGCGTCTTTTTTTAGGAAAATGAAACAAATGCACGAATCCTGTTTGTTACTCGCCGAGGTGTTTCCCGGGAATGAGGTAGTTTTTCACATAGTCAGCGACGGATTCTTCCAATGAAGGAATTTCCTGATGGTAACCTGTGGTACGCAGCTTGGTGATGTCCGCCTCGGTGAAGTATTGGTATTTGGCTTTGAGAACATCAGGCATGGGGATGAAATCAACCTTCTCGGGGAGATGTTGGGCGGCAAAAATTGCCCGCATCAGGTCAAGCCATGTCCGTGCTTTGCCAGAGCCCACGTTAAAGAGACCGCCAGCGGTAGGAGTGCGGGCAAGGTGCAGGGTGACGGATACCGCATCTTTCACATATAGAAAGTCGCGCATTTGCTCACCGTCCTTGTATTCGGGGCGGTCACTTTGGAAGAGTTTAACGGAACCTTCCTGCTTGATTTGGTGGAAAGCGCGGTAAACCATGCTGACCATACTGCCTTTGTGGTACTCATTGGGACCGTAAACATTGAAGTATTTGAGTCCGACAAGCCGGTCGAGGTAGCCATTTCGTTTGGCATGCAGGTCGAAGAGATGCTTCGAATATCCGTACATGTTTAAGGGACGAAGCCGGGAAATGTCTTCCATCTTGTCGTCCATGCCATCGGTGCCATCCCCATAGGTGGCTGCCGAGGACGCATAGACAAACCGTACATCATAACGGAGCGCCCATTCGGCAAGGCGGCGGGTATATTCGTAGTTATTCTGGATAAGATAACGGGCGTTGCGCTCAGTGGTGGCCGAGCAGGCGCCAAGATGAAAGATGGTTTTTACGTCTTGGAGCAGGGGATCGTTTTTTTCGATTAATTCCAAAAGCGCATCTCCTTCCAGATAGTCGGCAAAACGCAACGGGACGAGGTTTTGGTATTTATCGTCTTCGCCCAGAAAGTCGGTGACGAGAATGTTGTCGATGCCTTCCCGGTTGAGTTGCCAAATAAGAGCGCTGCCGATGAATCCAGCACCTCCGGTGACGAGTACTTTTCCTGTCTTGGAAGAATGTTGCATGGAAAAACTCTTGCTTGTGTTACTGTCTGAGGCAATCCGGGAAACTTGAGGAAAACATGAATGTTTTTTGATTATAAACGAGGTATCGCCTCATATCGCCCATCGGTTCCCTTTATGATAAGTCGGTTTAGTTCCATCATCAACAGGGTGCCCATAAGGGATGATGCGGGTAAGCCCGTGATATCTGCGAGCGAGTCTATCGAGTGGGATGTGCCACCTGCAAAATAGGCCAGGATATTGGCCTCTTCTGGAGTTGCCGCATTGGAAATGTTTTGGGACGAAGGAGACATTAGGTTTAACTCGCTTTGCATGGCTACTGCCGGTTCGTTCAGTTCTTCCAGAATTTCATCAATGGAAGTCACCAACGTGGCCCCGTCGCGGATCAATGCGTGACAGCCCCTGCTCGAGGCTTGGTCAGCGCGTCCGGGAACCGCACAAACAACACGGTTTTGCTCGGCGGCGAACTTGGCGGTAATCATGCTTCCTCCGCCAATGTCCGATTCAATGACAACAATGGCCCGGCACATGCCGGAGACGATACGGTTGCGCATGGGAAATGTTTGCTTGTCGGCTTTTTTGCCAAAAGAGAATTCACTGAAGATAACTCCATTGGCGGCAATTTTTCGATAGAGCTCAAGGTTCTCCGGTGGGTAAACAATATCGGGACCGCAGCCGAGTACTGCGACCGTTGGGCCGCCTGCTTCCAATGCGCCTTGGTGGGCGACAGTATCAATGCCGCGAGCGAGCCCACTGACAATGCACCATCCTGTTCCGGCTAGTCCACGGGCTAATGCACGGGCCATTTCCCTGCCATAGGGAGTGATGTGTCGGCTCCCTACAATGGCCACGCAACGATCCCGCCATGTATATTGCCCGGTCGAATACAATCCGATAGGAGGATCATAGATTTCCCTAAGGAGAGCAGGGTAGGCGTCGGTATCTTCCGGGATGACAAAATTGATGCCGAATGCGGCCATTTTTTCCTTTTCCCGAACAGGGTCGAAATGAGTATGCCAGTTAATGATGGCATCTGCCGTGATTGTCCCAACGCCCTTTACCGAGAGAAGTTGTTTCTGGGTGGCATGGAAGATCGCGACAGGATTTGGACCCAGTGCATCAAGGAGGCGACGGCAGGTAACGGGCCCCATGCCGGGGAGGGCATTAAGAATAAGGCGAGCCTCCCGGCAATCTTGGGGAGGTGACGGCTTGGTGCTGACAGAAGAAAGGTCATTGTGCATGTGTTGAACGGATATTTGGCAAATTCCTGCGGATGCAACATGGTTTTCGGATTGAACTGGGGCAGGTCTGCGGCATCTTGTTTTTAATGCGTCGCGTGTTTTTCTCCTCTTTGCTTTTGTCTACGTTAATCTTCGGTGGATGCATGGTTGTTCCGATGTTTGACGGCTATGACACAAACAAGGTGGATCAAAACATGAGGAAACTTGAAGACAATCGGATGGAGCGGATGCGCAATAATAGTGCGATAAATGAAACCGAATATGCAGTGATCCAATCGAAGACAGCCAGTGGAACCTATGCTTTGCCTCCTCCTCCTACACTGGAGGAATTGAGACGGCAGGTGGAGGCTGAGAAGGCCTCGAAATAATCTCACATGCTGAGATTTGTTTTCAGGCGGGTCATGGAAATGATCCCGGTGCTTCTGGTCATTGCGACGGTGGTTTTTTTTATGGTCCGCTTTGTTCCGGGAGGACCATTTGACCAAGAGAAGACATTGCCTGAGACGGTCAAGGCACAGCTTAATGCACACTACGGATTAGACCAACCACTGGCTGTGCAGTATGTTCGCTATCTGGGTAATTTGGCCAAGGGAGATTTGGGGCCGTCGTATCGGTATCCCGGATGGACAGTGAACGAATTGATTGCCGAGAGGGCGGTAGTTTCGGCGGAATTGGGTTTTTGGGGATTATTGGTTGCGGTGTTGGTGGGAATTCCTGCGGGGGCCGTTGCGGCCATTCGACCCAATTCGTGGCTGGATCATGTGCCGACAAGCTTGGCGACGCTGGGGATTTGCATTCCGACATTTGTGCTGGGACCATTGTTGATTTTGATTTTTGCCCTGAAGCTAGGTTGGTTTCATGCCTTGGGTTGGAATGAGGCAAGTGACCGGATTTTGCCTGCGTTGGCATTGGGGTTGGTTTTTGCGGCACCAATTGCCCGATTGACACGGGGGAGCATGCTGGAGGTTCGCAATCAGGATTATATGCGTACTGCGCACGCAAAGGGGTTAAGTGCCGTAAGAATATATTTTGTTCACGGTTTGCGGAATGCGTTGTTATCGGTGGTGACTTATATTGGCCCGGCAGCAGCAGGATTGATCAGCGGATCGTTTGTCGTGGAGTCGATGTTTAATATTCCGGGTCTGGGGAAACTATTCGTGATGTCTGCCTTCAACCGGGAATATACGATGATTTGCGGTACGGTGCTGTTTTATGCAGCGGCGTTGTTGTTGCTGAATCTGGTAGTGGATGTGCTGCTGGTGTTGCTGAATCCGAGAATTAAGGCCGAGTAGAATGAGTACAATTAATCCGATGGAACAGGATATGGAAAACCGAATGCCAGAGTCACTCGGGATGCAGGCAATGCGGCGTTTATTTCGTAACCGCATGGCACTGGTTTCACTGGCGTTTGTCGTATTCATCGGTGCGATATGTGCCATTGGCCCTTGGTTTCTTTCGCATGATTACGAAACGCAGAATCGTGCATTGGGACCGGCCGGTCCATCGGCGATGCACTGGTTGGGAACGGATGTATTGGGGCGGGATCAGTTGGCTAGGATTTTTCAAGGAGGTCAGATTTCCTTGAAAGTCGGCCTGATTGCGACGGCGGTTTCGATTTTCATCGGAGTTTTCTACGGACTTGCCTCAGGGTTTTGGGGTGGACGGATGGATTCTGTGATGATGCGGCTGGTGGATGTTTTGTATTCCCTGCCTTTCACACTTTTTGTGATATTGATGACAGTGATTTTCGGACAAGAGATGGGTCTGATCTATCTGGCAATCGGTGCCGTATCCTGGCTGACGATGGCGAGGATTGTCCGAAATCAGGTGCTGGCCCTGAAAGCCCAGCCTTTTGTTGAGGCAGCGTTTTGCTTGGGGCAGAGCCATTGGCGGATCATGACACGGCATTTGCTACCCAATTTAGTCGGGACAGTTGTGGTTTACGCGACGCTGACGGTTCCCAGTGTGATGCTGGTGGAGGCATTTGTGAGTTTCCTGGGGTTGGGGGTAAAGGCACCGATGACATCGTGGGGCTTGCTTATCAAGGAGGGCGCGGACGCGATGGAGGAATACCCATGGTTATTGATTTTTCCGAGCCTGTTTTTTTCCACGACGCTATTTGCCTTAAATTTTCTTGGTGACGGACTTCGCGATGCCTTTGATCCTCGTGCTTCGAAAGAAATATAGAGTAATCTTGCCCTGTCTGTCTGCCTAGGATTTTATTATAGCATGCCTATCTACGTTTATCAGATCATCAATCCTGACGGAACAGAAGGAGAAGTCTTTGAAATTGAGCAATCATTGAGCGATGAAGCTTTGACGACCCATCCTGTAACAGGGCAGCCTGTACGGAGAGTTTTTCAACCGCCGAATATCAGTGGGCAGTACGGAGAACGGTTGATTCGAGAGCAAGTGACCAATGCAGATAACCTGGAACGATTGGGCTTTACGCGTTATCAAAGAGATAAGATTTCCGGAGTTTATTACAAGACGTCCGGAAGGCACCTGAAGGCTCCCGAGGTGATTGATCCCAAGAAACTTCCTGCTCATCCTGGCGTTGATCCGCTTTTTGAGAAGGCCCGAAAGAAGCAACAGGGCGGAAAAGGATAAGTGCACTTTTACGGCCCCTTTATTTTCATTTTACAAAATACGAAGAAGCAGGTTGCGCGGCTTTGCCATGCCAGTTAGGTTGAGCATCTATTTATGAACTCTCCTCGTTTTGCCACGGTTGAAGATGTTCCCGCATTGATTGCCCTAGCTGATGCATTGGTCAGCTTGGACGTGCAATTTGATCCTACATTGGATCCTGACTATAATCGCTCGGAGGCGGGGCGGGAGTGGTTCTTGCATCTGTTTAGCGATACCGATGCATGCGTGCTGGTAATAGATGATGCGGATGGAAAGCCTGTGGCAATGCTGATTGGACGGATTGACGATGCGACGCCATGGCGAAAGGTTCGCGGGCGTTTGGGTGAGCTGGAAATGTTATGCGTTGCTCCCGGAGAACGCAGTCGCGGATTGGGGCGTGAGCTGGTGGAGTCTTTTACAAAGTGGGCTGCACAGCAGGGTGCGTCACGTGTTTGGGTCCGGGTGTCCGCTGCAAATGCGGCTGCGATACGTTTTTATAAGCGGGAACTGTTCGCTGATTATGACGTGATATTGGAGAGGACAGTTTGATCAGCCTCATACACTCGGGCGTAATCTTCTTATTCGATTCGCTCCATCACCAATCCGTTTAGGGTCAGTATTTCCGGTTCACCATCGGGAGAACTCTCAATTTTGAAAACGATTTCATTGTCGGGAACGACCTGCACGACGCCGAGTTCAGCCCGGTGCATTTCATCCCAATCGGGAGTCGGAGGCAGCGTTGCCCGGATTTTTTCTTTGCCTGCCCGTAAACTTACAACGACAGGTTTGTCGGTATTGTACGGATGCGATGAATAAAGGATGACGACCGAGTAGTTTCCGGCAGGCAGTGATTTGTCAGGCTTCCATCGGGCAGTTTCTCCCGTTTGCCAGCCATAGATGGCCTGTGGATTGGAATCGAGTTCAAGATATTTCGATAGGGTTGCACGATCAGGACGGAATCCATGAATGCCGCGAACAGAAGTGGAAATGGCAGGCTTGGGCGGTGGCTGGGTAACACCCTTGGCCGCGAGGTAACTGACAACGCCAATGATGGCTATTACCGGAACCAAGGCCGCCCAAATCCAGCTGGGAAAGTTTCTCCGGGTAACCCCGGCAAGTGCATTGAGATCCGCTTCGAGTTCCTCGACACTTTGATAGCGTTCTCGCGGATCCTGTCGGAGGCAAAGATTGATAATCCGGTCCCAGCGTGGATCAAGTCCAGGGACAATCTGGCTGGGATGCGTGAATGGTTCAGGCATTGTGCCTGTGAGCATTCGCCAGGCGACAACCCCAAGTGCATAGATATCCGACCGGACATCCGCAGGTTTTCCGGAGGCAATTTCGGGAGCTACATAACCGTCGGTTCCTCCTGCGACTTCCGGTGTATTGGCGGCACCGGCTGCCAGGTGGACATAGGTCTGGCTGCGATGGGAGTTGGATCGTTTGGCAGACGCCGGGACTTGGGCGAGCCGGGCAAGGCCGAAGTCACTGATCTTTATAATACCATTGCTATCGAGGAGGAAATTTTCCGGCTTGAGGTCCCGGTGGATGATTCCCTTGGCATGGGCATGCTTGAGCCCGCTGGTAATGGCTCGCATGGCGGAAAGTACCTCGTGGGCGGGGAGCATTCCTCTTTCCTTGAGGCGGTAGGTTTCCAATGTTCCGCCGTTGAGATATTCCATTACGAAGTAGTAATGGCCCTCGAAGGTTCCGAAATTGTAAACCTCGACAATATTGGGATGCTTGAGCGAGGCGAGTGTCTGGGCTTCGTTTTGAAAAACTTGGACAAATTCAGGTACCAGTGCCAGATCCGAGGAAAGGATTTTCAGGGCAAATCGTTTTTTCAGGAATACATGCTGGGCCAAGTAGACAACACCCATGCCACCCTGGCCGAGTTTGGCCATGATCTCATAATCGCCAATGCGATCTCCAAAGGAAAATTCGACCTCGTTGGTCATGCGGAAAATGTTTACAGCACTTACTACCTGATAGCTTAAAGAAAGGTTTCAAACGGTCAAGGTAGTGGTGTCTCTATCTTAAACACGCAAAAACACAAGGAGTTGCCATGAGAAAAATGATTGGATTGAACAGTTGGCCTTAGACGGGCTGCTTAAGGGACTTAACCAAGGCAGCCAGCCCGTCCATGGGGGATAGCACTGGAGAGTAGCCCAGATCGCGCTTGATGGCGCTAATATCGAACCAATGGTCCTTGGCCAACTCGACAGCCACAAAACGAGTCATGGGTGGTTCTCCTTTAAAGGGAAACAACGTCCATAGCATCTCGGCAATAGCTCCGATGGATTTTGCTCCATTCAGGCTGATTGTACGAGAAACGCGAGGCACTTCCAGTTGGTCCAATAGTGCGTTGATCCAGTCCCATAAAATGACGGGTGCGTTATCGGAGACAAAATAAGCCTGTCCGCAGGCAACACTGCTTGTCGCAATGGAATCGTGCGCCAACAGATGGGCATGGGCGGCATTTTCCACATGGGTAAGGTCCACACGATTGAGGCCGTCCCCGACGATTCTTAGTTTTCCGGCTTTAGCCTGAGCGACGACCCTGGGGACGAGGTGGTTGTCTCCTTCTCCCCAGATAAGGTGCGGACGGATGGCCACGGTTTTGAGAGCGTCATTATTGGCCGCGATTACCCGGCGTTCGGCTTCGGCCTTGGTTAATGGGTAAGCACAGGGGCAGCGGGTGGTAAGAGGCAGGGTTTCGTTGGCATTGGCCAGTGGGTGGCCGTTGTAGACCACGCTTGGCGTACTGGTATGGATAAGCCGGGGGACTTTGTTTTTCCGGCAAGCGTCGATGATATTCTGTGTTCCGACCACGTTGGCTTCGTGAAAATCGGAATAGGCACCCCACACGCCGGCCTTGGCTGCAACGTGAAATACGGCATCCATTCCCTGGCATGCCGCAATGGTGGCTTGTGCATCGGAGATGTCTCCCCGCATGCATTCGACTCCATTTTTCAGAAGCTCAGGATACTCGGATCGGGCCAATATGCGTACCATGTCGCCACGGGCCTGGAGTTGACGCACAATCGCACGTCCCAGAAATCCACCCCCACCGGTGACAAGAGCCTTCATGATCGATAAAAGAGAGGTTGGGTCGTTGGGAGCGCAGCCTTAAAGCATTTTTCTCTCATATTCCTTTTTCAAGGTAAGTCGGTGTATCTTGGCATTATGGCGTACATCAACAGGGAAGTGTTTTTCGAAGAAAAATAATTTAATTTTGCGCGTATGGGCTTCCTTTTCCCCGATTTCCCGAAGGTCGCTGATGAACTTTTCCCGAGCCTTGGTCCCCTTGGGGAAGTTTTCCGGAAATGGCTCGATTACAATGGCAGGCTCTTGATGTCCGGGGGTACCCAGGCCAATAAGAGCACTTCGGAATACTCCCGGGTGCGTATTGAAAACCGCTTCGCAACTTTCCGTGTAGAGCGGACCTTCTGGGGTCGTCACCATCTCGACTTTGCGTCCGTAAAACCAAATTCGCCCGGTCTCGTCGATTCTGCCCAGATCACCCATGCGATGCCAGAAATTGTTTCCATCAGGGATCTTGGCGAGGGCAGTGGCTTTGGGGTTGTTGTCGTACTCACGCGAGCAGGATGGGCTTTGGACAATAATCTCCCCTATCTCTCCGGGGGCTACCGTGCCAGCCTCGGCCATGTTGGGGATGGGGTTATCGTGTACAGGAATAATTGACACACGTACCCCGGAAAGCGGACGCCCGACACAGGTTCCCATTCCTCGGGACGTTTTCTCCCATGTATCGTTCAGAATTTCCGAGGCGCTGATAGTAGAGACAGGCAGCACTTCTGTTGCTCCATAGGGCGTGTGAATTTCTGCGTTGGGGAGAATGCTGCGCAATGCAACAAGCAGGCGGGGATGCACTGGTGCTCCTGCGATAAGCACCCGTCTCATGGATGGCAGCGACTGGCTGTGTCGTTTGCAGTAACGGGATATTTTAGCCCAGATGGCGGGAGACCCGAAGCTATAGGTGACGTTGTTTTGGAGAATGGCTCTGACGATTTTTTCAGGATTAACCGAAGCGGGCCGCGAGGGGTTCATTTCGGGGGTAACCGTGGTGGTTCCCAATGCAGGGTTAAATAATGCAAACACTGACAACATCGGCAAATCCACCTCGCCGGACATAATGCCATATTGGTCCCGGACAAAATTCAATTGGGCGTCCATCATGCTGTGCGTGTAGCGGACCCCCTTGGGGGCGCCGGTGGAGCCCGAGGTGAACAGGATGGCCGCAGGGGTGTCTCCGTCGGCAGCAAAGATGGGACGGCCTTCGGGCGGGAGCTTTGGGGCGAGGTCCTCAATGGCCCGGACAAAATGTTTGTCCGCTATGACAATTCGGGTGCGTACACTGGCGAAGGTTCCTGGGAAAAACCGGGAAATTGCGAGCGGCAGGGAATGCCCCAGGATGGCTTCGGGTTTGGTGGTTTTTACACACTTGAGGAACGCGTTCATCCCCATGCCCGGATCAATGGCGACCGGGACAGCCCCGAGCTTCAACAGGGCAAACATACTTAGAATCAAATCCAGCCCGGGGTGTGCGAGTAACAAGGTCTTTGTCCCGGGGAGGAGTCCTCGTTGGGCAAAAAGTGCTGCGGCTGCATCGCTTTCCCGATCAAGCTGGGCAAAGGTTCTTTCGATATACCGGATATCATCAGAGGCGGTTCTTCCATTGGGCAGTCGGACTGCGCAGAAGCCGGGATTGGCTTGGGCGGCTTGGTGAAGGTGTCGGGAGACGTTGGCGTGTACGGGTGCAGTCATCTTGCTTGGCTACAAACTGGAAATAGAAGGTAATGCATAGGTTTTCCGGGATATGAAAACGAAAAAGCCCCGATATCGGGGCTTTTTCATGAAAATAGACTGCTTTACCAGGCGACTTAGTAGTCAGTAAATGTCAAGGCACCCCAGAAGAGGCTGACATTATTGCCTGAAATATCGCGACCAGCGTAAATTTCGTCAGAGCTCAAACGAACTGTGCTATTATTTTCGACTGGGATGAATGAACCGGGAGAAGTCTTTACGATTCCGAAAAAGTTATGGCTAGGCTCCAACTGGACGGATTTGCCATGATTGTCGGTGTCGTAAGCTGTTCCACAACCCGAAAAGGCTGTGATGGCTGTAACGGCGGCGCAAAGAGCGAGGGGACGCAGGATGTTCATGTGGATGGGGCGTAAAGATTGTGAGACTTAAACCTAGCAAGAGGTTACTGCCTGTAAAGGACGTTTTTCATTTTTCCGGTTAATTTGTCAAAATCACTGATTTAAAGTGCTCGATGTAATGGGAAAAGGGGATTCGGAGGAAAAGATACCAGATTGCCCCGCCTATTGCCAGCCATGGGCCAAAAGGCACGGCAATGCCAAAGGATGGCGACGCGATATCCTCGGCGAACTCATCACCTTCATACGAAGCATGTGCAGCCATGAGATTTCTTTCCAAACCGGTCATCTTTTTGCCTATAAGCTTCCGGGCCACCAGAAAAGGAATGATTATCATCGTTCCGATTACGGCACCGCCGAACATGGCAAAAATGGTCCCTTGCCAACCGCAAAAGGCACCGATTCCTCCCAACAAGATAATATCTCCCTCGCCCATGCTTTCCCGACCCAGAACCAAGGAAGAGAGCAGGCGAAACCAATAAACCAGCCCGGCCCCGACCAGCATTCCCGTCCCGGCGATGCATAGGGAACGGATGGCGTTGACCAGCCAGAGCGAGTGATGCGTCTCTCCATGCAATGCCGGGAGAGCGATGGAAAATGCCAATCCGGCCATGGCCAATCCGACATTCAGACCGTCAGGCAACATCATGGTATCTAGGTCGATGAACGCCAAGACTACCAGAAGCGCCATGAACACGACTCCGGGCACGGCTTGCTGCCAGGGGAGCAATGCCCAGCAGAGCGCAAAAAGCCCGGCGGTTAGTGCCTCGACAAGCGGATAGCGAAAGCTGAAGGATTGGCCGCAACAGGGTGCTTTCCCGCGCAGTACCAACCAGGCCAGGATGGGTATGTTGCGATACCAGGGGATTGCCGCCCCGCAGGCACATTGGGAGGGCGGTGATATGACAGACCTTCCCCGTGGGATACGAAAAATGCACACATTCAGAAAACTGCCAACAATGGCGCCAAACACAGCAAACACGCCTGTGAAAAACCACGGCATCTTGTCCTGCACCAGTTGAAAATATTCAAAAGACATACTGCCAGCAATCAGCTTTTTCCAATGGCCGCAAGCATAGCATGCACCGGTGCGCGGGCATGCGTCCATAGCTCCAGTGCCAATGCGCCCTGCCAGCAAAGCATCGAAAGCCCGTTGGCAGCGGGGACCTTGGCCCCCCGGGCGGCTTTCAGGAATGTGGTTTCCTCAGGCTCATAAATAGTGTCATAGGCGATCATTCCCGGCACAAAAAGTTCCGGGGGAAATGGGGAGCCGTCTCCTGGTTTCAGTCCGAAGGATGTCGCATTGATGACAATGCACTTGGCAGGAAGATCGGTGGGAACCTCGTTCAACTTAAACCCGTGTATTCGTCCGGCCCGTTCGGGGTATGAGGTGCTGATTTGGTTGATCAACCCGGTCAGCCGGCCTTGGTCGCGATTGCCAATCCACAACGTCCGGCAATCTTCTTCCAGCGCGATGGCCGAAATCGCCCGGGCGGCTCCGCCTGCTCCCAGCAGCACTACATTCGCCCCGTGGAGGGATTCTCCCAAATCTTCGCGCAGGGCGCGGGCAAATCCAGGCCCATCGGTATTATGGCCGTAGAAACCGTTATCATGCCAGATGAGGGTGTTTACGGCCCCAATGGCTTTTGCGATGCCTGACAGCCCGACCACATGGTCGCAAGCGATTACCTTGTGCGGCAGGGTAAGATTTAGTCCGGCAAATTGATTTTTATGAAAGAGGGGCAGCGCCTCCCCGAGATCATCGGGATCAATTTCAAACTTAAAATACCTCCAATCGGAAAAGTGGGGCAGGGTCTTGGAGAGTTCGGCCAGCGCAGTATTATGCATCTTGGGGCTGCGCGAGTGATTGATCGGCTTGCCGACAACCGCCAGGGAAGGCTTGTCGCGTCGCCAATTCCGCAAATCCTCCAGCGTGAAGGTTGTTTCATAATCAAAACTCTGTTTGGCGGAGACAGGCATTGTCTTTGTTGGGCTGTTTAGGGGGCTAGCGAAGCGTTTTTTCCCGGAGAGGCAACATGGGTTTTGTCGAAATTCGGCCAGGTCTTGATTTTTCCCATAGGCAAAGGCCTTTGTGATACGGCTTGAATGTCGGGAAGTTTTTTTGCTAAATCTCTCTCGTGAATATTTTGCAAAGTACCCCGATTTTTCTGCTTTGCCTGCCCGTTGCAGGATGCTCCTTGTTCTTTGGGAGCAACTACCAGGAAATATCCATTCACTCGAAACCTCCGGGTGCCGAAGTTGTGATTAACGGGGAGCCGGTCGGAAAAACTCCGGTGCAAAATTATACCGTGTCCAGGGATAGCGACGCAGTCATCGAAGTGAGTCTGGACGGCTATCTCCCGGTTAAGAGAACCACTACCCGGGTGCTAAGTGTGTTGGGGAAGGCGGATCTACTTGATGGAGTGTGCGTCCTGATTCCCTTGATCGGGCTAGCGTCACCGGCATCCCAGGAGCATAGTCCCGACCAGTATACGTTCATCCTTGAACCTGATACGCAGGCAGGGGAATCGGAGTAATCCATTTTCGAAGCAACAAAACGCTTAGGGAACTGTCTCTCTGGATTCCGGGGCTTGGCTTATGGGTCCCGGGCAAACTACTTCCCCTCAAGTGTTTTTTGCCGGAAATCGATTTGGTTTCATGATGACAGTGCTCGGTGTGCTGTTCTTTTGGTGTTTCGGGCTTGGCGCGATCTGTGCTGCGGAGTCTCTGAATGTGAAAGAGGCTGCGCGGGGACCTTATTCCTTGGCGGGCACCTGGCATCTTCGGCTTGATCCTGACAATCGGGGCGATGCCGAAAATTGGGCCGGACAATCCCTGTGCGATTTAAAAATTCATCTTCCGGGCACCCTTGATGAGGCTGGAATCGGGACGCCTACCACGGGGTCTGATTACGGGATGCTGACCCGGGTGCATCGCTATATTGGCAAGGCATGGTATCAGCGGGAAATTGATATTCCTGACAACTGGCGGGAGCGTGATATTGAACTGCGTCTCGGGCGTGTCTTGTGGGAGAGTCGGGTATGGGTGGATGGAAGGTCCGTTGGTGCTCCGCAGGATTCTCTGGGGACTCCGCATGTTCATAATCTTGGCAAAATTACTCCCGGAAAACATATCCTGACGCTGTGTATTGATAATGCGATGATCCATCCGATCGGGGACAAGGGGCACGCTTATACCGAAGCCACTCAGATTATCTGGAATGGGGTGATCGGCGAAATTTCATTGCGCCCACGTGGTCCTGTCGCGGCAACGCTGATCCGCACTTTTCCTGACTCAGGCAACAAGACCGTGGAGGTGGAAGCCACATTGGTTCATAACTCCGGCACTGCCCAACAGGTATCACTGCAATTTTCCGTCAGGAGAAAAAATGATGGAGTGGTGATTAGCCAAGCCTCCAAGGATATCTCAATTCTTGCGGGTGAGAATGTTGTCAAAACACAGGTGCCCCTTTCCGAGGCCCAGCCATGGAGTGAGTTTGCCCAGCCACTCTACATTCTGGAAACCAGAATCCGCAGCAGCGATGGAGTCGATTCCCCGCGCGACCATGTTTTCGGTTTTCGCACTCTTGGCAGGCAAGGGCCACACCTCACTGTTAATGGGATCCCTACCTTCATCCGCGGAAATTTGGATTGCGTTCATTTTCCCCTGACTGGCTATCCGCCTGACGATATTGATGTCTGGCGGCGCATTTTTAAAATCTACCGCGAGCACGGACTCAACCAGGTGCGTTTTCATTCCTGGTGTCCTCCCGAGGCGGCTTTTTCTGCTGCGGACGAGTTGGGTATCTATATTCAGGCGGAGGTGCTGTGGATAGATTATTGGATGAGCAGCAAGGGACGGTTGGGCATGGATACATTGGGTTATCCGCAAGGCGTGGGGAAGGGGGACCGCACCATTGATGCCTATGTACAGGCGGAAGCTCGCCGCATGTTTGATGCCTACGGAAATCACCCGTCATTCTGCTTCTTCAATATCGGAAACGAACTGGGCAATTCGAATTTCGAGGTGATGAATGAGTGGATCGGGAAATGGAAACAATACGATCCGAGGATTCTTTATGCGGCTTCTTCCGCACGGGCCATTATGGCCAACGACGATTTTCAGGACACCCACAATATCCCTGGTGTCGGAGGTACTGTAAATACCAGCGGACGGCCCGATACGAATTGGGATTATGAGAAAAGTTACTCCCGCGCGCCTGTCCCTGTCATCGCCCACGAGTTGGGGCAAATGCCTGTTTATCCCAACTGGAACGAGATCGCAAAGTACACCGGGGTGGTCCGGGCGCGTAACTTGGAAGAGTTTCGCGAACTGGCGGTGCGCAGTGGTGTCGCGGAGCAGAGCGCGGATTTTCAGGCAGCCTCAGGGCGGATGAACCGGCTCATTTACAAGGAGGGAATAGAAGCACTTTTCCGCACGCCTTCCTGCACTGGGTTCAGCCTGCTCAGTATGCAGGATTACTCCGGCCAAGGTGAGGCGTTGATCGGGTGGCTGGATTCTTTCTACGATAGCAAAGGATTTCTGACGGCGGAGGAGTTCCGGCGCTATTGCAATACCACCGTCCCACTTGCCCGTTTTTCAAAATACTCCTGGACCGAGGACGAAACATTTTCCGCCACGATTGAGGTCGCCCATTACGGAGAAAAGCCGCTGGTGGGTGCCAGTCCGCAATGGCGGATTTATGACACTGCCGGGAAGGTATTCTTCGAGGGAAAGCTTCCGGCTGTTACCCTTGGGCTGGGTTCTGTTACCCGCCTTGGAGAAGTTCGAGTCCCGCTCGCAAAACTAGGAACACCTGCCCGGAGGCTTGCCCTTGAGGTTCGTCTGGCGGGAACAGAGTTTGTCAATGATTGGAATATCTGGGTGTTTCCCCAGCAGGTGACAGAAGATGTTCCCGACGGACTGGTGTTGACCGACGATGGCGGTGTCGCCTTGCAGGCGTTGCAACAAGGCAAGCCTGTGCTCTTTGACGCGCATCGCCACGGCAAAGGCGGCGAACGCTATGCCCGCTTTAAGCCATTGTTTTGGTCGGCCTCTTTTTTTCCGGGCCAGCAAACCGAAACCCTCGGTGCGCTTATCCAGAACCGGCATCGGGCCCTGGCAAAATTTCCCACGGATTCGGCTTTGGATTGGCAATGGCAGGAGCTTTGCCGAGATGCGCACGGCTTTCTTCTCAACGATCTTCCCAAGGATTATCGTCCGATTATTCAGCCTGTGCACGATTTTCACTATGGCGGAAAACTCGGTTCTTTATTCGAAGTCAGGGTGGGCAAGGGGCGACTCCTTGTTTCGGGATATGACATAACGACCAATCTGGAAACCCGGCCTGCTGCCCGGCAATTGAGAAGCAGTCTGGTGGCCTATGCTTCCAGTCCTCAATTTTTGCCAGCGACATCGCTGGAAGAATCTGCGTTCCGAAAGATTTTTCCACCACCGCCAGTTCCTGCCGAGATAGTCCAGCCTGCGGGATTTGAAAAAGCGGCCTTGTATGTATAGTTAATCCTGTAAATAATTGGACGTGATAATGGCGTCGCTAAGAGAGAGGTAAGCATGGTTTCGCCAGAAGCGTTTCAGGTTGGCCCAGAGTTGTTCGATCGGGTTGAGGTGTG
>JAITVQ010000028.1 GCA_031285745.1 Puniceicoccales bacterium | reverse complement strand
AGCAAGGACGGCCAAAACTGGATTTGGTAGAGAAACTGCCGAAAGATTTGCCCCGTCCGCTTCCTCTTTTTCTCGATGCGGTCTCCGGCAAAAAAGTAGACACACTTGTTACTGCCAGCGAGGCTGCCTACCGAGTAAGTGTAATGGAAGCCATGTACCGTGGCGCCAAGGAGAAGACCTGGGTTGCGCCCGTCTACTCAGAATAGTTTCTGATTTTTATTGCCAACGAGTTACGGCCATACTTGATTTCATTTACCATGAATCTCCGTTCATCAGCTTTCTTCCTCGTCCCTGTCTTGAGTTTTGTCGGAGTTTCTCATTCGACCGCCTATGGAGCCACCGTTTCAAATTACGATTTTGGGGTAAATGTTGGAGTAGCAAACACGGTACTTAGCACCGATGGATGGAAATGGGGAACAGGATCGTCAGGGGATTTATCCAAATGGATAACTTCATCAAGTGGAAGTATTCTGTATGCACGAAATAACAACATCGTCAGCGATTACTCTACCCACTATACCCTTGTGCGTTTAAATGATGCTGGCTTTGGTTATAGCATCATAAGCAGCGATACATCCGTGGAAATTAATTTTTCGGCACGTTCAAACGGAAATGCGAACGGGACCTATGCATCAGGCATCGTATTCGGACTTACCGACACTTCGGGAAATATTCTATTTGGAGTCGGTGGAGGACGTGGAACAGGAACAAATAAAAATGCCTATTATTCTGAAACAAACGCTGGGGTTAACTATTATTCGGTTTCAGGAAACGCGTATGGCGATACCAACAATGGCATTTTCTCTTACACGGTTAGCTTGGATCTGATAAACAATAGTGCCAGTTTTTCTCGAGAAGGCTCCTTATTGCAGGATAACATTGATATCTCAAATGTTGATTTTACAACTGCTGGAGGAATTTATGTCGGAGGAAACTCTCAATACTCAGGGATTGGCCCTATCCAAATTTCGGTCATCCCTGAGCCATCAACTTATACAATGGGTGCGTTGGGGGTAATAGGTGCCTTGATGTTGGTTAGACGCCGTTTTCGAAAATAATCGAATAAAAACCGTTTTTCCAAACAACGCCTCCACGCACATCGTGGGGGGCGTTGTTCGGTAATTTCACCAAATATGACGAATCATACGCTTCAAGCAGAGGTATATTATTGAAGCGTTTGACGTAAAGACGAGTAGCTCCTTCATAGGTCAAAACTTCAAATAGTGGGAGCCTCCAAGGCTGGTCATGGCAGAGAAAAACATTTTCTCATTTTCCGCCCGTCAATTTTGTATCTTTTTCCAGCGATATTCTCAAAGGGGTCTATTAAAACCAGAATTCTCTTTTCCCTTTGACCTGCCCGGGGTTTGCATTTTCCTGCGGACACGATGAACGTTTCCGCCCTCACCCAAGCCAGTAACGAAGCCCGCGGGCTCGCGATGGATGCCGTCGCCGCCTGCAAATCCGGTCACCTCGGGCTGCCTCTCGGTGCCGCCGAGATTGGAGCCGTCCTGTTTGGGCAGGCTCTGCGTTATAATCCCGCCGATCCCCAGTGGATCAACCGTGACCGGTTTGTCCTGTCTGCCGGACACGGCAGCATGTTTATTTATGCATGGTTGCACCTGGCTGGCTATGATCTGCCTTTGCAGGAGTTGAAAAACTTCCGCCAACTGCACAGCAAGACGCCCGGACATCCGGAATTTGGAGAAACACCCGGCGTTGAGGCCACCACCGGCCCATTGGGGCAAGGAACGGGCAACATCGTCGGCATGGCAATGGCTGCCAAGATGGCCGCCGCCCATTTCAACACCCAGGAACACACCATTTTTGACCACATGGTCGTAGGATTGGCCGGGGATGGTTGCCTGCAGGAAGGCATCAGCCACGAGGCAGCCTCATTCGCAGGGCGTTTCGGACTGGATAACCTGGTCCTCATCTACGACTCCAACGACGTCACTCTCGACGCAATGGCTGCCAAGACGCAGAATGAAAATGCCGCCATGCGTTATGAAGCATTGAACTGGCAGGTGTGGACCGTGAATGGGCATGATCTTGCCGCCATGGCCAAAGCCTACGCCGAAGCCAAGGCAGCGAAGAACCAAAAACCCAAGCTCATCATTGCCAAGACCATCATTGGCAAAGGTATTCCCGAAGTGGCCGGCACCAGCAAGGCCCACGGGGAAGGGGGAGTAAAGTTTGTCGATGCCGCCCGCAAGGCGCTGGGTCTTCCCGAGGAGAAATTCTTTGTTTCCCAAGGAACACACGATTACTTCACCGGACATGCTGCCGAGTTGAAGAAACAATACGACACATGGCAGGCAACCTACGCGGCATGGCGCAAGGCCAATCCCGAAAAGGCCGCCCTGCTCGACAAGGGGATCGCCCGTGACAATGGTACCGCTGCCGAACTCACTGCCGCCGTTCCGGCCTTTGGAGAAAACAATCTGGCCACCCGTGTCTCGGGTGAAACCAGCCTGAATGCCATTGCGAAGGTTCGCCCATTGGTAATTTCCGGCTCCGCAGACCTGCACGGCTCAACCAAGAACTACATCAAGGACGCGGGAGATTTCGACGTCGCCACTCCTGCCGGACGCAACAACCACTTTGGCATCCGTGAGCATGCGATGGGAGCAATCATGAACGGTGTCGCCTACCACGGCGTATTCACTCCCAGCGGCGCCACCTTCCTCACGTTCTCCGATTACCTGCGGCCCAGCATCCGCGTCGCTGCGCTCGCCAAACTACCGGTATTCTACATCTTTACCCACGATTCCATCGGGGTCGGCGAAGACGGACCAACCCATCAACCCGTGGAGACGGTCAGCGCCCTGCGTTGCATTCCCAACCTTGATGTCATCCGTCCCGCAGATGCCGAGGAAACCGCAGCAGCATTTGGGTATGCAGTGGCGCGTGCCAACGGCCCGGTTGCGCTCAGCCTTTCCCGCCAGAATGTACCGTCGCTCGACTCCATCCCGGTGGAAACCCGCCGCGAGGGTACGCTGAAGGGCGGCTATATCGCACACAAGGAAACCGCCCCGCTTTCCGCCATCATTCTAGCCAGCGGCAGCGAACTTTCGCTGGCACTGGAAGCCGCCAAGGAACTGGGTAACGGCGTTCGTGTTGTTTCGATGCCCAGCTTTGAAATTTTCGATAAACAAACACCCGAATATCGTGAAAGCGTGCTGCCCAAAACCTGCACCAAGCGTGTCAGCATTGAGGCTGGCGTGACAGGACTCTGGTGGAAATATGTCGGCGCATCCGGCAAGGTGATTGGCAACGACACGTTCGGTCTGAGCGCACCCGGTAATGTCGTCATGAAGGAACTCGGCATCACCAAGGATGCCGTCGTTTCTGCCGTGAAGTCGCTGTAAGCCTACCTTCAAACCCAAACAAAAAGCGCGGAGCTAATCCGCGCTTTTTTTGTGCAATCAACAGATATGGCGTTTTCAACAAACGCCTTTGCTCCTTTTGTTTGAGACAGGATGGACAGGATTTACAGGATAGAATGCCGGAGATTATCGACAGGAAAACGAGAAGTCCCTGGAATAGGTGAGCGTTTTAATTTGGGAAATCACCATAACTCAGGACAGAGAAGTTTACTTTAAATTTTAAACTTTTTATTTTAAATTTCACATCAACTCTGTGCCTTTACCCTTTTATTTAAGACAGACAGGATGACAGGATTTACAGGATAGTATACGGGAGGTTATCGACATCCTGTTGATCCTGTTATCCTGTCTTAAACAAAAGATGAAGTTCTATAAATAAGATAAGAAACATTATGTCGTTCGGAACTAATGCAGAAATATTTCGCGCGTCCGTTTTATCCTCTCTGCATCCGTCTATCCGTGGGTTTCCTCTCTGCTCTAATTTTCCTGTCAAATGGCCCCGTCCGACACCTGATTAATTACCGACGGAGGGGCAAAACACACTGGAAATGTCCCTTTCGTCCACGAACATTCCCATGAAGTACACTGTACGTGTAATATTCCTCCATGAACAAAACCACCATGTACAGTGGACATGGTACTTCTGACAGCGACGGAACCATGAATGTCACTGCACGTGTCATATTCCTCCACGAACGAAACCATGAAGTACACTGACATGGCCTCTGTGTTTACGGACGAAACCCTCATGTACACTGTACGTGTAATATTCGTTCGTGAACGAAACCACCAAGTACACTGGACACGGCTCCTCCGACAAAAAACAAACCATGAATGTCACTGTACGTGTCACAATCCTCCACGGACGAAACCATGAAGTACAGTGGACATGGCCCTTTTGTTCGTGGACGAAATGACCATGTCCATTGTACTTCATGCCTTCGCTTGGAGCGAAAACGACCCAGTTCATTATATGTAAGTCAATGAACCATCGCATTAAACTGTCTTGAGAAAGACAGGCTACCTATTAGGAAGTACTGGAATACGACAAATAGAGTCCAGTCGTTCGTCATTTGAACCCGGAGGAGGTAGCGGAATGGTCAGGTCAAACTTCTTGCCGATTGACCAGACAGCCCGTTCTTCCTTGGAGTAGCGGATAGGCTGTCCATCCATATAATCGGTAGGCACGCTGGACAAAAACTCCGGCACCAACTCGCTCAATGACTCCGGTAATTTGGCATATTTCATTTCATATTCCCGAACTGCCAGGGCAGTTTCCGTTACCGAGGCACTAGAGTCATAGTACAACTTCCGTTTCAAAAGACTCGGAAACCCATCAATACTCCAGACAACCGCGGCCCGACCCAACGCATCGTAGGGATCATAAAGGAAGCGCCCCCGAGCTAGGGATCTTATTTTGTTTTTCTTGAAATCATCCATCAATTGCTGCGCGGCTCGACCATCTGTTTCCGGTTTAATCCAAGACATCATCTCTCGAAAACAATCTGCCCGCAGTCGCAAAGTTTTGTTGGGCTTATATAAAAATGCCGACGGCAAAATTCGGTTCGCGCCCGGTAATGTCATAAAATTATCTTGGCAATACGGCTCGCCGATGAACGCTCCATCTTCCCAAATACCATCAAGCTGGACCTCTTCATAATAAACCCGGACGATTTTTGATCCAATGGAAAACCCTCTTCGAAACATGAGCCTAAGCTGGTCATCGGTAAATCGAGATTCCTGGATCATCTGGCGTGCTTGTTGCAAGCTCTCGCTTGAAACAGAAAAATTGGCAGCAATGTCCCATATTGTTTGATATCCAATCTCCATCACCATGAAGATTACCATGGCATCAACCCCATCGGCCGAAATTTCCCCATGCGCATGACTCAATTTGGCAATTTTTCCGGCAAACAATAAAGCGACATCAGCGTCTCCACTCTGGGCCAGCCGCCATGCCCGGTATCTCATCACTCGCGCCAGACTTATATTAGACAGACTCTCCCCAAAATGCCATGTCCTTTCCTTCGGCGCTTGCATTGCATCATCCAAGTTTGGCCAAAAATCAGTAGGTATCTTGGCAAGTACAACATCCATCTGGGGACCATCCCATCTTGAGGCAATCTCGCTGAACCTCGATCCGGCACTGTGTCTAAGAACATTATTTCTCCCCGCGTTCTCAAGATCATCCAATTCACGAACAATCTGGTTACTGATACCCAACTCCCCCCGGATCACCCGTAGCTGAAAAGCATCATCGGATAATTTTGACTCCGGCATTTCCAAATCGCTCACATCCGGGGGCGGTTCGTCTTGCGCGACGTTGACTATCGCAATGCCCACACACAACAACAGCGATGATAAGATCAGGGCAATGACCTTGGGGTTTCGAATGATCTTCATAATTTAATCGATTGAAGAGAGGATGGCCATGACAGCGTTACGACCGACCTGAAACAATCATCATTCATTTTTCATGGGCGGAATGCGGAAGATAAACTCATGGCGTTCATCATAAGCATTCGGATCGGGTAAAGGGATGGCCAAATCAAGATTCTTTCCTATCGACCAAACCACCCGTTCTTCCTTGGAGTAACGAACAGGCTGGCTATCCATGTAGTCCACCGGAACCACCGGCAGATAGTCCGGCACCAATTCCTCCAATGCCTCCGGCAACCTGCCGTGCCTCATTTCGTATTCCCGAACTGCCAGAGCAGCCTCCAACGCGGACCCCATCGACTTGACGGATAACCAGCGTT
Source organism: Puniceicoccales bacterium (assembly GCA_031285745.1). Classification (GTDB taxonomy): domain Bacteria; phylum Verrucomicrobiota; class Verrucomicrobiia; order Opitutales; family UBA953; genus CALNBE01. The sequence goes on along the minus strand of JAITVQ010000028.1, from coordinate 7,058 downwards.
TCATAAACGAAACATGATCGGACAAGCGCGGTTCCAACAATCTCCGTCCGATGGTATTTCTCGGATCAAAAGGGAATGCCCGTCGAATGCTTTTTTCAAAGTTAATCACTTGGGGAGCTTCGGCAATTTTTTGCAGACTCTGGGCATCAAGACCGATCCTCTGGAGTGATATCCGGCACAAGTCGGCATGTAATCGCTCAGTAGCATTGGGCTTATAGAGAACATTCTGAGACAGAAGTTTCTCGGCATTCGGCAAGTCGGCAAACTCACCCGTAAGCACACGAGACAATGTCCATTTTTGACTTCCGGCAGCGAAATAAAGGCGATACTGGGATAATTCCTTCGTTAATATCGAAAAATGAGCCTGAAGATAAAAAAACTCCCCGCGAAATATATTCCTAAGGCAATCGTCCGAGGGACGTGTCTCACGAATAATGGTGCGTAACTCGCGCAAACATTCCGGCGACACCGGGTAGGCCGAAGCAATCTCCCAGATAATCCCGTATCCGATGGCATAGATCGCCGTCCCCCCAAAACCGGATACAACGTGGGGGTTGTTCTCCAAGAACGCATTTCCCAACTCCAGATTCTTGGTGGCCCAACGCAACCCGGCTTCCGGATTTCCGTTTCTTACCAGATTCCAAGCCTGATACCTTATGAGCCTGGCCAGATTAATGGTTTCCAGCACTCCTTCGGGCTGAAGTGAGAACTCCCTGGGGGCCTGCAAAGCCTGGTCCAAATTTGTCCAAAACTGCGGATCAATTCGCGCAAGCGCAACACTCATAGCCTCGTTATTCCAACGCTCCGCAGCGTCCCGATATAAGTAATTGTTCTTGAGTTTCCAAACCTCTTGGAACGCCTCCTGTTCAAGACTGCCTAGTTCATCCGAAATATCGCGTGACAAAACACCCTTTCCCCTAGGAAAATAGGCATTAAAGGACCTGCGAGACGGGGTTTCTGGATATGACAACTCCAAATCACTCACATTCGGCGGAGGCTCATCCTGTCCGGCAATGATCAATGCGACACCCAGGCAAAGTATTATTACAGACAGGGCTAGCGCAAACACCTTGGGGCTTCGGATCGCCTTCATAACCATCGACTGTCTGGTAAATAAATTTTCTGTCAACAAAGGCCTGCATGCGGAACCGATAAAGACGGTCCGTGTCATCGTTTATATGGTCTTGCGCGCTGCCCTACTCCTGTTTGCCGGAATCGTTGCATTTACCCCAGTGCAGTCACCCGCAGAAACCTCACTCCTTTGGGGCAACAACGGGGAACGATGGTCGCCGGGCAGTCGTTTGCCGGATTACTCCTGGACAGGTTATCAATGCGGAGAAAAACCGCTGCCTGAGGTTCGGGTCGTTGCCAACATCCGAAATTATGGAGCCAAGGGGGATGGCAAAACCGACGATACGGCCGCCTTTAAGAAAGCATTGGCCGAGGCAAAGCCCGGCGCAATATTGATCCCCGCCGGACGCTATGTAATCACGGATTTCCTCGAATTGAAAAACAGTGGCATCGTCTTGCGCGGGGAAGGCCCGGAGAAAACCATCCTTTACTTTCCCAAGTCACTTTCGGAAATCAAGCCGGCCCCGGTCAAGAATTCCGGCGGGACACCGACCCAGGCTTATTCCTGGAGCCAAGGGTTCATCACCTTCCGGGGAAATTATGGCGATCGCAAGGCCTCATTCAAAATCGCTTCTAACGTAGAGCGGGCTACCAATGTTATCACACTGGAAAAGAGCGAGCGCCCCAGCCTCAAGCGCGGAGACTGGATTCTACTACGGCAAAGCGACCCCGGCGATATGAGTTTTGTGAATTACCTCTACAACGGGACTCCTGGAAAGACAGACAATTTTCCCAAGCGTCATGGCATTGAATTTCCTGTGAGAGTCGCGGGAATGAGCGGAACCAAGATTACGCTGGAAAGAACCGTGCCCATGGATTTCCGCCCGGAATGGGGAGCAAGTTTTTCACTGTTTTCGCCATCCATGACCGAATCCGGGATTGAGCACCTTTCCTTCGAATTTCCCGTGACCACTTACGGCGGACACTTCCGGGAACCCGGATACAATCCCATCAGCTTTTCCCGGGTCGCCCATTGCTGGGTGCGCAATGTGCATTTCGAAAATGCCGACAGCGGATTTTTCACCAGCAGTCATTTTTGCACCTTCACCGGGATTATCTGGAAGGGAAACCGGAAGCCGGACAAACGGGGTAATTGCGGTCACCATGGCACGATCTTCGGCGGAACCCAAAACCTGCTCACCCAGTTCGAATTCCAGGTCCGCTACATTCACGACCTCACGGTATCAAGCGGCTCATACTTCAATGTCATCTCCCAGGGCAAAGGTCCGGATATCGCGTTTGACCATCATGAGCGGGCTCCGACCGGAAACCTTTTTTCAGACATTGATATCGAGAAGGGTACCCGCGCTTTTGATTGCGGAGGCGGTGCCGCCTTGGGGAAAAACTGTGCCTCATGGGGCACATTCTGGAATATTCGTTCCCAAGGAAATATCACTTGGCCCAAGCCTGCCTTTGGTCCCGAGCTGTTGAACTTTGTCGGCGTCACCTCCACTGAAAAACCTGAACTAAATTCCTCGGGGCGTTGGTTTGAGCCAATCCCGCCCGATAAGTTGGTGCCCCGGGATATTCACACGGCACAACTGAAACGGCGCCTCTCAGGCAAACGTTGACCTCAAACCTTCATTCGTTCACCCACTTCCTCATCCATGAAAAAACCTTTTCATTATTTCTGTGCCAGCAGTTTGCTTGCCGCCGGAACCTTGGGTTTCTCGGCCAACATCCTGGCAGAAACCCCGCCGCCCGCCCCATACGGAGCCCTCCCCACCCCCCGACAGGTTAAACATGCCGAGCGGGAGTTTTATAGTTTTGCCCACTTCACGGTGGATACATTTGTCGACCGTGAATGGGGGCTGGGTACCGAATCCGAGCAATTGTTTAATCCAACCCAGTTTGATGCCGACCAGATAGTCGGTGTGTTGAAGGAAGCCGGATCAGCAGGCTTGATTATCACAGCCAAGCACCATGACGGATTTTGCCTTTGGCCGACCAAGACCACCGAACATAGCGTGGCAGCCAGTCCATTCCGGGATGGCAAGGGCGATGTCGTCCGGGAAATTGCCGACGCCTGCAAAAAGGCCGGCATCGAATTTGGAGTATATCTGTCCCCGTGGGACCGCAATCATCCTACCTATGGCACTCCTGAGTATGTCGATGTATATCGCAAGCAATGGGAGGAGTTGCTGACCAACTATGGTCCTGTTTTTTCAGCGTGGATGGATGGGGCCAATGGCGGGACTGGATACTACAAGGGAAAAGTGGGGCCGGTAAGCTATCAGGGAGAACTGGAGACGCGGAAGATTAACCCCAGTACCTATTACGACTGGCCGACCACCTGGGCAATGATTCGCAAGTGGCAGCCTGATGCCATCATGTTTTCCGATGTCGGCCCCGATAGCCGTTGGATCGGCAATGAACGGGGTCTGGCGCCCGATCCCTGCCTGCCTACCATTACCTACACGGACAAGGAGCAGCCCGGCATTATAGTCGAGTCCAGGAAATTGGGAACAGGCACTCGCGGCGGGAAACTGTGGGTGCAGGCCGAGGCGGATGTTTCAATCCGCCCCGGTTGGTTCTGGCATGAAAAGCAAAACCTGCAGGTACGTTCGCCGGAAAACCTCATGAACCTTTACCTGAATTCGGTCGGACGCGGAGCCACGCTCAACCTGAATGTGCCACCCGATGCCCGCGGCTTGCTGCACGAAAACGATGTATCCAGTCTGAAGATATTTGGCGATCACCTGAGAAAAACCTTTGGCAAAAACCTCGCCAAGGATGCCGCTGTAAAGGCCAGCAACATCCGGGGCAATGACACGGCTCTTTACGGGCCTCAACGACTGCTGGATGATGATCGCTGGAGCGCATGGGTAACCGACGACACGGTTACAACCCCCGAGGTGGTTTTTGAACTCCCCTCCCCTGGCACATTCAACATGGTCAGACTTCGCGAAGACATCCGTCTGGGCCTCCGGTTGGAAGGAGTAGCCGTCGATGCATGGCTGGACGGAAAATGGAAGGAGATTGCCAAGGCAGAGGCTATCGGCCCCAACCGACTCTGGAGAGTAAATAAAGTGACAACAGACAAGGTGCGCGTGCGCGTAACCAAATCCCCTGTCGCCCCGGCATTGTCCGACTTCGGACTCTACCTTGAACCTGAGTTGCAACCTTGGTTTCCTCCGGTCGGAGGAAATCCCCAAGTCCGGCAAAAATTCCAATGGAAAGTCATCTCCACCTCATACGCCGCACAAGGGGCCGCCGCCAGCCGGGCTATCGACGGCGATCCCAAGACATTGTGGCATACTCACGACAACTCGGGGGAGCGCGATGTTCCGCAAGAGATCGTTGTCGATATGGGTGCAGAAAAAACACTGGCCGGATTGACTTACTTGCCCCGTCAGGACGGCACTGTACACGGAATGGTCGATGAGTTTGAATTTTATCTCTCCAACAACGGAAAGGCTTGGACCCGGGTGGCCAAGGGCGAATTTGGCAACCTCCGCGCCAATCCCATCGAGCAAACCGTTTCATTCCCTGAAACCCGGGCCCGCTATTTCAAGTTTGTGGCCACCCACGTCTTGGAAAAGAACCACATTGCCATTGCCGAGATCGGGGTTGTCGAAAAGTAGCAACCCCCGGCAGGCATTTTTGGAGGAACCAGCAAGTTGGCTGCAAAACTCCCGGATTATTTTCGCCAGAAGCAAATAACCCGCGATTTCTCCTTGCATCACAAGGCAGCACAACCAATATCCCGCCCCTTCTGATCGGACGGATAGCTCAGTTGGTTAGAGCATCTCGTTTACACCGAGAGGGTCGGGGGTTCGAGTCCCTCTCCGTCTACCATCCAGAATTCGTGCATACATGAAAAGACACACCCTGTCAGCGCTTGTCGAAAACAAGTTCGGAGTTCTGGCCCGAGTTGCCGGAATGCTCAGCGGACGGGGCTTTAACATTGAAACCCTCAATGTCGGCCCTACGCATGACCCGAAGCTCTCCCGGATTACCGCGACGGTAGTAGCCGACGAAGCCGCCCTTGATCGTTGTGTTCGCGCCTTGGACAAGTTCGTCAACGTAATCGAAGTGCAGGACTTTACCGGGATTGACCACGTAGCCCGTGAGCTGGTGGTCGTGAAAATCAAATCCACCAAGGCCACCCGTTCGGAAATCATCGAAATCGCCGACCTGTTTCGCGCCAAGATTATCGATGTGGCACACACCTCCGTGATCGTGGAATTCACAGGCAACGAGCGCAAGATCGCCGCATTCCTGAACCTCGTCGAATCCTATGGCATCGTCGAACTCGCCAGGACCGGACAAGTCGCCTTGGAACGTGGCGCATCCCTTTCCACCAAGAAATAAACGGATAACCCACTCAGGCATCCCTCTTTTTTACCAACTCAGACAAATATAATCATGCCAGCTAAAGTCTATACCGACAAAGACGCCGATCTCTCCATCCTGAAGGGCAAGACACTTGCCGTCATCGGATTCGGTTCGCAGGGCCACGCCCACGCGATGAATCTCAAGGACAGCGGATGCAAGGTGATCGTGGGTCTTTACAAGGGCAGCAAATCCGTCGATTCAGCCAAGAAAAAAGGCTTCCAGGTTTACGAGACAGCCGAAGCAGTAAAGCGCGCCGATGTCATCCTCATCGCACTGCCGGACATGAAGCAACCCGATGTGTTCGCCAAGGACATCGCCCCCAACCTGACCAAGGGTAAAACCATCCTCTTCATCCACGGTCTGGCCGTCCACTACGGACTCATCAAGCCTCCCGCAGGCGTCAATATCGCCATGGTCGCCCCCAAGGGCCCCGGCCACATCGTCCGCGCCCAGTATGTGGAAGGCAAAGGCGTTCCCGCCCTCATCGCCGTCGCCCAGGATGCCGACAAGCAGGCCAAGAAGATCGCCCTGGCTTGGGCCAACGGTATCGGCGGCACCCGTGCCGGCGTCATCCAGACTACTTTCAAGGAAGAAACCGAAACCGACCTCTTTGGCGAACAAGCCGTGCTTTGCGGCGGCGCCAGCGCCCTGGTGCAGGCCGGATTTGAAACCCTCGTCGAAGCCGGATACCAGCCGGAAATGGCCTACTTCGAATGCTTGCACGAGTTGAAACTCATTGTTGACCTCATGGTCGAGTCCGGCATCTCCGGCATGCGCTTCTCCATCTCGGAAACCGCCAAGTACGGTGACATCACCCGCGGTCCTCGCGTGATCAACGCCAAGACCAAGGCCGAGATGAAGAAGATCCTCAAGGAAATCCAGACCGGCAAATTCACCAAGGAATGGGTCGCCGAATACAAGGGTGGACTCAAGAACTACAAGAAGCTGCTGGCTGCCGGAGAAAAACATCTCATCGAAAAAACCGGACAACGCCTCCGCTCCCTCATGCCTTGGGTTCCCAAAAAGAACATCAAAGGATCACAGGCCGATTATACCGCAAAGTAACTTGCGGACAAAAGCGGAACATTCCGCACCAACAACAAACCGCTCCTGCAAAGGAGCGGTTTGTTGCATTTGGGTCTCCTACGATTCGGGAGAAATGATTACCCGCTTTCTCGAGGAAAAGTAGCCCGAGCAGGGCGGGAAAAAAGAGAGCACCAAAGGAAACCATAGTAACAGCCCGCCGACGTTAAAGATAAACGTCTCTGGAGCCGTTGAGACTGTAATCCCGGAAAAGAGATTAATGATGGTTGCCACAATAGTTGATCCGAGCAGAACCCACCGGGACCATGGTCGGAAAAAAATAAACCCAAGATGGGCTACTCCTCCGATTATACTTACATAAAGAAACGCCTGATCCAGAAAGCTCCCTGAAAGGACGCTCTCATAATATAGTTAATCCTGTAAATAGTTGGACGTGATAATGGCGTCGCTAAGAGAGAGGTAAGCATGGTTTCGCCAGAAGCGTTTCAGGTTGGCCCAGAGTTGTTCGATCGGGTTGAGGTGTGGCGAGTAGGGTGGCAAAAATA